>JANLRV010000167.1:0-7980 GCA_031361905.1 Actinomycetes bacterium
CGGCGACCGGGGTCTCGTCGAGACCGCCGTAGATGCCACCGAGCGCGCAGGCCACGGCGAACAGCCGGCCCGTCTTGAGGCGGCAGCGCTCGAGGTAGGCCTCGATCGGCGTGTCGGCGCGCCGCACCTGCTCGGCCTGCAGCGACTCCCCGCGCGCGAGATCGAGCGACGCCTGCGCGAGCTTCGCGATCGCGTCGACGCGACCCGTGGCCGCGAGCTCGCCGAACGCGCGCGCGTACAGGTGATCGCCCGTGGCGAGCGCGATCTCGGCGCCGTGCCGAGCCCACACGGTCGGCAGCCCGCGCCGCAGGGCAGCGCGGTCGAGCACATCGTCGTGCACGAGCGTTGCCATGTGCACGAGCTCGACCGCGGCTCCGGCCACCTCGAGCTCGACGGACTCGCGCTCGTCGGCGGGCGCCGAGAGCAGCACGAGCAGCGGGCGCAGCCGCTTGCCCCCGGCGGCGAGCGTCTCGGCACCGGCTCCGGCGACGAGGCCGCCCGAGAGCGATGCCGCGAGGCGCGCCTCGACCGCGACGAGGTAGGGCACCGTGCGGCTGCCACCGAGCGCCCGCACCTGCGCGACTGCGCTCACGGCGCGACCTCGCCGACGTGCAGCGCGACGATCCCGCCGGCCAGCGTGCGGTAGCGCACGTTCGTGAGGCCCGCACGGTAGAACGACGCACCGAGCTCGGCGGGCGCGGGGAAGCGACGGACCGAGGCGGGCAGGTAGCTGTAGGCGCCGCCGCGATCGAGCACCTTGCCGAGCGCGGGCACGCCCTTCTCGAACCAGGCGCGGTAGAAGCGGCCGAGCACCTCGCCCTGCGGCTTCGTGATCTCGAGGCAGACGACGCGCCCACCGGGCCGCACCACGCGCGCGAGCTCGCGCAGGCCCTGATCCACGTCCGGGAGGTTGCGCAGGCCGAACGCGATCGTGAGCGCGGCGAACGAGTTGTCGGCGAACGGCATCGCCATGGCGTCGCCGCGAATCCACTCGACGCGCGCGGCTTCCGCACCGGCGCTCTTGGCCTCGGCACGGGAGAGCATCTCGGCCGAGAAGTCAAGGCCGGTGACGGCGCCCGCCGAGCCGACCAGGCGCGCGAGCTCGAGCGCGAGATCGCCCGTCCCACAGCAGACATCGAGCACCGTCGCGCCGCGCCCGACGCCCGTCTCGCGCGCGGCGAGCGCGCGCCAGCGGCGATCGAGGCCTGCCGTCATCAGCCGGTTCATGCGGTCGTAGGGCCCCGCGATGCGATCGAACATGCGCTCGACCTCATCTGGATCGAGGCGATCGCGCACGCCGCTCATTGCCCCCACCGCTTCAGCATCTCGTGACCGTCAACGCCGAGCAGGTCGAGCGCCTTCCCCGCCACGAACGAGACGGCGTCGTCGAGCGTCTCCGGCAGCGTGTAGAACGCGGGCATCGCCGGCAGGATCAGCGCGCCCGCCTGGCGCAGCTTGAGCAGCACCTCGAGGTGGATCACCGAGAGCGGCGTCTCGCGCGGGACGAGCACGAGCTTGCGCCCCTCCTTGAGCGCGACGCCGGCGGCGCGGTGGATCAGGTTCGCCTGACCCGACGAGGCGATCGTGCCCGCGGTCGCCATCGAGCACGGGCAGATGATGTAGCCATCGCACCTCGCCGATCCGGAGGCGTAGGGCGAGAACCAGTCGTTCGGCTCGTAGAGCGTGGCGCGCTCGCCTCCGTGCTCGGCGACGAAGCGCCGCGTCGCCTCGAGCGGATCGAGCGAGCGATCCCGGTAGACCTCGAAGGCGATCACCTCGCCGGCGGCGGCCGAGGCGCAGACCCCGATCTCGGCGCCCGCGGCGGCGAGGCCCTCGAGCACGCGCGCGGCATACGGAGCACCCGATGCGCCGGTGATGCCGACGAAGTAGCGCATGGCCGGGGTGCCCGCGGGCTCCCCGCTAGGAGACCCCGGCGCAGGCCTCCGCGGGAGTCTTCGGCGCGCCGCCGCCCTTGTCGACCGTCGAGATCACGGACGCGACGCACTCGAGCTGCGCCGCCGTGAGGCCTCGATCTGCATAGTTGGGCATGCCACCCTTGCCGTTCGAGACGCGGTCGAGCACGAGGTCGTACGTGTGCGGCGAGTTCAGCGATGGTCCGACCTGCGCTCCCCATCCGGCGACCGAGAGCGAGTGGCAGGCGCCGCAGCCCTGCTTGGCGACGAACGCCGTCCCCGGCGTCGACGCCCACTCGGAGCCTGCCTTGCCGATGCCCGCTCCGGTGCTTCCGTTGTAGGTCAGAGTCAGCAGCAAGACCGCCATCGCGGATGCGAACCCGACCGCGATCGGGCGCCGTGAGAGGCGGCGCTCGCGGGTGCGATCGATGAAGGGCATCGCGACCAGCAGACCCATCCAGATCGTCGGCACGATGATCGTGCCGATCAGCAGCAGGTCGGGCTTGTTGAAGATCTTCAGCAGCTGGAAGAGGAAGAAGTAGTACCACTCCGGCTTGGGGTCGTAGGCGGGGACGGCGAGGTCGGCCTTCTCCTCGTAGAGCGGTCCGAGCACCGATGTCTCGTGCCAGAGGACGGCGAGCCCGATGATCAGCAGCACGAAGAAGAGGTTGACGACGACGTCGTGGTAGAGCGCTGCGAAGAACGGCTTCCCCGTCTGCTTCTGGTAGGCGTACTCGCGCAGGTACGACTCGCGTCGCTCGCGGGCGGTCAGACGAGCCATCTCGCTCCCTCGTGCAGTCGGTTCGTCGCGATCATCGGGAGGTCTCGACCGCCTCGCGGGCAGCCGCCTCGTCGTAGCGCTTCTTCGACCACGGTGGCGACGTCACGCCGAGGCGGACGACGAGCCACATGTGCAGGAAGATGAAGGTCGCGATCCCGCCGGGTATCACGAGCATGTGCAGCGAGTAGAAGCGCGAGAGCGTCTGCGCCCCGAACTCCGGACCGGCCTTGAGGAAGTTCGCGATGAACGGGCCGACGATCGGCGCCGAGCCGTTGATGTTGACGCCGACGACCGTCGCCCAGACGGCGCGCTGGTCCCACACGAGCAGGTAGCCCGTGAACGACATCGCCATCACCATGATGAAGAGGATCGCGCCGGTGACCCAGGTCATCTCGCGCGGGTACTTGTAGGCACCGAACATGAACGTGCGCGCCATGTGCAGGAACAGCAGGATCACCATTACCGACGATCCCCACTTGTGCATCCCGCGGATCAGCCAGCCACCGGTCAGGTCGTTCGTGATGAAGACGATCGAATCGTGCGCGCCGCTCACGCTCGGGTCGTAGTTCATCGCGAGGACGACCCCCGTGATGGCCTGCAGGATGAAGACGGTGAGCAGCGACGAGCCGAGCGTCTGCAGCCACGACGTGTCGCTCGGGACCTTGCGGAAGAGGAACTTCTCGACGAGACCGACAAAGCCGGAGCGCTCCTCGACCCACTCGAGAGGCGCGTCAACGGCGAGCTGGCGGACAGATGGGCGGGTTGCCGGCATGTCAGGTCCTCACTGCGGCGCGTCGGGATAGAGGTACGAGAGGATGCCGTCGACCGGCTGGCCCGGGCCTTTGAGGTTGACGAACTTGCCCTTGTCGTTGACCGCCTTGAGCGCGCCGAGGATCAGGTTGCCGTTCTCGACGCGATTCTCGTAGCGGTTGAGCGCGCGCGCCGGGGGACCGTCCGTCCGGCGGCCCTCGCTGTCGTACTGGCCGCCGTGGCAGGGACACGCGAAGCCCGTGCCCGCCGTCTGCACGGGGCAGCCGAGGTGCATGCACGTGTTCGAGATCACCGTGAAGTCATCGCCGCCATTGGAGCGGACGTACGCGAGCCGGCGGTAGATGCCGGACTCGTCCTTCGGGTCGACCTCGAAGGTGACGTCCTGCCAGTCCTTCGTGCCGGTGAAGTTCGAGGCAGGCCCGAGGTTGACCTCGTGGTAGCTGCGCGTCTCGAACGCGGGCGCGAGGGCGGCGACGCCGACCGGAAGGCCAACCGCGGCGCCGATCAGCCCGCCGATGCCGATCGTTGCGAGCCCGGTCTTCGTGAGGAACATCCCTCGCGTCACGGCGGCCTGCGACGAGCCCGGATCGGCGTACGCCGCGGCACCCTCGGAGAGGTTCTTCTGATCGTTCTGGTCGGCGGGGTGATCCGCCACGGTCTACCTCCGCTCAGGGTGCGTCAGAGAGCATTACAAACGATCCCTCCGAAAAGCGCAACGACGCTGCGAACGCAACGAGGTCGGGTTTCGAGATGATGTCAGAAAGACCTCCAGGCCACGCTCACACGATCCGCCTGCGCTGGCCGGAAAATGCCGCCTGCAGCGCCTTTCGAAGCGGCAGCGGCTGCCGGCCCAAAGCTTCGAGGAGCGACTGCTCGGAGGCGATCGAGGGCGCCGGGGAGACCTCGCTGACGAGCGCCATCGCCTCGCGCTCGCCACGCAGCGTCGTGCGGGTCAGCAGGCGCACGGCGGCGTCTCCCGCAGCGCCGCCCTCCATCAGCCGAACCGAGCGGCCGTGCAGGGCGCCGACGCGCACGAGCAGATCGCGATAGGTCACGCGCTCGTCGCCGACGAGATCGAAGAGCTGCCCGGGCAGGGCCAGGTCGACGAGCGCAGCGAGCGCGGCTCCGGCGTCGGCGACCGCGATCGGCTGGCTCTCGCCGCGCATCCAAGACGGGCTCGGCACGAGCGGCAGCCGGTCGGAGATCGTGCGCAGGACGACGAACCACGGCGACCCGGCCCCGACGACCGGCGCCGCGCGCACGACGACGACGCCCTCGCGCGGCGGACGCGAGAGCGGCGCCTCGAGCCGCTCGACGCGGATCAGGCAGGTCGTGCGCACCCGCGCCGCGGCCCGCTCGACGCTCGCCGCCACCTCGGAGCCATAGGCCTCGGAGGCGAAGTCGTAGACGACCTCGGCGCCCGCGAAGCCGCGCACGAGCGACTGCTCGTCGAGCGGATCGGCCATCTCGCGGTCGGCGCCACGGACGCCGGAGAGGTCGGCCAGCCGGCGCTCAAGCACCCGCACGCGACAGCCGCGCGCGATCAGCATCGGCACCAGCACGCGCGCGAGGTAGCGCCCACCGCCGAGCACGACGACGGGCGCCTTCGCCGTCGTCAGCGGAACCATCCGCGCCGGCGTCTCGGCTGCTCGGCCGGGCCGGGCCGCGGCGCCCGGTCGCGCCCAGGCAGGGTGATCCCGAGCGATTCCCAGCGCTCGTCGACCTGCGCACGCACCGCATCGCTCATCCGGTTGACCTCCGGCCAGCCGCGCAGATAGCCCTCCGACTCCCACTTGCGCGTCGCGTCGATCCCGAGCTTGCCGCCGAAGAGCGGCAGCGTCGGCGCGTGATCGAGCTGGTCGAGCGGCCCCATCGCGTGCTCGACGTCGCGCGCGGGATCCGTGTTGGCGCCGACCTGCCAGGCCACCTGCCCGTAGTCGTGCACGTCGACCCACTCGTCGACGATGATCACGTACTTCGTCAGCGACATCAGCCCCGTGCCCCAGACGGCGTGCATCACCTTGCGCGCGTGCTGCGGATAGGCCTTGCGGATCGAGACGATCACGCAGTTGTGGAACGCCCCCGCGGCGGGCAGGTCGTAGTCGACGATCTCGGGGACGGTCGTGCGCAGCGCGGGCAAAAAGATCCGCTCGGTGGCCTTGCCGAGCCACTCGTCCTCGGTCGGCGGCGGACCGACGACGATCGACGGATAGATCGCGTCGCGCCGCATCGTCATCGCCGTGAGGTGGAAGACGGGAAACTGGTCGGCCGGCGTGTAGTAGCCCGTGTGGTCGCCGAACGGCCCCTCGGCGCGCAGCTCGCCGCGCTCGCAGTAGCCCTCAAGGATGATCTCGGCGTTGGCCGGGACCTTCAGGTCGACCGTCTTGCACTGCACGAGCTCGACGGGCCGCCCGCGCAGGAAGCCGGCGACCATGATCTCATCGATGTGCTTCGGCAGCGGGCACGACCCGGCGTAGGCCGTGACGGGATCGGTGCCGAGCGCGACGGCGACCTCCATCCGCCCGGCGCCCTCGCGCCAGTCGGCGGCGGCGTCCTTGTGGATCTGCCAGTGCAGGCCCGTGGTGCGCGCGTCGTACTTGTGCATGCGGTACATGCCGACGTTGCGGCCGCCATTGGCGGGATCCTTCGTGATCACCGAGACCATCGTCAGGAACGGGCCGCCGTCGTCGGGCCAGGCCGTCTGGATCGGCAGCAGGTCGAGATCGGGCAGATCCAGCACGATCTCCTGGCAGGGCGCGTTCGAGACCGTCTTCGGCAGCGCATCGGCGAACGATTTCAGCTTGCCGAGCGTGCGCACCTTGTCGGCGAGCCCCTGCGGCGGCGTCAGCTCGAGCACGTCGGAGAGCTTCTTCGCGACGTCCTCGAGCCGCTCCACGCCGAACGCCAGGCACATCCGGCGCTCGGTGCCGAACTGGTTGATCAGGAGAGGGTGCGACGAGCCCTTGACGTCGTGGAAGAGCAGCGCCGGACCGCCCGCCTTGACCGTGCGATCGGCGATCTCGGTGATCTCGAGGTACGGGTCGACCTGGGCGCGCACGTCGACGAGCTCGCCCTCGGTGCGCAGGAGCTCGATCCACTCCCGCAGGTCATTCGCGATCACGAGGCGAAGCGTACGTGCGCTGCGCGCTCGCGCGAGAGATCCCGTCCCGCGAGCAGCGCCTCAAGCGGGGCCGCGCCGTCGCCGTCGGCGAACGCGCGACGGGCCGCCGAGTAGCGCGCGTCTCCGCGCTCGGTCAGGCCGATCGCGGTCGCGGCCCAGAGCGCGAAGCCGTCGGCATCCGGGGCGTCCACGCGCGCGGCCGAGACGATCGCGATCAGCTCGGCGAGCGCCGCGACGGCCGAGGCGTCGTCGAGCTGCGAGATCCAGGTCAGCCCGCGCGCGTAGAGGAAGTCGCCGCAGAGCAGCGCGTCCTCGCCGTTCGCCGGCGCGAACAGGCGCGGCCTGCCGTAGTGCAGCAGGTAGCCCTCGTAGATCGCCTCGAAGCCCGGCGCGAAGGCGGCCCCGGCCAGCTCGTGCCAGATCGGCTCCTCGAGCGGCTCCGATCTGAGCGAGCGAGCGAACACGCCTCCGCCGGCGACGGCCGCCTCGACGATGCCGTCGAGCGGGGCGCTCACCAGGTCGAGCCCGGTTTCCCGAGCCCGGCGACGTCGCGCGCGAAGTAGGTGATCACCATGTCCGCGCCGGCGCGCCGGATCGCGATGAGCGACTCGAGCGCCGCCGCCCGCAGGTCGAGCGAGCCCGCCGAGGCCGCGGCGTGGATCATCGCGTACTCGCCCGATACCTGGTACGCACAGAGCGGCAGGCGGCTCGCGTCGCGCACGCGTGCGATCACGTCGAGATAGGGCATCGCCGGCTTGACCATCAGCACGTCGGCGCCCTCGGCCTCGTCGGCGAGCGCCTCGCGCACCGCCTCACGCTGGTTGGCCGGGTCGAGCTGGTAGCCCTTGCGATCGCCGGCCTTGGGCGCCGAGCCGGCGGCGTCGCGGAACGGGCCGTAGAAGGCCGAGGCGAACTTCGAGCTGTAGGCCATCAGCCCGGTCTCGGCGAGTCCCGCCTCGTCGAGCGCGTGCCTGATCGAGCCGACGCGCCCGTCCATCATGTCGCTCGGCGCGACGATGTCTGCCCCCGCGCGCGCGTGCGAGAGAGCAACCCTGGCGAGCAGCGGCAGCGTGGCGTCGTTATCGACGGCCCCGTCGCGCAGCACGCCACAGGCGCCGGCGTCTCGGTAATGGCAGAGGCAGACGTCCGTGATCACGGGCAGCTCCGGCGCCTGCGCCTTGATCGCCTGGACGGCCAGCTGCACGGGGCCGTCGGCGGCCCAGGCCGACGAGCCCTCGGCGTCCTTCACGTCGGGGAGGCCGAACAGCAGCACGCCGCCGAGCCCGGCCCCCGCGATCGCGAGCGCGTCGGCGGCCGCGAGATCCGGCGAGACGTGGTCCTGCCCGGGCAGCGAGGCGATCGGCCGGCGCACCCCCGTCCCGGGCACGACGAAG
>JANLRV010000215.1:0-13364 GCA_031361905.1 Actinomycetes bacterium
GGAGGCGGCGGGAATCGAACCCGCGTCCAGAGCCGCAACGGAGAGGGGTTCTCCAAGCTCAGCCTGCGTTCAGGTCTCGCCCGATCAGAGCACGCAGGCTGCTCGTCTCGGGCCAGTCCGGCATTCTGGTCTCTCGCAGTCGGCACGGACCCCCCGCTGCGAGACAAGTCTCCTCAATGATGCGATCCTCTTGTCGGAGACTCCAAGAGGGGCCACTCGTTACGTAATTACTTACGCAGCGAGCGCGAGGTCAGTTTCAGACTTCGCATTTGTGTTTTTGCCTGGAATATTTACGAGGCCAACCAGACATCCTCGGCTTGCTCCCCGCACCGTCGAAGTCGACCCTGTCGAAACCAGGACGCCCCCGCAGTGCCCTCAGTCTACCTGCTCGTAGGCCTGGATCGTGAGGAACTCCTCGAACTGCGGGGCGAGCACGAGCCGGTCGAGCAGCGTCGCGGCCTCGCCCTGCCGGCCGACGCCCGGGCCGCCGAGCTTCGCGAGCTCCTCGGCGCGGATCGCCTCGTACAGCTCGGCCGTGACGACGCGCCCGTCGGCGAGCGCGACGCCGTGGCGAATCCACTGCCACAGCTGGCCGCGCGAGATCTCGGCCGTCGCGGCGTCTTCCATCAGGTTGTTGATCGCGGCGGCGCCGTTGCCGCGCAGCCAGTTGTCGAGATACTGGATGCCGACCGAGACGTTCAGCCGGACGCCGGCCTCGGTGACCTCGCCCGGGGTGTCGGAGACGGCGAGCAGGGCCGCCGCGTCGGGCACGACATCGCCGCGCAGACGCTCCTTCTGGTTCGGACGGTCGCCGAGGACGGCGTCGAAGATCTCGCGCACCGGCGAGACGAGGTCGGGGTGCGCGACCCAGGTCCCGTCGCAGCCGTCATCGGCCTCGCGCTGCTTGTCGGCTCGCACGCTCGCGAGCGCGCGCTCGTTGACCTCGGGGTCGCGCCGGCTCGGGATGAACGCCGCCATGCCGCCGATCGCGTGGGCTCCCCGGCGATGGCAGGTCGAGACGAGCAGCTCGGTGTAAGCCCGCATGAACGGGACGGTCATGGTCACGCTCGCGCGGTCGGGCAGCACGAACGCGGGATCGTCCCGGAACTTCTTGATCACGCTGAAGATGTAGTCCCAGCGGCCGGCATTGAGCGCGGCGGCGTGCTCGCCGAGCTCGAAGAGGATCTCCTCCATCTCGAAGGCGCCCAGGATCGTCTCGATCAGGACCGTCGCGCGCACCGTCCCGCGCGCGAGTCCGAGGGCGTCCTCGGCGCGACAGAAGACGTCGTGCCAGTGGCGCGCCTCGAGGTGGCTCTCGAGCTTCGGCAGGTAGAGGTACGGCCCGCTGCCGCGCGCGAGCAGCTCGCGCGCGTTGTGGAAGAGGAAGAGCCCCGCGTCGAACAGGCTCGCCGAGACCGGCTCGCCGTCGACGAGGTGGTGGCGCTCCTCGAGATGCCATCCGCGCGGGCGCACGAGCAGCGTCGCGATCTCGTCGTTGAGCCGGTACTGCTTGCCGTCAGGATTCTCGAAGCGCAGCTCGCGGCGGATCGCGGCGGCGATCGATGCGTGACCGAGCTGGACGTTCTCCCATGACGGCGAGAGCGAGTCCTCGAGGTCGACCATGAAGCACGAGGCGCCCGAGTTGAGCGCGTTGATCATCATCTTCGGCTCGGCCGGGCCCGTGATCTCGACGCGGCGATCGTTCAGGTCGGCGGGAGCCGGAGGCACGCGCCAGTCTGCGGCGCGCACGTCGCTCGTCTCGGTGAGGAAGCCGGGTCGCTCGCCGGCGTCGAGTCGCGTTTGCCGGGCTGCCCGGGCGGCCAGCAGCTCGCGGCGTCGCGGGCCGAAGCGTCGGGCGAGGTCGTCGACGAAGGCGAGGGCCTCGTCGCTCATGATCGTGGGAGCCATGGTGGGGATGATGCCTGACACGACTCCCGTCATGTGGGATATGCTTTCCGTCAAATGGAATCTCCGGCAAACCGCTCGACGGTGCGCAGCGTCGCCCGCGTGCTCGACATCCTCGAGGCCCTCGCCGACGGCGAGACAACGCTCGCCGGCATCGCTGGGCGCGCCGGGCTCTCGGGCAGCACCACCCACCGCCTGCTCGCGACGCTCGTGGAGCGCGGCTACTCGGATCGCGCGGGGCCGGGAAGGTACCGGCTCGGCCGGCACCTGCACGAGCTCGCGACGCGTGCCGAGGCTCCGCTCGCCCGGCTTCGCCTGCTCGCACGCCAGCACCTGATCGAGCTGCGCAGCGAGTTCGATGAGACCGCCAACCTCGTGCTGCTGGATGGCCTCGAGGTCACCTACGTCGACCAGGTCGCGAGCAAGCAGGCGATGCGGATGTTCGCCGAGGTCGGGCGCCGCGTTCCCGCCTACGCATCGGCCGCGGGCAAGGCGCTGCTCGCGTACGGCCCTTCGGACGTGCTCGTGGCGCAAGGGTTGCGCGAGCCCTTCCCCGCGCTCACGGCATCGACGCGCACGACGCTCTCGTCGCTCGCCGCCGACCTCGGCGCGGTGCGCGAGCGCGGCTACGCGATCGACGACGAGGAGATCGAGGAGGGCGTGATCTGCCTCGCCGCGCCCGTGCTCGCAGGCGTCCTCGCGGTCGCGGCGCTGAGCATCTCGGGACCGAGCTTCCGCATGCGGCGCCTCGACCTCGACGTCGTGGGCACGGCGGTCGCGCGCCACGCGGGCACGCTCTCGGCGCAGCTCTCGCGCTGACGTGAATAGCCCGGGGTCAGGCCCCGGGCTATTCACGCGCGGCCCTACGCGCCGCCGAACGCCGAGAACACCGCACCCGCCCGCGGCGTCAGCGGCTCGGCCGTCGTCGTCTGCCCGCGCCGCACGACGATGCGCACGCCGACCTGCCGCGCGTTGCCGACGGCGTCGTGCGGCGGGACGAACAGGTAGATCGCGTAGGGACCCTCGGGGAGCTCCGCGGTCACCCGCTGCTCGCCGGCGGACGCGAACCGGACGACGACGATGAGCCTCGCAGGCTCTCTCGGGTGCGAGAGGCTGAGGAACTCGACTGCCGGATGGGCGCGAAGCTCGGCGCACGTCGCGGCGCGCGCGACGCAGCGCGAGAGGTCGATCGGCACGATCACTCGCCCGAAGGTCCCGGATTTGACCGATCGCGTGTCGGGCTTGCACCGATCGTGGGTCTCGAGGGCGCACACTCGGTATGCGCGAGCTCCCTCGCCCTGTCGTGTCGAGACGATCGCCAGACCGGCGACGACCAGGACGAAGACGAGCCAGATCCGCCGGCGCGCGGGTCTCGAGCCCCTGACCAACCCCTCGTGCCCCGCGTCGCGGGACACTAGCGCCCGCGCAGCTTTAGCTCTCGGTCGACCTCGCGCCGCGCGTCGCGATCGGCCAGCGCGTGGCGCTTGTCGACGCCGTCCTTGCCCTTCGCCAGCGCGATCTCGACCTTCACGCGGCCGCCTTTGAAGTAGAGCCGGAGAGGGATCAGCGTGAGGCCCTTCTCGGAGACGAGCGAGACGAGCTTGTCGCGCTCCTCGCGGTGGACCAGCAGCTTGCGGTCCCGCGTCGGCTCGTGGTTCGCGCGGTTGCCCTGCAGGTAGGGCTCGATCGTGGCCCCCATCAGCCAGAGCTCGCCCCCGCGCTCCATCGCAAAGGCCTCGCGGAGCGCGACCTTTCCGGCCCGCAGCGATTTGACCTCAGTGCCGGTGAGAACGAGGCCGGCCTCGACCCGGTCGAGGATGTGGAACTCGTGACGGGCGCGGCGGTTCGTCGCGATCGTCTTCTCTCCCACGTCGGCCATCGTGCACCCAGTCTAGTTCGACCCGGCCGCGCGGCCGATCGACGCTGTCGACGACGACGCGGATCGGATCCCCGATCCGGAAGCTGCGGCTCGAGGAGCGACCGACCAGCGCGACGCCCTGCTCGTCGAGGTCGTAGCGGTCGGCGCGATCGAGCTTTCGCACCGGCAGGAAGCCCTCGAAGACCTCGTCGAAGCGCGCGAAGATGCCGGCCGAGATCACGCCGGTGATCTCCCCCTCGCTGACCTCTTCCCAGCCACCGTCGTCGAGCCGAGCGCGAAGGAGCGTGGCGAGGCAGATCGCATCGGCGCGCCGCTCGGCGTCGGCCGCCTCCCGCTCGGCGAACGAGCAGTGCTCGGCGAGCGCCTCCAGCTCGTCTCGCTGCGGCGGCAGCTCGCCCAGCCCGAGGCCGGCGCAGAGCGCACGGTGCACGACGAGGTCGGGATAGCGCCGGATCGGCGACGTGAAGTGGCAGTAGGCGCCCGACGCGAGGCCCGCATGCCCGAGATTGCGGGCGTCGTAGCGCGCGAGCTTGAGGGTCCGCAGGAGCTGGCTCGTGAACGCCTCGTTGCCGGATCCCCGCCGCTTCACCTCGGCGCGCACGAGCTGCGCCTGGCGCGCGATCAGCTCCGACGGCTCGGTGCCGGCGAGCCGATCGGGCAGCGGCACGAGCGGCACTCCGAGCGCTCCGAGCCGCGCGAGCAGCCGCGCGATCGCCTCCGGATCGGGCTGCTCGTGCACGCGGTAGAGCGACGGCGCCTTGCGCGCGGCGAGGTAGCGGGCGACGGCCTCGTTCGCCAGCAGCATCAGCTCCTCGACGAGCGCGTGGGCTCGGGCCTCGCCTTCCCACGTCGCGCTCCGAACCCCGCCGTCCGCGACCTCGATCACGAGCTCCCGCGGATCGATCGCGAGCGCCCCGCGCCGCATCCGGCGCACGCGAAGACGCCCGGCGACGAGATCGGCGCGGCGCAGCAGCTCGGCCTGGGGGTGATCGACGCCGTCGGCGAGGATCGTGTGCGCCTCGTCGTAGGTCAGCCGCGCGCGGCTCTCGATCAGCGCGCGATGGAAGCGCGGCTCCCCCACCTCGCCGTCGGCTCCGACCACCACCTCGACCGTGAGCACGCGACGCGGGTGGCCCGCAAGCAGGCTGCAGGAGCCGGAGGAGAGCGCATGCGGCAGCATCGGCTCGACAGCGCCCGGAACGTACACGGACGTCGCCCGCCGCTCCGCCTCGCGATCGATCGGCCCGTCGGGACGCACGTGGAAGGCGACGTCGGCGATGTGCACATAGACGCGCGACGCGTCGCCTTCAGCGAGCACCGTCACGGCATCATCGAAATCGCGCGCGCCCGGCGGATCGATCGTCACGCAGGGCAGATGGCGCAGATCTACGCGACCGGGATCGAGCCCGGCCGGCTCGCCGGCGACCCGCTGGGCCTCGGCCAGAACGTCCTCGGGAAACGGCTGGGCGACGCCGCGCTCGATCAGAAGCCCGCGCAGCACCGCCGCGAGGTCAGCGGGCGTGCCGAGACGCTCGACGACGACGGCGCGCCCGCGCTCGGGGCGCACCGCGACCAGATCGCCGGGCGCGGCCTGCAGCGAGCCGCGCCGACCGAGCGGCAGCTGCGACGAGCCCTCGAAGAACGGCTCGCCGACGAGGAACTTCCCGCGCTGCGCCACCTCGCAGACGATCAGCCTGAGAGCCGGTTTCACGAGCGTCGTGGTGTCTCGAGCGGTTGGATCGTCGGGCGGCTCGCCGGCCGGCACCCCCGCTCGCTCCAGCCACCCCACACGCGAACGAGGGTCTTGAAAACGGCTCTCAATGCGAGGAGACGAGCTCGACGGCCACGCGCAGACCGCCACGCCGATCGGGGATCACGCCCCGCCCGCCGAGATCGCGCTCGCGCGCCGTGCGATAGTGCGCGACCGTCAGCTTGAGCGCCCCGCTGTTCGGCAACGGCTCGATCGCCTGGATCGACGACTTGCCGAACGTCGGCACGCCGACGACGAGCGCCCGGCCGTTCTCCTGCAACGCGGACGCGACGATCTCGGCCGAGCTCGCGGTCTCGCCGTCGACGAGCACCACGAGCGGCATGCGGGGAAGGCTGTGACCGCTCGCATTGCGCACGCCGGCGGTCGCGTGCGCGCCCGACCACGAGACGATCCGGCCTCGGTGCAGGAACAGGTCGACGGTCGCGATCGCCTCGCCGAAGAGACCACCCGGATTGCCGCGCAAGTCGAGGATCACGCGCTTTGCGCCCTTGGCCGCGTGCGAGACGGCGAGGCTCGTGCCCTGCGCGAACTGCGAGATGCGCACGATCCGCACGCGGCCGTGGCGCAGGGTGCGCACCGAGACCGACGCGAGCTCGATGCGGCTCCGCTTCATCTTGACCGTGCGCGCAGACCGGCCCTTCGACTTGACGAGCAAGCGCAGCGGTCGAGTCCCGTGGGACTGCAGGGCGGAGAGCGCGGCATCGAACCCGGCGCCTCGCGTGGGCACGCCGTCGATCGCCCGGATCAGATCGCCGCGCCGCAGCCTGGCGCGGGCGGCGGGGGTCCCCGGCAGCACTGCCGAGACGACGAGCAGGCGCTTCGCGAGCACGACGCGGATGCCGACGCCGTAGTAGCGGTTGCCCGAGTCGGCCTGCTCGGCCGCGTACTCCTGCGGCGTCAGATAGGTCGTGAAGGGGTCTGCCCGGTGCAGCGGATCGAGCAGCTGCGGGATCGTCTTCGCCGACGCGAGCACGTTCGCGTCGAGCGGCGTGACATAGCGCTCCGCGAGCAGCTGCCGAACCGCCTGCGTGGCCGGGTCGACGACCGCGGGCGGCTCCTCTGCGCGCTGCCGGACGGCGTAGCCGAGCGCAAATGCGCCGGCGACGACCACGACGACCGCGGGAAACATGAACCGCCGCACGATCCCGCGATTGTACCCGCGCACCAGCCCCGCTGGGAGAATTCGAATCCTCTAGACGCGGAGGAAGCGGCGCATCGTCAGCGCCGAGCCGAGCCCGCCCAGCACGGCGCCGGCGACGAGGAGCAGGAACGCGAGCAGCGCGAATCCGACCGGTCGGGTGTCGCCGTTCTCGCCGAGCTTGAGGAAATCGCTCAGCCAGAAGCCATAGGCGGCACCGAGCAGCGAGATCGCGAGCGCGGCTCCGAGGATCCCGCAGAGCAGCCCCTCGATCATGAACGGCAGCCGCACGAACCAGTTCGTCGCGCCCACGAGCTTCATCACCTCGACCTCGCGCCGCCGTGCGAAGATCGACAGGCGGATCGTGTTCGCGATCAGGAGCACGGCCGAGATCGCGAGCACCAAGACGAGCCCGCCGATCACCGCCTCGATGATCGTGGCGTTGCGCAACAGCCTGTCCGTGCGGCTCTTGCCGTAGTCGGCCTCGTCGACCCCCGGCATGCCCTTGACCGCCGCCGCGACGGATTTCGCGCTGTCGGGGTTGCTCAGATATGCGTCCCACTCGGCCGGGAACGGCGAGCTGTCGAGCGTCGCAACGATCTCGGGAAGGCGTTTGGCCATGATCGCGCGAGCCTCCTCGCGGCTCACGAAGTCGATCCGCTTGACCCCCGGCGTCCCCTTCAGCCGCGCACCGATCGCATCGACCGCAGGCCGGTCGGAGAGCACGCGATCCTTCAGGTAGACGCGAACCCGCACCTCCTTGCGCTGCTGCTCGACCTTGCTGTACGCGAGCGAGCCGATCAGCAGGAAGACGCCGAGGAAGAAGAGCACGATCACGACCGTCACGGTGGCCGCGACCGTGGTCGCGAAGTTGTTGCGCAGCGAGCGCAGGGCCTCGACGACGAAGAACTGGAAGCGCTTCTCCATCAGGCCTCGACGTAGCCGCCGCGGCGCTCGTCGCGGACCAGCCGGCCGTGCTCGAGCGCGATCACCCGGCGGCGCATCTTGTCGACCATCTCGCGGTCGTGGGTCGCCATCACCACGGTCGTGCCCGAGCGGTTGATGCGGTAGAGCAGCTGCATGATGCCGACCGAGGTGTCGGGATCGAGGTTGCCCGTGGGCTCGTCGCAGATCAGGATCGGCGGATGGTTGACGAACGCCCGCGCGATCGAGACGCGCTGCTGCTCGCCGCCCGAGAGCTCGTGGGGGAAGCGCTCGAGCTTCTCGCCGAGGCCGACGAGGTTGAGCATCTCGGGAACCTTCTCCTCGATGTCCTCGCGCGGCTTTCCCTGGACCTCGAGCGCGTACGCCACGTTCTGGTAGACGTTGCGGTTCGGCAGCAGCTTGAAGTCCTGGAACACGCAGCCCATGTTGCGGCGAAGCTGCGGCACCTTCGAGCGGCGCAGCTTGCCGAGGTTGCGGCCACCGACGAGCACGGCGCCCTTGCTCGGCTCGAACTCCTTCAAGAGCAGCTTGATGAAGGTCGACTTGCCCGAGCCGGACGGTCCCACGAGGAAGACCCACTCGCCGCGCGCGATCGAGACCGAGAGGTCGCGCAGCCCGACGATCGACTCGCCGTAGGTCTTGGTCACGCCCTCGAACGCGATCACCGGCGGTCCGCTGCCGACCTCGACGCGCGGAGCCTGCTCGTCCTCGAGCGCGAGCTGCGCGAGCCGCTCGCCGCGCGTCAGCGCCCGCGGGACCTCCTCAGTCGCGATGGTCGTCGCGCCTGGCGTGTCCCAGGTGATGTCGATGTCGTCGCGCTTCAGCATGGCGAGGGGAACGAACGGTGGCCATCCGGCAGGTGCGATGCGCCCGCGCTCGCTGCCATGGCGTTCCGGTGTCTGGCGAGCAGGATACCACCGCCCTCCGGTGGCCCCTTGCACCCCAGCTGGGTGGAGCCGTACCGGGCTATCCCTCGAGCGTCCCCGCGGCGCGGCCCAGCAGGTAGGCGCTCACGAACGGGTCGAGCTCGCCATCGAGCACTGACTGCGCGTCGCCGTCCTTGAACCCCGAGCGATGGTCGTTGACCATCGTGTACGGGTGCAGCACGTAGCTGCGAATCTGCGAGCCGAAGCTGTTCGCGCTGAGCGTGCCGCGCTCGCGCGCCAGCTCGGCCTGGATCGCCGCCTCCGCGCGCGCGATCAGGCGGCTCTTAAGCACGCGCATCGCAGTCTCGCGGTTCGCATGCTGCGAGCGCTCGTTCTGGCACTGCACGGCGATGCCCGTCGGCAGGTGCGTGATCCGCACCGCCGAGTCCGTCTTGTTGACGTGCTGGCCACCGGCGCCCGAGGAGCGATACGTGTCGACGCGCAGGTCGCCGTCGTCGATCTCGAGCTCGACGTCGGCCGGGACGTCGGGCGAGATGTCGACCTGGGCGAAGCTCGTCTGACGCCGGTGCGCCGAGTCGAAGGGGCTCTGGCGGACGAGCCGGTGCACGCCGCGCTCGGCCGCGAGCACGCCGTAGGCGTTCTCGCCGCTGAGCGAGAAGGTGGCCGACTTGAGGCCGGCCTCCTCGCCCGGGGTCGCGTCGATCACGCCGAAGCCGAAGCCACGCCGCTCGGCCCAGCGCTCGTACATGCGGAGCAGCATCTCGGCCCAGTCCTGGGCGTCCGTGCCTCCGGCACCTGCCGAGAGCGTGACGATCGCGTCGCCCGCGTCGTACGGGCCGGCGAAGAGCGCCTCCTCCTGCAGGCGCGCGACCTTCCGCTCGACCGCCGCGAGCGTCTGATCCGCCTCGCCGAGCAGGCTCTCGTCCTCGTCGACCATCTCGAGCAGCGTCGGCAGGTCGTCGATCTCGCTCGTGATCGCCTTGTACGTCTCGAGCTTGCGCGTCGCGCGCGTGTGCTCCCGCGAGATCGGCTCGGCGGCCTTCGGGTCGTCCCAGAAGCCGGGCTGCGAGAGCTGCTCGTTCAGCTCGTCGAGACGGAGTTCGAGCGTAGCGGGGTCAAAGGTACTCACGGACCCACGCGAGGCGGTCCCTCAGCTCCTGGGCGGCGGACGTCAGCTCGTTCAGCGTTCTCGTCATCGGACCTACGCCGCCTTGCCGTGGCATTTCTTGTACTTGAGGCCGGAGCCGCAGGGACACGGGTCGTTGCGCCCGACGAGGTCGGCCTCCTCGACGCGTCGCTGCTCAACCGGGGCGCTGCCGGTGCTCGAGCTCTCGCCGCCGGAGTAGGACATGCCGGCGAACGACGAGCTCTGGCTCTGCAGCTCATCGAGCGCGGAGTACTCGTCGTGGGCGTAGACGAGGCCGTGCTGCTCGTGCGGCTGCTCGAGCTCCTCGGCCTCCTCGGCCGTGACCTCGGTGTGGAACAGCAGCGAGACGACCTCGCCCTGCACCGAGATCATCATCTGCTCGAACATCGCGTGGCCCTCGACGCGATACTCGACGAGCGGGTCCTTCTGCGCCATGCCGCGCAGGTGGATGCCCTCGCGCAGGTAGTCCATCGAGTCGAGGTGCTCGCGCCAGTGCGTGTCGATCACCTGCAGCAGGAAGTAGCGCTCGAGCTGGCGCATGATGTCGTCCGGCAGCTCCTCGTTCTTCGCCATCGCCTGCTCCTTGCGCTCGTACTGCAGGCGGGCGTCGGCGACGACGCGGTCGATCAGGTCGTCCCGGTCGAGCTCGGTCACGTCGCCGAGGTCGGGCTTCGTGAACGAGCACGGGTAGACGGAGTTGAGGGCGACGAACATGCCGTCGAGATCCCAGTCCTCGGGGAAGTTCGAGTCGGTGTAGGCGAGCACGACGCCCTCGACGGACTCGTCGATCCAATCCAGCACGCGATCGTGCAGATCGGCGCCGTCGAGCACCTCGCGGCGCTCGGCGTAGACGACCTCGCGCTGCTTGTTGAGCACGTCGTCGTACTTGAGCACGTTCTTGCGGATGTCGAAGTTCATCTCCTCGACCCGCTTCTGAGCGCCCTCGATGCGCTTCGTCAGCATCTTGTGCTCGATCGGCTCACCCTCGCCCGGTCCGAGCTTGTCGAGGATGTTGTAGATCCGATCGCCGGCGAACAGGCGCACGAGCTGATCCTCGGCCGAGAGGAAGAAGCGCGTCTCGCCCGGGTCGCCCTGACGACCCGAGCGGCCGCGCAGCTGGTTGTCGATGCGCCGCGACTCGTGGCGCTCGGTGCCGATCACATAGAGCCCCCCGAGGCCGCGCACCTCGTCGTCGATCTTGATGTCGACGCCGCGTCCGGCCATGTTCGTGGCGATCGTGACCGCGCCGCGCTTGCCGGCATCCTTGATGATCTCGGCCTCGCGCTCGTGCTGCTTCGCGTTGAGCACGTCGTGGCGGATGCCCTTGCGCTCGAGCAGCTGCGAGACGCGCTCGGAGGTCTCGACCGAGATCGTGCCGACGAGCACCGGCTGGCCGGCGTCGTTTCGCTCGGCGATGTCGTCGACGACCGCCGTGAACTTCTCGGCCTCGGTCTTGTAGATGTAATCGTTCGCGTCGATCCGCACGACCGAGACGTTCGTCGGGATCGGGACGACCTCGAGCGAGTAGATCTCGCCGAACTCGTTCGCCTCGGTGAGCGCCGTGCCGGTCATGCCGGCGAGCTTCTGGTACATGCGGAAGTAGTTCTGGATCGTGATCGTCGCGACCGTGACGTTCTCGGCCTCGATCGACACGCCCTCCTTCGCCTCGACGGCCTGGTGCAGGCCCTCGGACCAGCGCCGGCCCTCCATCACGCGGCCGGTGAACTCGTCGATGATCTTGACCTGGCCCTCGTCGACGAGGTACTCGACGTCGCGCTTGTAGAGCGACTCGGCCTTGAGCGACTGGATCAGGTGATTGACGAGCTGGCTGTTGCCCGGCGCGTAGAGGTTCTCGACCTTCAGCGCCTGCTCGACCTTGTGCACGCCGGACTCGGTCGGCGAGGCGGTCTTGCGCTTCTCGTCAACCTCGTAGTCGTCGCCGGGCACGAGCGAGCCCGCGATCTTCGCGAACGTGTAGTACGTGTCCGCCGCCTCCTCGGGCTGCCCCGCGATGATCAGCGGCGTGCGCGCCTCGTCGATCAGGATCGAGTCGACCTCGTCGACGATCGCGTAGGAGTGCGGACGCTGGGCGAGATCGGCGAGATCGACCGCGAGGTTGTCGCGCAGGTAGTCGAAGCCGAACTCCGAGTTCGTGCCGTAGGTGATGTCGCACTGGTAGGCGGCCACGCGGGCGGCCTGGTCCATCTGGGACTGGATGATCCCGATCGTCATGCCGAGCGCCTCGTAGATCGGCCCCATCCATTCCGCGTCACGACGGGCGAGATAGTCGTTGACCGTGACGAGGTGGACGCCCTCGCCGGCGAGCGCGTTCAGATAGAGGGGCAGCGTCGCGACGAGCGTCTTGCCCTCGCCGGTCTTCATCTCGGCGATGCGACCCTCGTGCAGCACCTGCCCGCCGATCAGCTGGACGTCGAAGTGCCGCATCCCGACCGTTCGCTTGGATGCCTCACGGACGGAGGCGAACGCCTCGGGGAGCAGATCATCGAGCGTCGCGCCCTCCTCGACCCGCTCGCGGAACTCGGCGGTCTTCGCCCGCAGCTCGTCATCGGAGAGCGCCGCGATCGACTCCTCCCACGCACCGATCTCGTGGACGAGGCCTTCCATGCGCTTGAGCGTGCGGCCCTCGCCGGCACGCAGCAGCTTGTTGAGAAAATCCGCCATCCCTCTGCAACGGTAGCAGCGGGCAGCGCGGTTCCCGCCTATTGACGCACGGGTTCGATCACGCCGAGGTCGCCGTCGCGCCGCCGGTAGATCACCGCGACGTCCTCCGTCTCGGCGCTCAGAAAGACGAAGAACTCGTGCCCGACCATCTCGAGCTGCAGGGCGGCCTCCTCGGCATCCATCGGCTTCATGTTGAACCGCTTCGTGCGCACGATCGCCGGCGGGTTCTGCTCGCCGTTCGCGAGCACCGCCTCCTCCTCGCCGGCCGCGAGCTCGGTGAGAACCGATTCGCCCTTGACCTGGTGCCGGGGAGCCCAGCGCCGCTTGCGATCGCGGTACTTCTTGACCTGGCGGTCCAGCTTGTCGATCGCCAGATCGATCGCGGCATAGAGGTCGTCTGCGGCCTCGTGGGAGCGCAGCACGGGCCCGCTCGTCCAGACCGTCAGCTCGGCGCGCTGCTTGCCCTGCACGGTCTTGTGGCGCTCGACCGAGATCTCGAGGTCGACGCGGGTTCCATCCGGGAGGTGACGCTCGATCCGCTCGAGCTTCCGCTCGGCGTAGGCACGGATCGGATCCGTGACATCGAGGTTCTTGCCGCTCACTGCAAGCTGCATGTAACGACCTCCTGGGTGAATGTCCGTCACCTGAGTATGCCTCCTCGCAGCGGACGACCTCAACCTGGACCCAGGTTCAATCCCTCGGAGTTCGCGCGAGCGTGACGACGTGCACCTCGCCGGCTCCGGCCCGCTTCAGCGCTCGCGCACAGGCGTGCGCCGTCTCGCCCGTCGTGTAGACGTCGTCGACGAGCACGACGACGCGCGGCGGTGCCTGCGCCGCGAACGCATCGCGGAGGTTGCGGCGGCGATCCGCCGCATCGAGCCCTCGCTGAGGCCGGGTCCCGCGCCGCCGCACGAGCAGGTCGAGGTCGAGCGTCAGCCGCCACGCCTCGGCGAGTCCACGGGCGAGCTCGGCAGGTGGATCGCAGCCGCGGGCGAGGCGGCGCTCCGGAT
>JANLRV010000263.1:0-18465 GCA_031361905.1 Actinomycetes bacterium
GGGTCGTGGGGGGGGCGTGGCTCACGGGCTGAGTGTGGGGGGTTATTGCGCGTAATCGCCGTGGGTCTTTAATCCCCCGGGCCCCCACCCCGGGATATACACGACCGTGAAATGTCACGCCCACGCATCGGTGTCTGGCACTTTGATTGGCAAATCTCCGCCGTGCGCAGCGCCTCGAGCAACCGTCGATGCGCCGCAAAGCCCTTGGACATGGCGTTTGCAGCACATCTGCAGCGCGGCACGCAAAGAACGGTGCCTGGCACTTTTCTTTGCGTGTGAATAGCCCGGGGTCAGGCCCCGGGCTATTCACACGCACGCCGAGACGCCGCCGAACGCCCGGACAATCTCAGCCGCGCGCGGCGTCGCCCAGCAGGCTCCGCCCGATCACGAGGCGCTGAATCTGGCTCGTGCCCTCGTACAGCTCCGTGATCTTCGCGTCGCGGTAGTAGCGCTCGGCTGCGAACTCGGCCGAGTAGCCGTAGCCGCCGAGCGTCTGCACGCACACGTCGGCCGCGTCGACCGCGACCCGGCTCGCCACGAGCTTCGCCATCGCGCCCTCCCGCCCGTGCGGCAGCCCGGCATCGCGCATCGCGGCGGCCCGGTACATCAGCAGGCGCGCGGCTGCGAGCCGCGCCGCCACATCGGCGATCGGAAACTGGACGCCCTGGAAGCGCGCGATCGGCCCGCCGAACGCGGTGCGCTCGCACGCGTACTGGACCGCGAGATCGATCGCGGCCTGGGCGATCCCGCAGGCCTGCGCGGCGATCGTGATGCGACCGCCATCGAGCGTCGCGAGCGCGAGCTTGAGACCGGTGCCCTCCTCGCCGATCAGGCCATCGGCCGGAACGGCGAGCCCGTCGTAGGTGAGCTCGACCGTCGACGACGTGTGCAGGCCGAGCTTCGGGATCTCCGCACCGACCTCGAGGCCGTCTCCGCGGCCCGTCACGAACGCGCTGACGCCACGCGCGCCCTCTCCTCCGGTGCGCGCGAAGACGATGAAGCAATCGGCGATGCCGCCGTTCGAGATCCACGTCTTGGAGCCCGTCAGCCGGTAGGAGCCATCGGCCTGGCGCTCGGCCCGCGTGCGGAGCGCCGCCGTGTCCGAGCCGACGTCGGGCTCGGTCAGCGCATAGGCACCGAGCAGCTCCCCGGACGCGAGGCGAGGCAGCCACTCAGCCTGTTGCTGCGCGGTTCCCGTGCGGATCAGCGGCGCACAGACGAGGCCCGCCTGCACGGCGACGGCGACCGAGATGCCGGCGTCCACGCGCGCGAGCTCCTCGACGATCACGCAGAGCGCGGTCGCGTCGAGGCCGGCGCCACCGTGCTCCTCCGGCACGATCACTCCGAGCAGCCCGAGCTCCCCGAGCTGCCTGAGCACCTCAGGGGCCTTGTGCTTTGCCGCATTCCACTCGCTGGAGTGCGGCGCGATCTCGCGCTCGGCGAACTCGCGCACCAGCCCGCGGACCTCGGCGTGGGTCTCCGAGAGCTCGATCAGCTCGTCGCCGACGGTCGTCGCCATCAGACAGCGGCTGCGACCCGCACCGGCGTCAGCCAGTGCGCGAACGCGGGATCGTCGCCGCGCACGATCGCCTGGAAGGCGTCTTGCAGGCGCTTCGTGACCGGCCCGATCGGTCCCTCGCCGACGGCTCGGCGATCGAGGCTCGCGATCGGCATGATCTGCACGCCGGTGCCGCACGAGAGCAGCTCGTCGGCCAGATACAGCTCGGTGCGATCCATCTCCCGCTCCACGACCGGGATGCCGAGGTGCGCGGCGAGCTCGAGCACGGTTCGCCGCGTGATGCCCTCGAGGATGTCGGCGCTGATCGGGCTCGTCACGAGGACGCCGTCTCGCACCATGAAGAAGTTCGAGACGCTGACCTCGGCGACCTTGCCGCGGTTGTTCAGCATGATCGCGTCGTCGAAGCCGTGCGCGTCCGCCTCATCCTTCGCGAGGCTCGCGTTGACGTACGAGCCCGAGATCTTGCCGCGCGACGGGATCGCCGTGTCCTCGGTCCGCGACCAGCTCGACGTCATCATGTCGAGCGCCGGCTTCGGGTAGTAGCTGCCGAGCGGGAGCATGTAGAGCGTGAACCCGTCGGCGATGTTGTGCAGGTTCGGTCCGAGCTGGAGGCCGGCCTTGTAGGCGAACGGGCGGAAGTAGCAGTCGCTCGTCGGCCCGTTCCGCTGCGTCAGCTCGACCGCGAGCTCGCAGAGCCCGTCGATGTCGAGCGGCAGCGCGATCTTGAGCAGCTTCGCCGAGCGCGTGAAGCGCGTGAAGTGGTCGCGGATGCGCAGCACGTTGATCGTCGCGCCGTCGCTCGCGAGATAGCCGCGGATGCCGCCGAAGCACCCGGTGCCGTACTGCAGCGCGTGCGTCGCGACGCTGATCTTCGCATCCTCGAGCGCGACGATCTCGCCGTCGAAGTACGCGTAGGGCAGGTAGCCGTCCATCTCTCAGAAGCCTCCGGGATCGCGGTAGACGCCCCACACCGAGCGGAAGACGTCGCACATCTCCCCCAGTGTGGCACCTGCGTGCGCCGAGGCGATCAGGTGGGGCATCACGTTGTCATCGCCCTCGCACGCCACGCGCAATCCGGCGAGCGCTCGCTCATGCGCGGCCGCATCGCGCGTCGCGCGCAGCTCGCGGACGCGGGCGATCTGCCCGCGCTCGACCTCGCCGTCCGCGCGATGCGTCGCGATCGGCACCTCCTCCGCGCTCGCGAACGCGTTGACGCCCACCATCACGCGCTCGCCGCGCTCCATCGCCTGCTGGAAGCGATACGCCGAGGTCGCGATCTCCGCCTGCGGGTACCCCATCTCGACGGCTGCGACCATCCCGCCCCGCGCGTCGATCTCGGCGATGATCCCGAGCGCCTCGGCCTCGATCTCGTCCGTCAGCCTCTCGACGTAGTACGAGCCGCCGAGCGGGTCGGCCACGCTCGCGGCACCCGTCTCGTACGCGATCACCTGCTGCGTGCGCAGCGCGATCAGGGCGGCCTCGACCGTGGGGATCGAGTAGACCTCGTCATAGCTGTTCGTGTGCAGCGACTGCGTGCCCGCGAGCACGCCGGCGAGCGCCTCGATCGCCGTCCGGGCGATGTTCACGAGCGGCTGCTGCGCCGTCAGCGAGACGCCCGAGGTCTGCACGTGCGTGCGCAGCTGCCACGAGCGCGGATCCTTCGCCCCGATCCGGTCGCGCATCAGCCTCGCCCACATGCGCCGCGCAGCGCGCAGCTTCGCGATCTCCTCGAAGAAGTCGATGTGGCTGTTGAAGAAGAACGAGAACCGCGGCAGGAAGCGGTCGGGATCGACGCCGCGCTCGACGAGATGCTCTGCGTAGGCCAGGCCGTCGGCAAGCGTGAAGGCGAGCTCCTGCGCAGCCGTGGCCCCGGCCTCGCGGATGTGGTACCCGCTGATCGAGACCGGGTGCCAGAGCGGCATCTCGTCGGCGCAGAACGCGATCAGGTCGCCGACGAGCCGCATCGCGGGGCGCTCGGGAACGACCCACTCCTTCTGCGCGATGAACTCCTTGAGGATGTCCGTCTGCAGCGTGCCGCGCAGCTTCGCCCGGTCGCACCCGGCCTGCTCGGCCGCGGCCACATAGAGCGCGAGCGCGACGAGCGCGGGGCCGGAGATCGTCATCGACGTCGAGACGGCCTCGAGGTCGATGCCGGCGAACACCCGCCGCATGTCGTCGACGCTCGCAACCGAGACGCCCTCGCGCCCGACCTCGCCGCTCGAGAGCTCGTGATCCGGGTCGTAGCCCATCAGCGCCGGCATGTCGAAGGCGGTCGAGAGCCCGGTCTGCCCGCCTGCGAGCAGCTCGTGGAAGCGCCGGTTCGTGTCCTCCGGCGAGCCGAACCCCGCGAACATCCGCATCGTCCACAGCCGCGTGCGGTACATCTCGGGATGCAAGCCGCGCGTGTAGGGGAACTCGCCCGGCGGCTCGGGCCCGTAGGACGGCTCGAGGGGTCTGCCGGAGAGCGACTCGGCCGGCGCGACGCTCGGGATCTCGCTCGTGTGCGCACTCATGATGCTTGCAAGTCTACTATTCGGACATGCAAGTATCCAGCGATCTCGTCGACGAGGCCGGGCGCCACTGGAGCGAGCGGCACGGCTCGCCGGCGCAGTTCCGTGCGCTCACCTCGCTCGTCCGCTCGTACGCCGTCACGGCGCGCGCGATCGACGAGCTGCTCGCGCCCCTCGATCTCACGCTCTCCCGCTTCGAGGTGCTGCTGACGCTCTCGTTCGCCCGCCCTCGCGGCCTGCCGATGACGCGTCTGCGGACCGTCCTGATGGTGCACGGCTCGAGCGTCACCTACCTCGTCGACCGCCTCGTCGCGGCGGGGCTCGTCGAGCGCGCCTCCGACAGCGCCGACCGCCGCGTCTCGCTCGTGCGGCTCACGGAGCACGGCCGCGAGCGGATCGAGCGCGCCTCGCAGGTCTTGATCGACGGTGGCTTCGGGCCGCTCGCCGGGCTCGACGAGGGCGAGCTGGAGACGCTCGCCGAGCTGCTCGCCGCGATCCGGCGCTGAGCGACCCGCGACAGCGCTCCAGGCGGAGATCGCGGGTGCCGATGGGAGTCCGCCATGGTTCGCCGACGCGCGCCCACCATCCTCGCGACGCTCGCCGCCTCCGCAGCGGTCCCCGTCGCGCTGCTCGCGACGGTCGGTGACCGGATAGTGATGCCCCCGATGTGGGTGCACTTCACCTTCGTCGGCGCGACCGCGGTCGTCGCCACCGCAGCCGCAATCGCCCTGACGGCGCTCGGCGCACGGCGGCGCGACGCGCGCACGGTCGCGATGGGCACCGGGTTCTCGGCGATGGCCGCGCTGCTCGCGGTCCACGGCCTGACGACGCCGGGCGTGCTGGTCGGATCGAACGGCGTCGTCGCGCTCTCGGGTGCGCTCACCCTGCCGGTCGGCGCGGCGATCCTGATGCTTGCCGGAACCGCGCTGTTCGCCTCGGCCGCGACGATCCGCCGGATGCTCGCGGTGCAGGCGGCGCTCGCCGCGGCGATCGTGGGACTCGGGATCCTCGCAGTCGCGTACCCGGGCCTCGTGCCGGCCGTTCCCGAGACGGCGTCGCCTCCTGCAATCGCGCTGCTCGTGGCCGGGCTCGCGATGTTCGTCCCGCTCGCGATCCGCGCAGCGCGGACATTCCTGCTGACACGGCGCTCGGCCGACCTCGCCGTCGTCGTCGGCCTCGCGGTCCTGGCGGCATCGCTCTACGGCGCGCTGATGTTCAGCTTCATGGATCTCGGGTGGTGGCTCGGACATCTCTTCGAGTTCCTCGGGATCGCGCTGATCGGCAGCTCGCTCGCCTACGACCTCCGGCGCGGACGACGCTCGCGACCGCTGCTCGGCGACCTGCGCGCCGGTGAGATCGTGCTCGCCGAGGAGGCATTCTTCGGCGCCCGCGTGCGCGCCCTGATGGTGCGCCTGGCCGAGAAGGACGCCTCGACCGAGGAGCACACGCGCCGCGTCGCCGCGCTCGCAGTCGCGATCGGCGAGCGCATGGGCCTCTCGCCGGCGCGCCTCCGCGTCCTCGCGATCGGCGGCCTCTTGCATGACATCGGGAAGCTCTCGATCCCCGATGCCATCCTCAAGAAGCCGGGAGCGTTGACCGACGACGAGTTCGCGGTGATCAAGCAGCACCCCCTGCGGGGGCGAGAGCTGATCGCCGAGCTCGGCGGCTTCGACCCCGTGGTCGAGCGGCTCGTCTCAGACCATCACGAGCGGCTCGACGGAGACGGCTATCCGAGCGGCCTGAAGGCCGACGAGCTGGAGCTCGAGACGCGCATCCTGACCGTCTGCGACGTCTTCGACGCGCTCGTCTCGCCGCGCGTCTACCGCGCCGCGTGGTCGGTCGAAGAGGCGCTCGCCCTGCTCCACGAGCAGTCCGGCACGGCCTTCGAGAGCTCGTGCGTCGCCTCGCTCGTCGAGATCGTCGGGGCGCCGTCGCTCGAGCTTCCGCTCGCGAGCTGAGACGCGCTTCAGCCTGGATCCACCGTCTGGTGGGTGTGTCGCATCCTGCCGGCTGGTGTCAGGCCGCTCCCCACGCGGCTGGGCACCCGGTCGCTTCGCTCGCGGGCACCCACCCGCGTGATGCGCTCCGGGCTGCGCTGTCTAGCCGAGGCGTCCGGCCGCGCCTGCGACAGCGCAGCCCGTCCTGACGACCACCAGCAAGCCCGCCACGAACCCACCAGACGGTGAACCCAGGCTAGGCGAGCACGAGCGAGAGCGCGGCGAGGAATCGCTCGTTCTCATCCGGCGTGCCGACCGTGACGCGGATCGCCTCGGGATAGCCGAACCCCGCGAGACCGCGCACGATCACGCCCTCGCGCTCGAGCGCGGCGGCCACGCGGGCGCCGTCGTGCACCGGCAGACAGAGGAAGTTGGCGACGCTCGGAAGGGGCTCGAGACCTCGCTGCCTGAGCGCCTGCGCGAGCGCCTCGCGCTCGCGCGTGGTCTCGTCCCGTCGCCGGGCGATCTCGGCGCCCGCGGTGAGGCTGGCGAGCGCCGCGGCCTGCGCGACCGCGCTCACGTCGAAGGCGCCCTTCACCTTGACGCAGGCCTGCGCGATGTCGGCGGGCATCAGCCCGTACCCGACCCGCAGCCCCGCCAGGCCGTAGATCTTGGAGAACGTCCGCAGCACGACCACGCGGCGCCCGCGCTGCAGCTCGAGCGAGCCGTCGGGATAGCCGGGATCGTCGACGTACTCGAAGTACGCCTCGTCGAGCACGGGCACCACGTGCTCCGGCAAACGGTCGAGGAAGCGCAGGAGCGCCTCGCGGTCGACCATCCCGCCGGTCGGGTTGTTCGGGTTCGTCACGTAGACGATCTTCGTCTCGCCGGTGATCGCGGCCGCGAGCGCCTCGAGGTCGAAGGCCGAGCCGTCGAGCGAGCAGCGCACCGAGATCGCGCCCATCTTCGCCGCGTTGATCGGGTAGACGGGGAACGACGGCCAGCCGAACGCCACCTCGTCCCCAGGCGCGAGCAGGGCCAGCGCGAGGTACGAGAGCACGCCGTCGGCGCCGTTACCGACGACGACCTGCTCGATCGCCACGCCGTGCTTCTCCGCGAGCGCCGTGCGCAGCTCGAAGCAGCCGCCGTCGGGATAGCGGTTGCTCTGCTCGAGCGCGCGCCGGACGGCCTCGGCGGCTGCCGGCACCATCCCCCACGTCCCCTCGTTCGAGGCGAGCTTGATCATCGGTCCCGCGATGCCGAGCTCGCGCTGCACGAGCTCGACCGGACGCCCCGGCTCGTACGGGACGAGCGTGTCGAGCTCCGTGCGGAAGGGCCAGGGCATCGCGGCAGTCTGCCACACCGCTCCGGGCCGACCGGGAGCCTCACTTGACGCCGCCGGCCGTGATCCCCTCGACGATGTGGCGGTTGAACACGAGGTAGATCACGATCATCGGCAGGGTGACCAGGGAGAGCGCCGAGAACAGCAGCGAGTAGTCGGTCACGTAACGGCTCGAGAACGCCAGGAGCCCTGTCGGGATCGTCTTCAGCGTGTCGTCCTGGATGTAGAGGAGCGCGAGCAAGAACTCGTTCCACGAGGACAGAGCCGAGAAGATCGCAACCGTCGCGAGGCCCGGACGGAGGAGCGGCACGGCGAGCAGCAGAAACACGCGCAGGTCGCTCGCGCCGTCGATGCGCGCGGCCTCGAAGAGCTCGCCGGGCAGCGCGTCGAGGTAGGCCTTGAGGAGATAGATGGCGAGCGAGAGCCCCATCGCCGCATACGGGACGATCAGCGCGAGGCGCGTGTCGGTGATCGCGAGATCGGTGAACAGACGGGACTGCGCGATGAAGTACGACTGCACGGGAAGCAGCAGCCCGAGCGCGAAGAGGCTGAGCAGGAGCCCGCGGCCGCGGAAGCGGTAGCGGCTGAACGCGAACGCCGCGCCGGCGCCCAGCAATAGGATCAGCAGCACCGACGCGCCCGTTGCGATCGCGCTGTTGATCGCATAGCGGCCCAGGTGCGCCACCTCCCAGGCCTTCGTCCAATGCCCGAGGTCGATGCCGCTCGGCAACGAGAACGGCGAGCGGAAGATCTCGGCGTTCGACTTGAAGCTCGAGAGCACCATCCACACCATCGGGAAGAAGAAGACGATGGCGATCAGCGCCAGCCCGGCCTGGGCGACCGCGGCGGGCAGGCGCCGGGGCGGCGAGCGCCGCGCTCGGGCGCTCATGTCCAACGCCCCCGGCTAGCCGCAGACCTGCCGCGCTGGACGCGGGCGTAGACGAGCCCGACGCCGAGCACGACCGCGGTCAGGATCACGGCCATCGCCGATCCGTAGCCGACGTCGCCGTCGCGGAAGACGACCTTCACCAGGTAGGTCGTCGGGATCTCGGTGGCGCCGTACGGGCCGCCGTTCGTGAGCACGAAGAACAGATCGAACCCCTGGAACCCGCCGGTCACGCAGAGCAGCACGGCGACCGCGACGGCGTTGCGGATCATCGGCACCTTGACCCGGCGGAAGAGCGCCCACTCGCCGGCGCCGTCGATCCGAGCCGCCTCGACGATCTCGGCCGGCAGCTGCCGCAGCGCCGCGTGGAAGATCATCATGTAGAAGCCGGCGAAGACCCAGCCCGAGACGACGCTGATCGCGAGCAACGCCGTCGACGTGTCACCCAGCCAGACGCGCTGCAACCCATCCAGCCCGACGCCGGCGAGGCCCGCGTTGACGAGGCCGAAGTCCGGGTTGTAGACGAACGACCAGAGCACCGCCACCACGATCATCGGCAGCATCACGGGCGTGAACACCGCGACCCGGAACCACGCGGTCCCGCGCCGTGCGCTGATCAGTCCGGCCAAGCCGAGACCGACGCCGACCTCGAGCACGAGCGTGGCGGCGATATAGACGAGCACGTGGCTGAACGAGGCGCGGAAGACTGCGTCGCGCGCCGCCTTCGCGTAGTTGTCGAGGCCGACGAACCTCATCGGTCCCACGCCTGTCCACTCGGTCAGGCTGTACCCGACGGTCATCGCCATCGGCACCAGCACGGCGAAGCCGAAGACGAGCGCGGCGGGGCCCAGAAACAGGTACGGGGTCAGGGCGCGCGTGGACTTCATCGGATCGGCTCGCGGGCTCGGCGGATAGCTGAAGGGCGGTCCGCCGAGCCCGGATCTCTCAGCGGCCGAGCTTCGTGTCGATCGCCTTCAGCGCGGCGAGCGGTGTCGCCTGGCCGCCGAGCACGGCTGCGATCGCCTGGTAGAGCGCGTCCGCCGTCTTCAGGTTGTAGCCGGTGTCCGGCGGCAGCACGATCGCGGGCGCCGTGTTCAGCAGCGTGCTCAGGCGGGCCGACCGGCTGTCGTTCTCGATCCCTGCGGAGGCCGGCTTCGAGAGCGGCGTGGCGTCGGCCTTGATCAGCGCCCTCACGTTCGCCTTGCTGTTGAGCAGCGCCATGAACTCGCTCGCGTCGCCGATCTTGGCGCTCTTCGCGTTGATCACGTAGCCGGTCGCGACGCCGATCACCGACCCCTGGTTGCCGGCACCGCCGGGCATCGCGGGGAGGTTGACGTAGTCGAAGGCGAGATCGGGCGCCTCGTCGATCGCCCAGCTGACGAGCCACGATCCGATCGGGTGCATCGCCGCCTTGCCCTGGAAGAACAGCTGCGCCCCGGCGTTGTCGTCGATCGCGTTGGCGCTCTGGTTCACGCACTTCCTGTCGGCGAGCTGCTTGATGTAGCCAAACGCCTTCTCCCACTTCGGCGTGGCGAACGAGGCGCCGCCTCTCAGCGTCTTTGCGTAGACGTCCTCGCCGACCACCCGGGACGACAGGTGGGCGAGCCAGTTGCCCGCCGGCCAGAGGTCCTTGTTGCCCGACGCGATCGGCGTGATCCCCTTGGCGTTGAGCGCGTCGCAGGCAGCGAGCAGATCGCTCCACGTGGCCGGGGGCTTGACGCCCGCGTCGGCGAGGATCTTCGTGTTGAACCAGAGCACGTTTGTCACGTCGGCCGTGTACGGGACCATCACGACCTTGCCGTCGAGCGTGTACTGGGCGAGCACGGCGTCGTCGAACAGCCCGGCGAGCGGCCCCGACTCGAACTGCTTCGTGAGGTCGGCGCCGAACCCGTCCTTGACCCGCTGCGCGAGCCGGCTGCCCGTCCACTCGAAGTAGATGTCGGGCGCCTTGCGACCGTTCAGGAGGTTCTGCAGGCCGATCGTCTCGTAGAGGTCGTCGTTCAGGTAGTTCAGCTCGACCTTGGTCTCCGGGTGGGCAGCCTCGAACTGCTTCGCGACGCTGTCCCAGACACGGATCTGTGCCTCGCCGGGCGAGCCCATCGCGATCCGCAGAACGTGATCGTTCGATGGGCCGCTGCTGCCTCCGCAGCCGCCCAGGAGCAGCAGCGCTCCCGCGGCGAGGGCGACGCGTCTCCATGCTTGGGTGGTCATCAGCGGGCTTCTCCTTCTCGAGCGAGCAGTTCACCAGGTCGGACGCGCGTCGCCGTGAGGTCGGCGAGGAACATGTCGAGGGCATCGCCGAACACGCGCACGCGCGCGTGGCGGAGCTCCGCGAGGTAGCGCACGAGCTCGCTCGCGGCATCGGCCTCGAGCCTCCCGGCCGCGGCGAGCTCGGCGACGCGACGAAGCGCGCGGGCGCCCAGCTCGAAGGCGGAGATCCACGGCCGGCACTCTTCGACGAGCACCGGGTTCCCGACCGGGCCGCGCAGCAGGCGGTCGGCAGCGGCGAGCAAGCGGTCTGCGAGCGCGGCGAGCTCCGCGGAGGCCGCGGCACCCTCGCCCTGCTCGAGCTGGAACGCGAACGCCTCGATCGCGCGCGTCACGACGGGCGCGTCGTCCGTCGCGAGGCACGACGAGCGGACGGTGTCGGCGAACAGCGCGAACGCCTCGAGGTCGGGCTCGCCCACGGCCTCGCGCAGGGCGACGCGCCAGCTCGCCTCGGGGTCGTAGGTCTGCGGCGACCGCAGGTAGTCGGCGATCGTCGCGAAGGGGATCTTCGAGGCCTCGAACAGCTCCATGCCGTTCGCGATCACGCCGCGCGCGGCGCGCCACAGCTCGGGATCGCGGCCGCGATATGGGCCGATGTGCAGCTCGAACGTCATCGCGACGTCGTTGACCGGATAGTTGTCCCAGTAGGTCGGGCGGCGCCCGGTCGTCTCGGCGAACACGGTGGCGTCCGAGAGGTCGAGCGTGGCAGAGCAGATCGCGCGACCGGTCCAGAACAGGTCGATGCGCGGGTCGATCGCCGCTCCCAGCCTCGCCAGGTAGTCCTCCGTGCCGTAGCCGAAATAGACCGTCGGACAGACGACGAGGCGCGTCCCGGGCGCGAGCCCTGCGAACACGCGATCGACGAGCCGGACGTGAGCCTCCGCGAGATCCGCGAAGGCCGTTCGATCCTCCGCGTGCTGGAGCTCGAGCGGGATGTCGTCGAGCAGCAGCCCGAAGCGCTCGACGCCGAGCGCGGCGACCGATTCGAGCTTGCGGCAGAGGGCGTCTGCGTCGGCCTCGTCGGAGTACCTGATCGAGAGACCCGGCGAGAGGCAGTAGACGAGCGCGACGCCCTCGCGGCTGCATCGCTCGACGAGCTCCGCGAGCCGCTCGAGCTCGTCACCGCCGTACGCGATGCGCCAGTCTCGCCGCACCAGCGGGTCGTCCTTCGGCGCGTAGACAAGCGTGTTGAGACCGCGCGCGCCCATGAACCCGACGAGCTCGAGCCGCTGCTCGCGCGTCCACGGGTTGCCGTAGAAGCCCTCGATCAGCCCGCGCACCTCGAACGGCGTGGTCGCCCGCTCGGTCACGCTCCTCCCCCGGTCTGTGGGAGCTTCGCGTTCGCCTCGTCGCCGCCCTTGATGTTGCTGCTCGTGTACACGTCGGGCGCCAGCCCACGTGCGACGAGCCGCTCGATCGCGCCGACCGCGATCGCGTTGACGATCGCAGCCCCGACGACGGTCGAGGTCGGCCCGACGGCGCGCTCGAAGCCGTCGATCCGGACCGCCGCATCGCCCGCGCAGCCGCCGTTGTCGATCGTCACGTCCGCGAGCTCGTGAAGCCGGGGGAACGTGCTCGAGCGAGCGTCCACCGAAGTGGCGTGGCGGAGGCTCGTGATCGCGATCACGGGAACGCTCGCGCCCCGGGCGAGCTGGGCGAGCTCGGACGTGACGGCGTTGCCGCCCGAGTTCGAGGCGATCATCAGGACGTCGCCGGCGACGACGGGATGGTCGTCGAGCAGCGCGGCCGCCAGCCCTGGAAGCCGCTCGAGCGACGTTCCGAGCGGCGCGCTCGCGTGCAACATCAGCCCCTCGAAGAGGATCGGCTTGACGCGCACGAGACCCCCTGCGCGGTAGAACAGCTCCTCCGCGAGCATGTGCGAGTGCCCCGTCCCGAAGGTGTGGAGGGTGCCGCCGCTCTCGAGCGCCGAGGCGACGAGATCCGCGGCCGACGAGATGCTCGGCCACTCGTGCTCGAGCAGGCGGGCGAGCAGATCGTGCGTGGTGGCCAGGTAGCGCCGGGCCGCGGAGACGTCGCTCATGCGGCAGCGCCCTCCTGCCAGCGGTGGACGAGCGATCCGTATCGGCTCGCGTCCGACGCGAGGCCGAGCAGCACCGCTCCGTCCAGGCCTGTCGCGTCCGCCGTGCGCACCGCGACGGGGACGTCGATGCGTGCCAGCAGGTCGTCCAACATCCGGCGAAGCGCGGTTCCCTCGGCGAGCAGACGGCCGCCGAGCGCGAGCGGCACGTGGGCCTGCCCGTCGCCGACCGCGCTCACGCCCGCGCGAGCGAGCAGCAGCAGCTCGCGGGCGGAGTCGGCGACGATCAGGCCCGCGGCCGGATCGCCGATGTCGGCGGCGTCGAGCACGTCCGGCGCGAACTGGGCGATCGCGTGGACCGGGCGGTCGATCGAGTGGAGACGCACGTGCAGGTCACCGAGCGGGCCGTAGCGCCGCTCGGCCGCGGTGGCCAGGGCGTCTGCCGCTCCGCGCCGGTCGACGCCGCGAAGGACCACGTTGAGGCCGCGCCGGCCGATCCAGTAGGCGCCGCCCTCGTCGCCGAGCAGGTATCCGTGCCCTCCCAGGACGCGCGGCTCGCCTCGCTCGGGGACAGCGAGGCAGGCCACCCCCGTGCCGGCGATCACGCTGACGCCGGCGCCGAGCGAGAGCGCGCCCGCGTGGCCCGTGATCGCGTCGTCCGCGAGCCACACCTCGGCGGCCCCCGTCACGTCGCCCACGAGGCGGCAGAGGAGGTCGGCCTCGGCGCCGTCGACGGGTGCGGTCGTGAGCCCGAGCACCACGCGCTCGACGGGAGCGAAGGCGCCCCGCCTCCAGCCGTGCTCGATCGCGTCGGCGACGCTCGCGACGGTGTCGCCCTCGAGCCTGCTGACGCCGTCGACCTCCACGACCCGCGCCTCCGTGGAGTGCCTCAATCGGATCGCCGACTGCCCGCCGTCCACGCCGAGAACCGCGATCATCCGGCCCGCCGCGCCTGGACCGCCGAGAAGGCGGCGCCGCCGATCTGCGCGTTCAGCTGGTAGTGGTCCCCGCGATAGATGCAGTCCGTGGCCATCACGATGCGCCCGCGCGTGTCCGAGTCAACCATCCGCAGCCGCAGGCAGGCCTGGTCCTCCGGGATGGCCATCTGCTCGCGCGTCTCTGCGTTCGGGACGATGGGCTCGATGCGCACGCTCGCAGACCCGGTGACGATGCCGTAGCGACGAGCGAGGATCTCGTAGAGCGAGCCGTCGAGATCAGCAGCCTCGAGACCGGGTACGAGCGCCCGCCGGATCCAGACGGTCTCGATCGCCATCGGCTCGTCGCTCCCGAGGCGCAGCCGCGTGAAGCACAGGACCGGCTCGCCGACGGGGATCTGCAGCTGCGCCGAGAGGGCCGCGTCGGCGACAACGCTCTGGAAGGCGAGCAGGCGGCTGCCAGGGGTCAGCCCCCGCTCCCGCATGTCCTGCGTGAACGACGTCAGCCCGAGGAACCGCACGAACGGCTGCGGGGCGACGTACGTGCCGGATCCCTGGCGGCGCTCGACGAGGCCCTCTGCGACCAGCGCGTCCATCGCGTGCCGCACCGTCATCCGCGCAACGCCCCAGCGCGCGCTCAGCTGGCGCTCGCTCGGCAGGCGGGCGCCGGGACGGGACGCGGCGATCAGCTCGCGTCGAATTGACTCGGCGTGCGCCACCACCGCGCCAGTCTAGGCAGCAGCCACGCCCCGGAGCAAGCCGCCCGCTAGACCACCTGTCGATCAGCGAGCGGCCTGTCGCGAGCTGGAAGCGCAGCTCGATCGCCCGAGGCGTAGACCACTTTCGGGCAAGCGGTAGTGTGGCGTCGTGAGCTCGATCCGGCCGGCCACCATCGCAGACCTCCCCGGCACCTACCGCGTGTGCCTGCTGACGGGCGACGCGAGCCGGGACGCGACCGCGATCTACCGCAACCCGGACCTCCTCGGACACCTCTTCGTGGGCGCGTACGTCGTCGGCGAGCCCGAGCTCGCGTTCGTGGTCGCCGACGACGACGGCGTCGCGGGCTATGGCCTCGCCGCGGCAGACACGCGCGCCTTCGAGGCGTGGTCGGAGGCGCACTGGTGGCCGACGCTGCGCGCGCAGTACGCGCTGCGCGACGACGGATCGCCCGAGGCCGAGCTGATCGCCCAGCTGCATGCTCCCTGGCGGGCTCCCGAGAGCCTGCTGCGCGACTTCCCGGCCCACCTGCACATCGACCTCGTCGAGCGCGTGCGCGGACGCGGCTTCGGTCGGCTGATGATCGAGCGGCTGCTCGCCGAGCTGCGCGCGCGCGGCAGCACGGGGGTGCACCTCGACGTGGCGGCGACGAACGACAACGGCATCTCCTTCTACCGCCACCTCGGCTTCCGCGACATCGAGCGCGGTGAGGACTCGAACCTGATGGGGATGCGGCTCAGCTGACGCGGTCGACGATCACGAAAGCGACCGCGCGAGCGCGGCGCAGGTCGGTTCGATGACGTCGTACATCTTCGCGTACTCGCTCGGCGGCAGGTTGTAGGGGTCGTCGAGGCCGAGCCCCCGCGCGCCGGCCGGGTCGAGGTCGCGGAACAGCACGATCTCGGCCGCCGATCCGTCCGGCTGCAGGCGCCGCAGATCGCGCACGTGTCCTGCATCCATGCCGACGATCAGCTCGAACCGCTCGAAATCGGCCGGCTCGACCTGCCGGGCACGGCCGTCGAGCAGGTACCCCCGCCGTTCACCCTCGGCGATCGAGCGCGGATGCGCGGGACTTCCGACGTGCCAGTCTCCGATCGCCGCCGATCCGATCAGCAGCGACGCGTCCGACAGCATGGCGCGCAGCACGGCCTCGGCAGCCGGCGACCGGCAGATGTTTCCCGAGCAGACGAGGAGGACGCTGCGCGGCGGGCGGCTCACGCCCCCGCGACCGCTGCGAGCCCCTTGCCGAGCGCCTCGCAGAGCTCGTCGACGTGGTCCTTCGTCGAGATCAGCGGCGGGGAGATCGCGAGGCACGGGTTGACGCGCACATCGGAGCGCACGATCACGCCGTTCGCGCGTGTCGCGTTGCGCACCGGATCGACGAGCGACTTGTCCTGCACCTCGAGCGCGCGGAAGAAGCCCGCCCCTCGGGCGTCGACGGCGATCGAGCTGCCGGCTGCGACCTCGTTGAGGCTCGCCTCCAGATACGGCTCGACCTCGAGCACGTTGGCGTTCAGGTCGAGGCGCTCCATCACGTCGAGGTTCGCGAGCGCGGTCGCGCACGAGACGGGATGGCCACCGAACGTGTAGCCGTGGGCGTAGAGCCCCTCGGCCGCGACGAGCGGCTCGGCGACGCGCTCGGTGAAGATCACGCCACCGAGCGGCGCGTAGCCGCTCGTGACGCCCTTCGCGAACGTGATCATGTCCGGCGCGAACCCGTAGCGCTGCGAGCCGAACCAGTGGCCCAGGCGCGAGAAGCCGCAGATCACCTCGTCGCAGCACAGCAACACGCCGTGGCGGTCGCAGATCTCGCGGACCCGCTGCGCATAGCCGGGCGGCGGCACGAGACAGCCTCCGGCGTTCTGGACCGGCTCGAGGATCACCATGCAGACGTTCTCGGCCCCGTCGGCGATGATCTGACGCTCGATCGCATCGGCGAAGTCGAGCCCGCGCGGCTCGCCCTCGGCGAGCCGCAGCGTGTCGGTGCTGGCGACGTGGCGCACGTCCGGGAGCAGCGGCTCGAACGGCGCGCGGGCTGCCGGGATGCCGGTGATCGAGAGCGCGCCGAGCGTGCAGCCGTGGTAGCTGCCGTGGCGGGAGATGACGATCCGGCGCGAGGGCTCGCCCTTCGCCTGGAAGTGCTGGCGTGCGAGCTTCCAGGCCGACTCGACCGACTCGGAGCCACCCGACGTGAAGAAAACGCGGGACATGTCCTGCTGCACGAGGCCGAGGATGCGCTCGGTCAGCGCGAGCGTCGCAGGGTTCGTCGCAGCCCAGTTCGGGTAGAACGCGAGCTGCTCCATCTGCGCCGCCGCGGCCGCGCCGAGCTCCTTGCCGTGCGAGTAGCCGATCTGCGTCGTGAACAGCCCGCTCATCGCATCGAGCAGGCGCGTGCCGTTCGACTCGATCAGATACGGGCCGTCGCCGCCGACCATCACCGGCGGCTGCGCGTTCTCGTAGTCGGCCATCTTCGTCCAGCTCCACCACCCTCCACGGGAGGCGTGTTCGACGTCGATGGTTCCAATCGGGCTCTCGAGCTGGCTCATGATGACTCCGTTTGCTGCTTTCTAACTCGAAGCGTACCGCGTATCCTGCCGGACACATCGCGGCTAGTCAGGGAGCGTACGGCATGAGCACCACTATGCGGGATCCCGCCGAGCTGGCGAACGCCACTCGGATGATCAAGAACTACATCGGCGGAAGTTTCGTAGAGGCAAACCCGGTCGGCACGCTCGACGTGACCGATCCAGCGACCGGTGCAACGCTGGCGCGGGTTCCGCTCTCGTCGAAGGCCGACGTCGACACGGCGGTCGAGGCCGCCCGCGAGGCGTTCCCGGGCTGGCGGCGCACGCCCACGATCGAGCGCGCCCGCCGCCTCTTCACGCTGCGCGAGGGGCTGCTCCAGAACGTCGACCGGCTCGCCGAGCTCGTCACGATCGACATGGGCAAGACGCTTCCCGATGCCAAGGCCGAGGTGATGCGCGCCGTCGAGATGGTCGAGTGCGCGTGCGCGATCCCGACGACGATGCAGGGCCGCAACCTCGAGAACGTGGCCACGAACGTCGACTGCGAGACCTACCGTCAGCCGATCGGCGTGTTCGCGGCGATCTGCCCGTTCAACTTCCCGATGATGGTGCCGTTCTGGTTCATGCCCTTCGCGCTCGCGACCGGCAACTGCCTGATCGTCAAGCCGAGCGAGCAGGTGCCGCTCGCGCAGGAGGCCGTGTTCGAGATCATCCACGAGCTCGGCATCTTCCCCGCCGGCGCTCTCTCGATGGTCAACGGCAGCCGCGAGGTCGTGGAGGCCCTGCTCGACCATCCCGGGATCGACGGGATCTCGTTCGTCGGCTCGGCGAACGTCGCGAAGCTCGTCTACGAGCGGTCCGCGAAGGCCGGCAAGCGCGTGCAGGCGCTCGGCGGCGCGAAGAACCACATGGTCGTGATGCCCGACGCCGTGATCGAGAAGACGGTCGAGGGCGTGATCGGATCGGCCTTCGGCGCCGCCGGACAGCGCTGCATGGCCGGCTCGGTGATGGTCACCGTCGGCGCGGCGCACGACCGGATCATGCCGCCGCTGCTCGAGGCCGCGGCGAAGCTGAAGGTCGGCAACGGCCTCGCGAAGGGCGTCGGCGTCGGCCCACTCGTCAGCTGCGACCGGCGCGACGCCGTGCGCGGCTGGATCGACCAGGGCGAGGCCGAGGGCGCGACGGTGCTGCTCGACGGCCGCACAGACCACGGCGACAACGAGGCGGGCGCGTTCGTCGGCCCGACGATCCTCGACGACGTCACACCCTCGATGGCGGTCGCGCGCGAGGAGATCTTCGGGCCCGTGCTCTCGGTCGTGCGCGCAGAGTCGCTCGACGAGGCGATCGAGATCGTCAACGCGAGCCGCTACGGCAACGGCACGTCGATCTTCACCGAGTCGGGCGCCGCCGCCCGCCGCTACCGGCACGACATCGATGCCGGCATGATCGGCGTCAACGTCGGCGTGGCGGCGCCGGTCGCGTTCTTCCCCTTCTCGGGCTGGAAGGACTCGTTCCTCGGCGATCTGCACGCGCACGGCGGCGACGCCGTCGAGTTCTACACCCGCAAGACGACCGTCACCTCGCGCTGGTTCAGCGAGGGCGAGGTAGGCAAGTTCTTCGTCGAGTAGCGCTTGCTATCATCACCGGGCGCAGCAGGTTTGCCTGCGTCTCCGGCCGCGTTCGTCTAGGGGCCTAGGACGCCGCCCTCTCACGGCGGTAGCACGGGTTCGAATCCCGTACGCGGTACCTCAAGAAAGCCCTGCTCAGGCAGGGTTTTTTTGTGCTCTC
>JANLRV010000264.1:0-10003 GCA_031361905.1 Actinomycetes bacterium
ACGGTTGAGCCGGTCCAGCGCATCCTGTACCCACTTGAGTGGAACCCGTTGCCCCGACGGAGATCGAGTCGTCCACACGAGGACGTGTTCGGAATCCACGCGCAACACGCGATTCTCCCGACCCGTGATCGTGTGGAGGGCGCGGCCCTCCAGCGACCGCAACAGGGTCTTCGCTTCCTCCATGTAACGCACGGTAGGCGACGACATCGAGCGCCGTCGGTCGATCGGGGTCGGACAAGCGCCAATCCCACGGGAGCGCAAACGCGACGCGCTTAGACTCCGATCGTGGCGCGTTTTCGCACACCGCTCTGCGACCTCGCCGGCATCCGCGTGCCGATCCTGCTGGCCGGCATGGCGGGCGGGCCGAGCAATCCCGAGCTCGTTGCCGCGGTGACGCGCAGCGGCGGCCTCGGAGTCTTCGGCGCGACCGGGATGACGTGCGCCGCGCTCGAGCAGGAGATGGCGCGTGCGCGCGAGCTCGCGGGAGGCGGCCCGATCGGGGTCAACGTGCAGCTTGCGCCGCCGACCCCGGCCACGGGCGAGCGCGCTCGCATTCTCGAGTTCCTGCGACCGTTCCGCCGCGAGCTGGGCCTGCCCGACGACCCGCCGGCGACGTCGCCGCCCGATCCGCCCGCCGAGCTGATCGAGACCGCTCTTCGCGCCGGCGCACGCGTGATCACGACGTTCGACGACCCGACGCCGGTCGCGGAGATGACACGCGCCGCCGGCGCGCAGCTGTACGCGATGGTGACGACGGTTGACGAGGCCAGCCTCGCGGTTGCCGCGGGCGCCGACTGCGTGATCGCGCAGGGCAGCGAGGCGGGAGGGCACCGCGGAACGTTCGGCGTCGGATCGCCCGGTGGCCCGCCTGCGCCTGCGCGTGTCGGCACGATGGCGCTCGTTCCGCAGGTCGTCGACGCGGTCGGCGGCTCGCTTCCGGTCCTCGCCTCCGGCGGGATCATGGACGGCCGTGGCATCGCGGCCGCGCTTGCCCTTGGCGCGCAGGGCGTCTCGCTCGGCACGGTCTTTCTCGCAGCAACCGAGAGCGGGATCTCGTCCACCTATCGAGACGCCGTCGCGCGCACGCAGGGCGAGCACTCGGTCGTGACCGATCTCGTCACCGGCCGTCCTGCGCGCTGGCTGCGCAACCGCCTGATCGACGCGCTCGTCGAGGCGAACCCCGGCACGCTCGGCTGGGGAGCGCAGGCCGGCCTCTTCGCCGATCTCCGCCGCGCGGCTGCCGAGCAGGGCCGCGCCGACCTGCTGCCGATCTTGGCGGGACAGGGCAGCGCGCTCTCGGGCCCTCCGCGGCCTGCCGCGGAGATCGTGGCGCAGCTCGTGCGCGAGACCGAGGCGGCGCTCGCCTCGCTCGGCGCGCGTCGGTAGAAGCGGCCCAGGCTGTAGCCCCGTCCGCATCGGCGAGCTGCAATCAGGAAAGCGGCGCGAGGGCATCCCGCCCTGCAAACACCGCCCGCGGTCCCGCCTCCTGCTCGATGCGCAGCAGGCGGTTCCACTTCGCCATACGCTCGGAGCGCGTCAGCGACCCGACCTTGATCTGGCCGGCGCGCCAGCCGACGGCGAGGTCGGCGAGCCAGGCGTCCTCGCTCTCTCCGGAGCGGGCAGAGATCACCGTCGCGTAGCCGTTTCGCTGCGCGAGGTTGAGCGCCGCGCGCGCGCGTGAGAGCGTGCCGGCCTGGTTCGGCTTGACGAGCACGGCGTTCGCGACGTGCTCGTCGATGCCTCGCTGCACGCGCTCCGTGCTCGTGACGAAGAGGTCGTCGCCGACCAGCTGTACACCGCCGAGGCGGCGAGTCGCCAGCTGCCAGGCCTGCCAGGCGTCCTCCGCGAGCGGGTCCTCGAGCGACACGATCGGGTGCTTGCTGCACCAGCCCTGCAGCTTCTCGATCAGCTCGTCGGCCGAGACCGTGCGCGACTCGGCTGCGAGGCGGTAGTCGCTGCCGCTCGCGAGCTGCGTCGCCGCGACGTCGATCGCGAGCGCGACGTCGTCGCCAGGGCGCAGGCCGGCGGCCTCGATGCCGGCCTCGACGAGCTCGAGCGCGAGCCGGTTCGAGGCGAGCCGCAGGCCGAGCCCGCCCTCGTCGGCCACGAGCGCCGTGGGCAGCCCGAGGGCGGTAGCGCGCTCGACGGTCCCGCGGCGCACGCGCCAGATCCACTCGATCGCCTCGGCGAACGTGCGCGCGCCGACGGGCACCGCGAGCACGTCTTGAATGTCGATCGCGCCACCCGCGTGCGCACCGCCCGAGATGATGTTGATCATCGGCAGCGGCAGGAGCACCGTCTCGGACTCGCGGTCGAGCGCGCGGTGGAGCGGAAGTCCCTCGGCCTCGGCGGCCGCGAGCGCCACCGCGATCGAGACTGCGAGCACCGCGTTCGCGCCGAGTCGGCTCAGATTCGGGGTCGCGTCGAGCTCGCAGAGCCGAGCGTCGAGCGCGGCGTCCTCGCTCGCGTCCTCGCCGATCAGCGCCGGGCCGAGCTGCGTGCGGACGTTCTCGACCGCCTGCAGGACGCCCCGACCGCCGTAGCGATGACCTCCGTCGCGCAGCTCGGCCGCCTCGTACGTGCCCACCGATGCCCCCGACGGCACGGTCGCAAACCCGCGGGCACCGCCTGCGAGCCGTGCCTCGCAGGCCACTGTTGGCGTGCCTCGCGAGTCGAGTGCCTCCCAGGCCTCGATCGCCGTGATGCGCGAGCTGCTCACGCCGGCACCGCCGCACGCACGCGCTCGATCGCCTCGGCGACGGTGTCAACGGGCGCGACCAGGAGACGGGAGCCGGTCGCGCGCGCGACCGTTCGCCCGGCATCGTCGAGGTACTCGGCCGGCGATTTGCCGTCGACGCGCGAGACCATCAGGCAGCCGAGGTGCGCGACGACGTGCGCCTCGTCGGGCTGCAGGGAGGCCGGAAGACCTGCGCGGTACGCAGCCATGAACTCGTGTGCGCAGCGCTCCAGCGCCGCTCCTGCGGTCGGCACGTGGATGCGTTTCAGCAGCAAGTGGTTGAGCATGAAGGCGACGTCGAAGGCGGAGTCGCCGTAGTGCGCGACCTCGAAGTCGAGCACCCACACGCCGTCGCCGACGAGCACATTCTTCGGCGAGTAGTCGCCGTGCACGAGGCACGTCCGCGTTTCGGCCATCCGCGCGATCACCGCGCTGAATGCGGCCGCAAGCTCGGGGCGCCGCGTGCTCGCCGTGCGGTAGTAGGGGTCGACGCGCAGCTGCTCGAAGGCGCCGCCGTCGGCGAGCTCGCGCGCCACCTCGGGGTCGCCCGCGGTGCCTACATGCCAGGCGGCGAGCAGCTCGCCGAGGCGGGTCGCAGTCGCCGGATCCGCATGGCCCGCGAGCAGGTCGTCCTTCCAGTTCCGCCAGCCCTCGGGCGCGCGCTCGATCGCGATTGCGCAGGCCTCGGGGTCGACGTCGAGCACGGCTGGGACCGAGCCCGGCACGAGCCGGCCTGCGATCCGTAGCGCGTCTGCCTCGCGCAGCGCGCGGGTGCGGTCGGCGAGCCACTCGTCGCGCACGCGCAGGCGGGCGAGCGCCTGCTTGACCACGATCCGCCCGTCCCTCGCGGTCGCCGCGAGCACGACGTTCGAGACGCCGCCGCCCATCTCGCGCGCGCCGATCTCGGCGCCCTGGTCGGCGAGGCCCCGGCGGACGAGGTAGGGCGCGAGCGTCCCGGCCGTGAGCAACTCCGCATCGTCGCGATCGTCCGTCATCTCGCCCCTGTTGCCTCGTCGAGCAGAGCGGCCTAGGCTATCGGAGCATGCAGGTCCCGAAGCCCACCGACGAGGATTGCGCGCGCTTCCACGCGCTCGTGCCGGACGATCCGCGCGTCGAGGTGAAGCCGATGTTCGGGAACCTCGGCGCGTTCGTCAACGGGAACATGTTCCTCGGCCTGTTCGGCTCCCAGGTTGGCGTCAAGCTCAGCGAGCCCGATCGCGAGCGACTGCTCGCCACAGGCGGGGAACCGTTCGGTCCCCCGGAGCGGCCGATGGGCGGATACGTGTCCTTGCCGGGCGGCGCGCCCGAGGCGAGCGCCAGCTGGGTGGCACAGGCGCTCGACCACGTCGGGGCTCTGCCGCCGAAGGTCGAGAAGGGCTGACCTCCGGCCGAGGCCGCCGATCGTACCCGGCCGTGTGCCGCACGGCGTCCTTCAGTAGGATCGGTGCCATGCAGACCATCGAGGTTCCCGCACGCGAAGGGCGCGCCACGCTCCTGCGCGCCGGCCAGCACATCCGTGTGGTCGACACCGAGGGCGGCCAGGTCGGAGACTGCTTCGCGTTCAACGCGGCGGATCTGACCGAGCACCTCAGCGCGCCGCACACGCGCGCCTTCAACACGCGCCTCTTCCCGCAGATCGGCGAGCCGTTCGTGACGAACAGGCGCCGTCCGATCCTGACGCTCGCGGCTGACGACTCGCCCGGGATCCACGACTTTCTGCTCGCGGCCTGCGACCCCGAGCGCTATACCGGCCTCGGCGTCAAGGAGTGGCACGCCTCGTGCGCCGAGAACCTGCAGCTCGCGATGGCCGCGCTCGGGCACGAGATCGTCTTCATCCCGCAGCCCGTCAACGTCTTCATGAACATCCCGATTGCGGCTGATCTGACGGTCTCGTTCCAGCCGGCGCAGACGAAGCCCGGCGACAGCATCACGTTTGCAGCCGCGATGGACTGCTACTTCGCGATCTCGGCCTGCCCGCAGGACATCGTCGGCATCAACGTGGGCGCGACGACGGGGATGCGGCTCGAGATCGAGTAAGAAGCTCTAACAGAATGCCTCGCGATGCCTGGCGGCGTCTCTCTGGCGCCTGGACGGTGATCGCCTTTTGCGGTTCCGTTCGGTACAGGAGCCGCTGCAAGGCGACCCCCGCCCAGGCTTGCGAGTCACTCGCCAGCCATTCACGAATCATTCTGTTAGAGCTTCTAAAGCGCGTGCGGGGGCTCGCCCGTCACGCTCGAGAGGACGGCGGTCGAGAATACCACCATATTTGGTGGCACCAGATTTGGTGGTAAAATCGGGCGGTGGTCTCTGCACGCTCAGCCCAGTTCGTCGGACGCGAATCGGAGCTCGCGTTGCTCGCAGGCCGGCTCGAAGCCACAAGGGCCTCGGGCGCCGGCTCGATGATCGCCCTTCGCGGTCGTCGGCGGGTCGGAAAGTCGCGACTGGTGGAGGAGTTCGCGCGGCGAGCCGGTGTCCCGTATGTCTTCTACACGGCGGTCCAGGGCACGAGCGAGAGCGAGCTCGGGCGCTTCGCCGAGGCGATCGCCGAGTCCGATGCACCGAGCGCGGCGGCGGTTCGCGCAGGCGCCGCTCCAACGACCTGGGAGGGAGCGCTCGCCCTCGCCGCGCAGGGCGCCTCGGTCGATCGCCCCGTGATCGTCGTGATCGACGAGTTCCCCTATCTGATCGAGCGTGATGGCTCGATCGAGGCGGTGCTGCAAAAGGTCTGGGACCGAACGCTCGAGCGGGCGCCGGTGCTCGTCATCCTGATCGGCTCCGACGAGGCGATGATGACCGCCCTCTCGTCGCAAGGCCGTCCGCTCTACGACCGGGCGCGCGAGATGGTGGTCCAGCCGCTCACGGTCGCCGACATCGGCCGGCTGCTCGGACTGGAGGGAGCGGATGCCTTCGACGCGTATGTCGTGATCGGAGGCTTTCCGGTGCTCGCGCTCGAGTGGGGTCAGGGGCGATCGCTCAGTGCGTACGTCGCCGATGCCCTCAACGACCCCACCTCGTTTCTCGTCGTCAGCGCCGAGCGTGCGCTCGCAGCCGAGTTCCCCCCACATGCCCAGGCGCGCTCCGTGCTTGCGACGATCGGGCACGACGCGCGCGCACACGGACGCATCCAGTCGACGTCCGGTCTCACGGGGGGCGCGCTCGATCGCGCTCTCGACGTGCTCCGTGAGAAGCGCGTCGTGGATCGGCTCACGCCATACTCGACGAAGCGCTCCCCGTCTTCCCCGCAGTACCTCGTTTCCGATCCATACCTTCGCTTCTGGCTCCGCTTCGTCAACGAGAAGATCGATCGAATCGAGCGCGGTCGCGGAGCATTGCTTGTCGACGATTTCGAGCGCAGCTGGAGCAGCTTTCGCGGACGAGCCGTCGAGCCCCTCGTGCGCGCGTCGTTCGCCCGACTGCTTCCGGACAGCGACAGGTTCGGCAGCGCCGAGCTCGTCGGATCGTTCTGGAATCGCGCGGGGACCATCGAGGTCGGTCTGGTCGGTGGCGACCGCGCGGGCGTCGCTCGCGAGGTCTCGTTCATCGGATCGATCAAGTGGCGCGAGACGGGAGCGTTCGATTCGCGAGACGCGCACGCGCTCGGCCAGCAACGGGACGCCGTGCCCGGAGCGCTCGGAGCGCGTCTCGTCGGCGTCTCGCGAGCGGGATTCGAGCGCGACGCGACGCTCGACGCGCAGCTGACGCCCGAGCAGCTCGTCAGCGCGTGGGAGTGACCTTGGTCAGCCCGCGCGGGCGATCGGGGTCGCGGCCGAGCTGACGCGCGGCGCGCTCGGCCGCCTGCTGGGCCGGCAGCACCAGCAGGAGCGGGGCGAGCTCCTCGCAGACGTCGTCGGGCGCGCGCACGCGCAGCACCTGCGCCTCGGCGGCGTCGAGCAGCTGCTCGAGCTCGCCGAGCTCGTCGTCGACGGCGCCTGACGAGCGCAACACGAGCGCCGGCATTCCGGGCCGTACCGCGGCGCGAGGGCCGTGCAGCAGATCGGCGCTGGAGTAGCCCTCGGCCCAGATCCCGGCCGTCTCCTTGAGCTTGAGCGCCGCCTCGAACGCGACCGCGAGCGAGAAGCCCCGTGCCACACAGAGCGCGTCCGGGCTGCCTGCGAGCGCGACGGCGAGCGCCTCGATCGCCTCGTCGTCGGCCAGCACGTCGCGCATCTGGCCGGGGATCCGCGCGAGCTCGGCTGGGAGGCCCGGTGCCCCGAGCGCGCCCGCGAGCGACGCGAACGCCGCGAGCTGGGTCGTGAACGTCTTCGTGGCGGCGACCGACCGCTCCTCGCCCGCGCGCGTGATCAGCGGGTGCTCGGCGGCCGTTGCGAGCGATGAGCCCTCGCCGTTCGTGACCGCGGCCGTGAGCGCGCCGTGCTCGCGCGCGTACTCCAGGGCGTCGACGATCTCGGGCGTCTCGCCCGACTGCGAGACCGCGATCGCGAGCGTCCCGCGCAGGTCGACGGCTGCGTGGTAGCGCGTGTACAGGCTGGGCGCCGCGAGGCTGCAGACCAGGCCGCAGCGGGCCTCCAGCAGGTAGCGCGCGTACACGCAGGCGTTGTCGGAGGTGCCGCGAGCGATCAGCAGCACGCGCGTGATGCCGGCCGCGCCGACGGCGTCGGCGAGCCGCGCCGAGGCCGGCTGGAGCGCTGCGACGGTGCGCTCGACGGCGTCGGGCTGCTGCTCGATCTCGCGCGCCATCTGCGAGCGCGTGCGCTCGCGCGCGGGCACGGCGCTCGCGGCCGGCGGCCCCGTGAGGGCGTCGAGCGCGAGCAGCGCCGCGCCGATCGCGGGCGGGCGGTCGAGCAGCGTGATCTCGGCGTGGGGGCAGCCGTCGAGCACGGTCTCGGCGAAGGCGGTGTCGAGCAGCGCGCTGTCGGCGCGGTGCACGCCGCCCGAGCGCACCACGCGAAAGGCGTCGTCGCGCATGCCGACCCGCCCTGCCGTGGCGACGAGCGCGGCGCCGAGGTCGCGGCCGAGCTGGCGGGCGATCTCGGCGGCTGCGCGGTCTCCCTCGGCGGCGGCCTCCAGCACGACCGGCGCGAGCTCGGAGCCCACGCTCAGCCCGTCACGGCTGATCGCCTCGAAGAGTGCCTCCGGTGTAGCACAGCCGACCGCCTCGAGAATGCGCTCGGTCAAGAGCGTCGGCGGCGTCTGGCGGTGGTGTGCGCGCGCGATCGCGTGCAGCGCGAGGTCGACGAGGTCGCTCGCACCGCCGCGCTCGCCATAGCCGAGCACCGCGAGCGTGCGTGCGCTCTCGCCGGCCCGGTTGCGCGCCGCGGTGACCGTTCCCGTGCCCGCGTTGGAGACGGCGCCGAACGGCTCGTCGCAGCCCGCGCGCATCGCCGCGAAGGCGTCGTTCACGAGCACGAGCTCGCCGCCCAGGCCGAGCGAGGCGAGGCCCGGACGCAGGCGCGTCTCGTCGCTCGGCCAGTCCACGCCCGCGAGCGCGAACGCCGACGCGGAGATCGCCGAGCGCGCGACCTCGGCCGCAGCGAGAGCCTCGTCGAGGGCGTGCGTGACCGCTGCCAGCAGGCCGTCGAGGCCGACCACCTCCCAGTTGCTCGGCCCGGCGAGGCCCCGCCCGCGCACGCGGCCGCTCGCGTCCGTCACGATCGCCTCGGTCTTCGTGCCGCCGCCATCGACGCCGACGACGATGCGATCAGGCATCGAGCCTGCCGAGCGCGCCTTCGTTGTCTCGGCGAATTCGCTCCCAGACGCGCGGCGCGTCCGCCAGCGAAGGCCCGAGCGGGTTCGTAGAGAGGGCGAGCAGCGCCGCGTCGGAGTCTCCCTCGATGGCGGCCTGGATCGTCAGCAGCTCGTAGTCCTTGACCGCGCGCACGAGCGCATCCATGTCGGGTCGCAGGTCGCTCGTGGCGATGCTCGTCGCGCCGTCCCTGCCGATCCGCGCGGGCGTCTCGACGACGACGTCGTCGGGCAGGCTCGGCAGCGCGCCGTCGTTCAGCGTGTTGACGATGTGCACGGCGCCGGAATCCTGCCAGACGTCGGCCATCAGGGCGGCTGCCGACTCCGAGTAGTAGGCGCCGCCGCGCTCCATCAGCTCGGGCGGCTTCTCGCGCAGCTCGACGTCCTCGTAGCGGGCGAGCAGGCGCCGCTCGATCTCCATCACGGCGCTCGCCCGGGTCGGGTGCTCGGCCTGGTGGCGCAGCATCGCGGCCGTCTCGTAGAAGTACATCAGGTAGTAGCTCGGGATCGCGCCCAGCACCTCGATCGTCTGCGGGTCCCAGTCGGGATCCGACTGCGTGCCGCGCCTGCCGAGCTGGTCGCGCGTCGCCGCGAGCGCCTCGGCGGTGCGGTCCTCGCCCGCGATCGTCACCCCGCGGATCCACGACAGGTGGTTGAGCCCGACGTAGTCGAGCTCCACGTCGGGAAACGGCGCGCCGAGCAGGCCGGCCAGGTCGGCACGCTGGTTCCAGGGGACGTTGCAGAGGCCGATCACGCGCAGGTCGGTGTGGCGGCGCAGCGTCTCGGTGATCAGCCCGGCCGGGTTCGTGAAGTTGACGAGCATCGCCTCGGGCGCGTGCTCGCGCACGAGCGCGGCGAGCTCGAGCACGACCGGGATCGTGCGCAGCGCCTTCGCGAAGCCGCCGATGCCCGTCGTCTCCTGCCCGATCAGGGCGAGCTCCGGCCCCATCAGCTCGTCGCGGTGCCGTGCCGCCTGGCCACCCACGCGCAGCTGGTTGACGACGAACGAGGCGCCCGCCAGCGCGTCGACCGGGTCGGTCGTCCAGCGCACCGCGAGGTTCGAGCCCGCGGCCTCGCACATGCGCCGGGCGAAGCGGCCGACGATGCCGGTGCGCGCGCGGTCGGGGTCGAGCAGCACGAGCTCGCTGGCCGGCAGCCGGTCGGCGCGCCGCAGGATGCCGTCGACGAGCTCGGGCGTGTAGGTCGAGCCGCCCCCGACGACGCAGATCCTCACCCCTTCACCCCCGTCACGGTGACGCCCTCGACGAAGACGCGCTGGGCGAGGAAGAAGATCACGGTCGTCGGCAGCATGATCAGGAGCGCGGCCGCCATCGTCAGGTTCCACTCGACGTGCCGCGAGCCCTGGAACTCCGAGAGCGCGAGCGAGAGCGTGTACGCGCCCGGCTTCTGGCTGAGGTAGAGCAGGGGCCCGAAGAGGTCGTTCCAGTTGTAGAGGAAGTTGAAGATCGCGACGGCCGCGATCGCGGGCTTCGCGAGCGGCGCGATCACGCGCAGCATCACCTGCAGCTCGGAGGCGCCGTCCATGCGCGCCGCGTCGGAGAG
>JANLRV010000003.1:0-5034 GCA_031361905.1 Actinomycetes bacterium
CTCGTCCAGTCGGGCAAGGTGCGCTACCTCGGGGCGTCCAACTTCTGCGGCTGGCAGTCGATGAAGGCGGCCGCCGTCGCCGAGCGCCGCGGCTATCAGCCGTTCGTCTCCCAGCAGATCTACCTTTCCTTGCAAGCGCGCGACGCCGAGCACGAGGTGATTCCCGCCGCGCTCGATCTCGGCCTCGGCACGCTGGTCTGGAGCCCGCTCGCAGGGGGCCTGCTCTCGGGCAAGTACCAACGCGGTGTGACTCCCGCGGGGGCGGCGCGTCACCTGGGCGACTGGCACGAGCCGCCGATCTACGATCAGAACCGGCTCTACGACACGATCGATGCGATCGTGGAGATCGCCGCGGCGCGCGGGGTCACACCCTCGCAGGTCGCGCTCGCCTGGCTGCTCGGGCGTCCCGGCGTGACGTCGCTCGTGATCGGCGTGAGGACGCACGAGCAGCTCGTCGCGAACCTCGGCGCGGTCGACCTGCGCCTCAGCACCCAGGAGGCTGATGCGCTGGAGCGCGTGAGCCGCACCCCGCTTCCGTATCCGCTCTGGCACCAGGCCATGCATGCATCAGATCGGCTCTCGCCGGCCGACGAGTCGGTCCTCAAGCCGCACCTCTCCTGAGGGTCTCCTCGTCAGGCCCGTGCGGCGCGCAGATGGAGCCCGCCGACTCGCCGGGCCTCCCCTCCGCGCGCTCGGGGTGCCGACCGGCGATGGCGGTGGCGTGTCCGCCGACGGGCCGAGCGGACGCGCGACGCGGGGTCGTCGATCTTGGTGGTCCAGGTGGCGATGGTCGAGAGGCCGGCCCGGTCGGTCGCAAGCCGCCGCGCGAAGCGAGCACCCGCCGCACGTCCTTATCTCATGATAGATTACAAATTGAGCGCACTAAACGTTGTTTGTTTACATTTTGAGAGTTGATGGCTCGCGCTAACACCGAGAAGTTCGCAGCGGATGGTCCGGGTGAGATCGTCTTCTCGAACGCCAGTACGAGCCGGCAGGTGAACTACGCGGTCAGGACGGGTCGGCTGCGTGCGATCGCCCGTGGTCTCTATACGTCGAATCTCGTGCAGCCGCTCGAGGCGATCGTGCGCCAGAACCTCTGGCGGATCGTCGCCGGGTATCTCCCGGGCGCCGTGATCGTGGATCGCACCGCGCTCGAGTATCTCCCCGCGAACGACGGCTCGGTGTTCCTCAGCGCCGCGGCGCCGCGGGTGATCGAGCTGCCCGGCCTGATCATCCGAGCGCGCGCCGGCGCCGGCCCTGTCGCTGGCGACAGTCCGTGGATGGGGGAGGAGCTCTTCATGAGCTCGCCCGCGCGCGCGGCGCTCGAGAACCTGCGTCCGTCGCGCGCGCGATCGGGCGCGCGACGGACGTTGACCCGTTCGGAGCTCGAGGAGTGGCTCGATCGGCAGGCCAGCAGCGGCCCAGGACGGCTGAACGAGATTCGCGATGCCGCGCGAGCGATCGCGCCGTTAATCGGCGCCGAGCGGGAGCTGGTCGCGCTCGACGAGCTGCTCGGCGCGATGCAGGGAACGCGTGATGCCCCGATGGCCTCCCCGCTCGGCGCCGCACGCAAGCGCGGCCTGCCCCTCGACGCGGCCCGGCTCACGCTCTTCGAGGAGCTGCATGCCCACCTGCTCGCACACCCGCTGCCACGGCTGATCACGAACCAGACCCACGACGCGAGCGTGTTCGCGTTCTACGAGGCCTACTTCTCCAACTTCATCGAAGGCACCGAGTTCACGGTCGACGAGGCCGAGGAGATCGTCTTCGAAGGCGTGATTCCGTCGCAGCGCCCAGTCGACGCGCACGACATCGCCGGGACCTATCGCCTGGTCGCCGACCCGATCGAGCGTCGGCGGACTCCAGCTGATCCCGACGCGTTCATCGGGCTCCTCCGTGATCAGCACCGAGCGATGCTGGCCGAGCGGACCGCGGTCGATCCGGGCCGATTCAAGGAGCGGGCAAACCACGCTGGCAGCACGCTCTTCGTCGAGCCCGCCCGCGTCGAGGGGACCCTGCGCGAGGCGCATCGGCGCTTCTACGGCACCACCGAGCCGGGCCTCGCGCGGGCTGCTCTGATGATGTTCATCGTGTCCGAGGTGCATCCGTTCGTCGACGGCAACGGACGGCTCGCGAGGATCGTGCTGAATGCCGAGCTGAGCGCGCAGGGCGAGCAACGGATCATCGTCTCCGTGCGCGACCGGGACGACCACCTGCAGGCTCTGCGCGGCCTGACGCACAACCGCCACGCCGCGGGCTATCTCGCGATGCTCGCGAAGCTCCAGCGCGATAGCTGGGCGACGGACTGCTCGTCTCGCCCGGCGGCGCGCGCGTCGCTCGCCGCGCGCCATGCGTTCGACGAGGAGCCGAGCGGGCCATCGCTCGGCGACCTCCTCGGGCGCTGAGTTTCGGAGGTGCTGCGAGCCGGTGCGCTGAGGCCCGGCCACGTCGGGACGATCAAGCCCGGCGTTCCCGCCTGAGCTCACGCCGCTCGGGCACCGCAGCGGCCCTCGGCACGCGCTTGCGAAGGTGGCAGGGCGCCCGTACGCTCGTGCGTGAAACGTACGGGAGGCACGGCATGGCTGCACGGGAGTCGGTTGGAGCGGCACGGCCCGCGGGCACGCGGGCGCGGAGGATCTCGGCGGTGGACGCCGCGGCGCTCGTCTGTTCCGGCGACTGGGTCGAGTACGGCGCCGGCATCGGCCAGCCGGACGTGTTCGACCGCGCGCTCGCAGAGCGCGTCGACGAGCTCGAGGACGTGAAGATCCGGGCGTGCCTGTCGGTTCGGCCTCGCGCCGTGCTCGAGGCCGACCCCGGCCGCGATCACTTCCACTGGTTCAACTGGCACTTCACCGGCTACGACCGCGCGAAGGGCGACGTCGGGCTCGCCAACTACATCCCCTGCAACCTCGGCGAGATCCCTGATTACTACCGGCGTTTCATCGACCCGGCGGAGATCGCCGTGATCAAGACGTGCCCGAAGGACGAGCACGGCTTCTACAACTTCAGCCTCGCCGCTCTCTGGGAGCGCGCGATCGTGGAGCGCGCCAAGATCGTCGTCGTCGAGGAGTCACCCGGGCTGCCCCATCTCGACGGCCTCGAGAACGCCGTGCACGAGAGCGAGGTCGACTACGTGATCGCCGGGAGCGACGACGACGTGCCCGAGATCCCGAACCCGCCACCCACCGAGATCGACCGCGCGGTGGCGCAGCTGATCGCGGCCGAGATCGAGGATGGCAGCTGCCTGCAGATCGGCATCGGTGCGATGCCGAACGCCGTCTGCTCGCTGCTGCTCGAGAGCGGCGTGCGCGACCTCGGGATCCACACGGAGATGCTCACCGACGGGATCATCGACCTCTACCGGGCCGGCGTGATCACCGGCGCCCGCAAGAAGCTCTACCCCGGCAAGATCGTCTGCACCTTCGGGCTCGGGACGAAGGTGCTCTACGAGACGGCCGATCGCAACCCCGACTTCCTCTGCCACGCCGTCGATCTGGTCAACCAGCCGGACATCGTGATGCAAAACGACCGCGTGGTCGCGATCAACAACACGACGCAGATGGACCTGCAGGGCCAGGCCGCCAGCGAGTCCGCCGGCCACCGCCACATCAGCGGCACGGGCGGGCAGTCGCAGTTCGTGCGCGGCGCCTACGCCTCTGCGGGTGGCAAGTCGTTCATCTGCATGTCGTCCACCTACGAGCGCCGCGGCGTGCGCGCGAGCCGCATCGTCGTCGACCTGACGCCCGGAAACGTGGTCACCGCCACGCGCTCCGACATCATGTACGTCGTCACCGAGTACGGGATCGTCAACCTCAAAGGCAAGTCCGTCCCCGCGCGGGCCCAGGCGATGATCTCGATCGCCCACCCGGACTTCCGCGACGAGCTCGAACGCGAGGCGCGCGGGCACGGCCTGCTTCCCAAGGGTTTCTTCTAGCTTCCGACGAGCGCCTGGCGTCAGGGCTCCGGTCGGCTGGGCAATCAGCGTGGGCGCGCCGAGGCGCCGGCGATGCCTCGGTCCGTGCTCGGTGACCGGGCGAGGCTCGGGCATGCTCCGCGCGCCGAGACCTGCGTGACGATCGATGACGCCGAGGCTACCGATCGCATAGCTTCGGGAGCGATCCCCTTACACAGGCACACTTGAGGCGATCCGAGCGACCTGCGCGCTGCCCGAATTGCGATTGAACTCGAACTTGAACCTCATGGCCTGGATCCGCCGGCAAGCCGCTCGCTGAATCGTCCGCCGGCATCGCCGAGCGTCCAGAGGATCCCGCCGTGACGACTCCCGGGATCCTGCGCAGGAAGCCCCGCGTGCCCCGCGAAAGCGCCGAGAGGTCAGCGCGCGCGCGGCGGCGAGACGCGCCCCAACGGCGTGCGCGTGGTGCCACAGCAGCCTTCTCGCGGGTTGAGTGCGACCGGGGGCGACCCGCCGCGCCGATCGATCAGCTGATGACCGGTCGCTCGCTCGAGCGCTGCAATCTGCTGGCTGATCGCCGACTGTGGACGCCTCCTCGGCTACGGCCTCCAGCGCCGCAAGATGGCGAAATTCGACTCCGGGCCAGTGCTCGGTTGAGAATCTTCACCCACACGAGTGAAGTTGCGCCGGGACGGTGCCGACCACCCCGCGCGCGTCAGCGCACGCCTCCTCTCCAGTACGCGACAGCTGCCACTGCTCGATCGAGTACGACTCGTCCATCCGCATCGTGGCCGACCAGGTGCTGAGGCGTCATGAAGTCGCCGCGGCGGCGGAGCGGTACGTTGTAGTGGAAGCTCCCGTCGGGAGCAAGCGTGACGTCGGCCGTGGCACCGTCGCTGTAGACGAGTTGCAGCGTGGCGGGCCTCGGGTCGCGCAGCACGCCTTCGATCCCGAGCACTTTCGTGAAGTCGCTGCTGTCTGAGCGGGTGGTCACATCGACCATCGTGAGCCGCTCGACCTCGGCCGCGCTCGCGTCCCAATCCGAAGGCACCGGTCCCCGGGCGACCTCGCTGCCGGCTGCGTCACGAGCGATCAGCGTGACCCCGTGAGCGCGGATGTCT
>JANLRV010000029.1:0-27844 GCA_031361905.1 Actinomycetes bacterium
TTGGGCTTTTGTGGGTTGGTCGCGGGGTGTGGGGGGGGGTCGCGCTGAGGCGTGGCGCTGGGTCGCCTCTCGCCTTACCACCTGTACGTGGCGGTTATTCGCGGCGCCCGCGCCCCACGCTTGCGAGCCACTCACCCGCCACTCGCGAGACCTACCGACATAGGCCCGTGTTCGCTGAGCGCGCGGGGTCTGACCCGCACCGTGAGGACCAGATCAGGAGAGCGCAATCGATGGATCACATTGGCAAACGTGCAAGTGATCTGGCTATCATGGGTTGCTTTCGACACTCCACGGACAGGAGCACCAGATGAGCGACACCGGCATCGTGCGCCACCTCGACGAGCTCGGGCGGATCGTGATCCCGATCGAGATCCGCCGGCGCCTGGCGATCGGTCCACGGGATCCGATCGGCATCTCGCTGCAGCGTGGCGCGATCGTCCTGCGCAAGGCCGAGGGTCCGGGCTGCGTCTTCTGCGGCTCAGCCGACAGCCTGCTCGACCATCACGGCCGGGCCGTCTGCGACTCCTGCCGCAGCGAGCTCGCAGCGGCGTAGAGCTCGCGCCGGGTCTCGCCGCTGAGCTGCGCCACCGCGTCGGCGGACTCACGGATCCCGACGCCGTGGCCGACGAGCAGCCCGAGCACGCGCCGCGCCGCCGGTGAGGGAACCTCGCGCCGGGCCGCGGGAGCTCCCGCGAGCACGATGCAGAGCTCGCCCTGCTCGCGCACTCCGGTCGCCGAGACCGCCGCCGCCGGCCCGCGCACAACCTCCTCGTGCAGCTTCGTCAGCTCGCGGGCGACCGCGATCTCGCGATCGCCGGCGAGCGCGGCGAGCTCGGCGAGCGTCGCGGCGAGCCGGCGCGGCGACTCCAGGATCACCTGCGGGAGCTCGCGCGCCAGCGCGCGCTCCAGAAATGCCCTCCGCTCGCCTGCTCGTCGTGGCGGCCAGCCGCAGAAGCAGTAGCCCTCGGCCGCAAGTCCCGAGGCGACGAGCGCCGTCTCGACCGAGCTCGCGCCGGGCAGCACGGTGAAGGGGCAGCCCGCCTCGATCGCGCAGCGGATCAGCTCGCGCCCCGGATCGGCGACGGCGGGCAAGCCGGCATCGCTGACGAGCACCACCTGCTCGCCCGCCAGGGCGCGGGCGACGAGGCGAGGGGCGACCGCCCGCTCGCGCCGCTCGTCGCAGGCGACGAGCTCGCAGGCGGGCAGCGCGTGAGCAGTCAGCAGGGCGCGCGTCCGTCGCGTGTCCTCGCACGCGATCACGTCGGCGTCGCGCAGCGCATCAAGCGCCCGCAGCGTGATGTCGCGGAGGTTGCCGATCGGCGTGGCTACGACGCTGAGCATGGGTTGAGGCTACCCTGGAACTCCGTGGAGGACGACGACCAGAGGCCGCCGTACCGCACCTATCGCGCGAGCGGGAGCGGTGACGACCCGATCGAACGCCGGGCGAGAGCGCGTGCCCGCGGCGACGATCTGCAGCCCGCGGAGGTGCCTGAGGCACCACCCGAGCAGCCCATCGTGGTGCTCCCGGGAACGGATGGGAGACCGCCCCGGCCGCCCGGGGATCCGGCGCGGCGACCGCGTCAGCGGCCACGACGAGAGCGGCCCCGGCGCCTGCCCCGGCAGCGCTCGATCCGCCGGCCGCTGCTGCTCGGAATCGCGGCGCTGCTGATCTTCCTGATCGGCTGGGTCGTCTACGGCTTCCTGCAGTTCCGCAGCTCGATCGAGGCGGCGAACGGCCGGGTCGATCGCGCGACGCGCGCGCAGCTCGCCGATGGCGGGTCGCTGATCACCTCGCCCTCGACGATCCTCTTGCTCGGCTCGGACCTTCGCCCGGGAGGCTCCGGCGCGAGCCGCTCGGACTCGACGATGCTCGTGCGGATCGACCCGGGCCGCAACCGCATCGTGCTGCTCTCGATCCCGCGCGATCTGCGCGTGCCGATCCCGGGCCACGGTGTCGACCGCATCAACGCGGCCTACACGCTCGGCGGCTCCGCGCTCGCGATCGCCACGGTGCGAGAGCTGACGACGGTGCGGGTGAACCACGTCGCCGTCGTCGACTTCGCAGGCTTCCGCTCGCTGGTCGACGCGCTCGGAGGCGTCACGGTCGAGAACCCGACGAAGATCGTCTCGAACAGCTTCGATGGCGTGCACTGGCGCTTCGCGAAGGGCAACATCCACCTCGATGGCCGGCATGCGCTGGCCTATGCGCGGGTGCGCGAGAACACGCTCGACCCGACCGACACGGACATCAGCCGAGGGCTCAGGCAGCAACGCGTGCTCGGCGCGATCAAGCGCTCGCTCGTCTCGCCGTCGACGCTCTTCTCGCTGCCCGACGTCGGGCGCGCGATCGGGCGTCCGCTCACGACCGATCTCTCGGCGAGCGACCTGCTGGCGATCGGGTGGCGCGCGATGCGCTCGTCGACCACGCTGCACTGCCGGCTCGGCGGCACGATCACGACGATCGGCGGCGCGAGCGAGCTGATCGCGAGCCCCGAGAACGCGCGCGTGGTGCTCACGTTCCTGGGCCGGTCGGCGCCGGTCGCGCCGACCAAGACCGACCCGTTCTCGCCCGGCTGCTCGTAGCCGCTCAGGCCGCGACGCGGCTGAAGCGCACATAGCCGTGCGCCTTGGCCGCCGAGGTCCAGCCCGGCAGCTTCGAGATCGTCTCGGCGAGCAGCGAGTCCTGGGCGACGACGAGCACGGAGAACGGCTTGAACAGCTTGGGCTCGTCCTTGCCCCGGCCGAGCGCGGCCGCGACCTCGCGGAACACGTTCTGGTCGAGCGCCTCGTAGCGGATGTCGAATCCCACGCGGCCGCGTGCCAGGTCGGGGTGGCGCCAGAGCAGCATCTGGGAGACGTCCTCGGAGGCGAACACCCGGGCATCCGGCTCGCGCGCCAGCACGAGAGCCGTCGAGTCGACGGCCGCGCGCTCGTCGGCGTTCAGGTAGACGCTCTGGCCCTTGCCGGCGATCGTCACCGCGCTGGCGACGAGACAGGCGGCTCCGAGCCCGATCGCGATGCGCGGCCCGTACGCCCCGAGGCGCGAGCAGATGCGCGCGAAGATGTCCGCCTCGCTGGTCGACGGGGCCGCGCGCTCGAAGAGGTCGCACAGCAGCACGCCGGCGGCGAGCACGAACCAGACCTGGCTGCGCAGCGCCTGCGTGCCGGCCAGACCCAGCGGCAGCGCGAAGCCGACGAGCCGGGCGTTGAGCGGGACGCGCCGCCCGAGGCAGAACGCGACGCCGCAGATCAAGACGGCGAGGAGCAGCAGGAAGACCGAGTCGAGCACGCTGTCGAAACGCGCTCCGCGCCACTCCGAGACGATCTCGCGGATCGCGTCGTTGCCGAAGATCGAGCGGTAGTACGAGAGGATCGAGAGGCCGTACGGGGTCGCGAAGAGCGCGAGGCAGATGCCCGCGAGCGTGACCGCATCGCCGCGGAAGCCCGTGCGACGCCCCGCGCGCCACGAGGCGATCGCGTCGACGGTCACCGCAGAGGCGCACGCGATCACGCCGAGCACGGCGCTGCCGTGGACGTTCCCCCAGACCACGAGCACGGCGACGAGCGCGATGCGGCGGTTGCGGGTCTGCGGGCCCACGATCAGCGTGAGCGTGACGATCAAGAGCAGGTAGCCGATCGACTGGGCGCGCGGCACCGGGTTCATGAGGATCCCGGCGGCAGCCGCGATCACCCAGATCACGGTTCGCGTGAGGCCCGCGCCGAGCGTGCCGCAGAGGCGGGCGACGAGCGCGACGGCTCCCGCCTGGCTGGCCGCGCAGAGCGCGACCACCCCGCCGTAGCCGAGCGCGGAGTAGGCGCCGAACATCGCGAGGTGCGCGAGCCACTGCTGGTCCTGCCAGGACTTGCCGGCACCGAGCACCATCGTCGAGGCGTCGTGCGGCAGACCGTGCTCCCAGACCTCGCGGCCGAGCGTCAGGCAGAACAGCGTGTCGAGCGTGACGGCCCGCCACTCGAAGGCGAGATAGCCGGCGAGCGCCAGGCAGAAGACGACGAGGGTCCGCGTGCGGGTCACATCTCTCACTTAAGCCGAGAGATCGACCGATTGCGCGAAATCCCGCCACGCAGCGGCGAGCGGCTAGTCGGGCTTGGCGCTCTTCTTGGTCGCGCCCGAGTCGGAGCTCGTGGTGCCCTTCGCGGGCGCGGCGCTCGTCTCGCTCTTCGACGATCCCGAGTCGCTCTTGGAGGCACCGGAGTCGCCGTTCGACGAGGACGAGTCGCTCTTCGACGAGCCCGAGTCGCCGTTCGACGAGGACGAGTCTCCCCCTCCGCTCTCGGCGCCGTCCTTGCGACCGGCCTTCGCCGAGCCGTAGTCCGTCGAGTAGAAGCCCTTGCCCTTGAAGTGCACCGCCGGCGCGTGGAGCACGCGCTGGACGTGCTTGCCGCAGACCTCGCAGTCCGTCAGCGTGTCGTCGGAGAAGCTCTGGAGGCGGTCGAAGCGGTGCCCCGCAACGCAGAGATAGTCATAGATCGGCATCGGCTCACAGTGTAGCGGACCGGGTTGGCACTCGAACCCCGAGAGTGCCAACAGTCGCCGCGACGATATCATCGGCCGATCCGCATCGCGATCGTCACCGACTACTACTACCCGATGCTGGGTGGGATCACCGAGCACGTCCACGGACAGGCGCGTGAGCTCGCGCGCCGTGGCCATGAGGTCACGATCGTGACGGGCAATCTGCTGCGCACGCCACGGGTCTCGGACATCGATCCGCGTCCTCCGGCGACCGAGCAGTTCGAGGTCGTCCGGATCGGCGCCGGGGTGCCCCTCTACGGCAACGCCTCGCAGACGATCCACACGGTGCCCGCCGGGCTCACCTGGTCGCTCCGCCGGCTCTTCAAGAAGCTCGGCTCGCAGGTCGTGCACGTGCACGCCCCGTACAACCCCGGGATGTGCGCGATCGCCCCGCTCGCGCTGCCGAGCGATGCAATCGGGCTCGCCACCTACCACTCGGTCTTCGCGCGCGGCCTCCTGCTCGACACGCTCGCGCCGCTCTTGCGGCGCTGGTACAGCAAGCTCGACGGGCACATCGTCGTCAGCGAGGCGTGCATCGGTTCGCTCGCGCCGTACTTCTCGTTCGACTGGAAGGTGATCCCGAACGGGATCGACGACCGCCACTTCACGCCCGATGCCGAGCCGATCGCCGAGCTGCGGCGAGACGGCAAGCCGGTGATCCTGTTCCTCGGCCGCTTCGACCCGCGCAACGGCCTCGGCACGATGATCAACGCGTTCAAGGAGGTGCATGCCGAGCACGAGGGCGGTGTCCGCCTCTGCATCGTCGGCGACGGCCCGCTGAAGAACGTCTACCAGCGACAGCTGTCGCCGAGCGTCGCCCGCGACGTGCACTGGGCCGGGCGCATGGACTGGTCGCGACCCCGCTACTACGCCTCGGCCGACGTGCACTGCACGCCCTGCCAGCGCGCCTCGTTCGGGATGGTGCTGCTCGAGGCGATGAGCTGCGGGCGCCCCGTCGTGGCGAGCCGCATCTCCGGCTTCCAGCTCGTCATGGAGCACGGCCGCGAGGGTCTGATGGTCGGCCCGAGTGGCGACGCGCACGGGTTCGCGCGCGCGCTCCTCTACCTGCTCGACCGGCCCGCCGAGCGGGCTCGCATGGGACGCGAGGGCCGGCGCACGGCCGTCTCGCGCTACTCCTGGCCGAACGTCGCGAACCAGCTCGAGGAGTACTACCGCGAGCTCGCCGACCGCCGAGGTCTGAGCCTGTGACGAAGGGCCAGGTGATCCGGCGCTACGTGGCGCTCGCCGTCGTCGTCCTGGCGGCGATCGCGGCGCTCTCGGTCGCGCTCGCGCGCGCACACGATCCCTGGCTCGGCTGGGTCACGGGCATCGCCGGCGCGGCCGCCGTGCTCGGCGTGACGTGGAACTGCTTCACCGCGAACGGGCCGCTCTTCGGCGGCGTGATCACCGGGCGCGGGGCACGGGCACGGATCCTCGCGCTGACGTTCGACGACGGGCCCTCGCCGACGTTCACGCCGCCGATCCTGGACGAGCTGCGCACGGCCGGCGTGCGCGCCACCTTCTTCGTGCTCGGCCGCAACGTCGAGCGGCATCCCGAGCTGGTGCGGCGGATGCATGCCGAGGGGCACGAGATCGCCTCGCACGGCTACGACCACGCGCTCCTCACGTTCGCCTCGACGAGCGCTGCCCGGACCCAGCTCGCACGCACCGAGCGCGCGCTCGCGAGCGCGCTCGGCAGCGACTTCAAGGCGACGCTCTTCCGCGCGCCGCACGGCTTCCGAAACCCGCTGGTCGGGCGTGCCATGCGCCAGCATGGCTACCAGGTGGTGGGCTGGACGAAGGGCGTCTGGGACACGGCCAAGCCCGGCATCGACGTGATCGTGAGCCGCAGCGTGCGCGGCTTCCGGCCGGGTGCGATCCTGCTGCTGCATGACGAGGACGGCTCCGGCGGGGGCGACGATCGCGAGCAGACCGTCGCGGCCGTGCCGAAGATCGTCGACCGGGCCCAGGCCGCCGGGTACGGGTTCGTGACGGTCTCCGAGCTGGCGCAGCGCAGCGTCACGCGCAAGCTCTCGCCGCTGCGGATCGGCGCCGGCCTCCTCACCATCGGTGTCGTCGTCGAGCTGGCGCTGCGCAAGTTCGACCTCACGGCGATCCAGGCGATCGACATCGGCTGGTGGTGGGTGCTCGGCTCGATCGGCCTCAACCTGCTCTCGGTCGTCTTCAAGGGCGCCGTCTGGAAGGCCGCGCTCGACACGATTCCGCACCACTCGAAGACGCGCTACTCACACGTCTTCCCCGCCCTCTTCATCGGCTTCCTCCTGAACACGATCCTGCTCGCGCGGCTCGGCGAGGTCGCGCGCATCTCGGTGCTGCGGCGTCGCTGGCAGATCGAGGGCGAGAACGTCCGTGCCTCGACGGTCGCCGGCACGGTCGTCGCCGAGCAGATCGTGCTCGCGATCACGCTCGTCGCGATCATGTTCGGCACGCTCGCGATCGAGCCCGACGTGCCGCGGCTCCTGCGCACGTCGGTGGCGGTGTTCGGCGGCGTCGTGCTCGTGCTGATCATCGTCGCGGTCACGCTGCAGGCGCTCTCCCGCAGCGACCGGTTCCGCCGGCCCGGGATGGCGCGCAGCCGCTTCGATCAGGCCGTCGGCCAGATCATGGGGATCATGCGCGGCATCGAGCAGGGCCAGACGATCCTGCGGCGCCCGCGCACGGCGGCCTGGGCCTTCGGCAACGGCGTGCTCTCGTGGATCGCCCAGCTCGCGGGCATCTACGCGGCGCTCGAGGCCTTCGACATCCACGCCACCGTCGGTCGCGCCGCGCTCGTCTTTCTCGCGTCGAACCTGATCCAGCTGTTCGTGATCGTGCCCGGCAACATCGGCGTGTTCCAGACGTCGGTCGCGCTGCCGCTGCAGCAGGTCTACGGCGTCAACCTCGCACACGGCATCGCCTTCGGCGTCGGGCTGCAGCTGATCGAGGCCGTGCTCGGCGTCGGGCTCGGCTTCTTCTTCCTCTCGCGCGAGGGCCTCTCGATCGCCGACGCGCGCGGCCTGCGCAACATCGACGACTAGACGGGCGACTCGTCTTCCGAGAAGCACGGTGCCGACTCGAAGGCCGCGAGCGCGTCCGAGGCGGCCACGGCCGAGCGGCGGCGCCGGCCCTCGAGCACGAGCACGACCCCGCCGAGGACGCCGCCGACGAGCAGCCTGCGGGCACGGCGCAGGATCATGCGGCCCGCCTGAACGCGATGAAAGCGGCGACCGCGCCGAGCAGGAGCTGGAAGCCGAGCGTCCCGTGGCCGACCCGCACGTTCGACAGCACCGGCGTCAGGAAGTGTCCGCCGACGTAGCCCGCGAGGGCCGAGGCCGCCGCGATCGCACCGGTGATCTGAGCGCGGTGGTAGCCGCTCGCGCGGATCACGGCCTCACCGACGAGCGAGCCCACCCCGAACGCGATGAAGAAGCCGAAGAAGCCGATGCCGCTCCGCTGCAGAAATGCGAGCACCACGGCGACCGCCGCGGCGAGCGCGATCCCTGCGGCGACCGCGCGAAGCGCGCGCTCAGGCTTGAGCCGCACGAGCGCCGAGCGCGGCAGGCGGGCGCAGTCGCGGCACTTGATGCCGACGGGCGCCTGGACCATGCAGTCGGGGCAGATCGGCGTCCCGCACGTGGCACACGAGATCGCCGTCTCGACCGACGGATGACGGGCGCAGTAGACAGGCTCGTGCTCGGAGGCTGCCACCTCAGACCTCCTCTCGGAGGCGCACGACGAGCCGCCCGGCCAGCGCGCCGTAGAGCGACCGCAGGATCAGCGCCGCGATCGGCCAGGTGATCGCCGACCAGGCGATCAGCGTGATCGCGACGCGCGCGTCACGCGGAACCGGCGAGAGCGCGATGTAGAGCGCGAGGTAGACGATCGATCCGCCGATCACGGCGAGCGCAGACGCTTGCAGCGAGCGGCGATAGCTTCCCCGCACGAGCTCGACCGCGCGTCTCAGCGCCACGAGCGGCGTGCCGTCGCCGGCACCGGCCGCGATCGGCGCGAGCGCGAGCGGGACGAGCAGGAACGGCAGCGCGACGATCGCGAGCAGCTGGAACAGCGAGAGCGCGACGGCGAAGGCCGGCCAGACCAGGAGCGCGCTCCCGAGCACGCTCACGAGGGTCGTCTGCACGCGCCGGCCGATCGAGGCCGTGACGAGCCCGCAGAGCACGAGGAAGCCGTAGGCGGCAACCGACAGGCCGATCGCGAGCACGACGATCGGCGATGCGCCGGCGGCCCGTGCCGCAGCGACCGAGCACGCGGGCAGCAGCCCGACGGCGAGCGCCATCCCGCCGAACGTGAGATAGCTCCCCGCGTAGCGGTTGAGGGCCGTGGCGAAGATGTCGGATGCGGCGACGGGCGCGCTGGTCGTGTCGGGCGTCACACCGGACACGGTAGAAGATCCGCGATCTCCGGTGCCGGGGATCGTTTCGGGGTCAGGCACTTTCGGGGTCTGACCCCGAAAGTGCCTGACCCCGAAAGTGCCAGACCCCGATCGGCGCTAGGCCACCGTGACGAAGAGGTAGCCGACCTTGAACCCGGCCTTGCTGGCCTGGAACTTGACCGTGCCGGACTTGCGCACGCGCACCTTCATGACCACGACGCCCTTGCCATTCGTGCGCTTGCGCTTGGCGGTCGCGCCGGCTCCGGTGACGCGCACCTCCGCCTTGCGGATGGGCTGGCCCTTGGCATCCGTCACGGTGATCGTGACGACGCTTGACTGGCCCTTGGCGAGCGTGCCGTCGCCCTTCACGTCCATGCGCTTCGCGAGCACGATCGGCTTGGCCGGCGTGAATGCGCCGAGATTGTTGTCAGGGTCGATCGCGGCGACGCGCCAGTAGAGCCGGCCGCCGTTCTTGAAGCCGTCCTGGTCGAGCGTCGGCGTGTAGGTGGTCTGGTCGGTCACGTCGTCGAGCACGAGCTGGGTGAAGTCGACGTCCGAAGCGACCTGGATCTTGTACTGCTTGGTGTTCGCCTTGGTCTGCCACGCGAACGACATGCCGACCTTGGTGTTGACGTTCGCGCCGGTGACCTCGCCGATCGTGTGCAGCACCGAGCGGGTCGGCGAGTACGGGCCTCTGACGTCACCGGGGAAGACGGCGCGCACCTTCGTCGTGCCGCGGCCGATGCCCGTCATGCGGACGTAGCTCGCAGCCGTCGAGAGGAACTTGCCCGCGTTGTGCACGCTGGCATCGGGCCAGACGTCCTGCAGCTCGTAGCCGATGGCGCCGGCTACGGGAGTCCACTGGACCGCGGGGAAGGTCTCGCCCTCGAATGGCTCGACGGTGGTGATCACCGGGGTCGCGCGCGTCTGCACGAAGGTGCTCGCCGGCGACCAGCTGAGGCCGATGCCCTCGGCGTTCGTGACGCGGACGCGCCAGTAGAGGACCGTGTCCGGCGGGTAGGCCGTCGTGCTGGTATAGGCCGTCGACTGGGTGCCGACCTCTTCGACGACATCGCTGAAGGAGGTGTCGCGCGCGATCTGAAGGCTGTAGCCCGAGTACTCGACCGGGGCATCGCTCCAGCGGAACGTGACGTTGCCCGTGACGACCTGGCCCGGCGTCGGGGTCAGCTGCGTGGGCGGCGTCGAGTGCTCGTTGAACGACGGCGGCGAGACCGGCGGCAGCGTCGGGCCGACATCGCCGAAGCCGAACTTCAGCCCGAGGATGTTGTCGGTGCCGTTCCATGGGAGGACCTCCCAGTAGAGGGCGGTCTCCTCGTCGGCGTAGGTTCCGCGCGGCGCATAGCAGGGGATCTGCGTGAAAGCCTCGTCGACGATCGTCGTGAAGTTCGCGTCGCGCGAGACGGCGACCCAGTATCCGTATGCCGGCACGGGCGTGACGCCGTAGAACTTGGTCTTCCAGCAGAAGAGCGGCGCCTTGCCCGAGATCGTGCCGATCGTCGGCTGCCGGATGTCGGCGTTCGACATCGGCGCGCCGCCGGCGGGGACCGCCGGGTCGTCCACGAAGCTCGGCTGCGAGCCGAGGTGGAAGGTCGTCGTGTAGGAGTTGATCGAGTACACCGCAGCGCCGGCATCCGGCGAGAGCGCGCGCACGATCACGAAGCAGATGTTCGTGGTGTTCGTCAAGTTGAACGGCTGCGGATTGTCTCTCCGCACGCCGAAGTTGAGCGAGTTGATGTGAAGCGGAGGCGTCGGGCCGGGATCGCCGAGCGGCGTCCACGAGTTGTTGGGCACGAAGTAGTGCTGCGTGATGTTCGGCGAGCCGTCGGCCGAGCACGACGTCGAGAGCTCGTAGGACTTCGCGCCGGGGACGCTGTCCCACGTGATCACGGGATACAGCACGCTGCCACCGTCAGCGATGATGGTGCCCTTGGAGTCGCGCACCCGGAGGTTCCCAATCGACTGCGGCACGGCATCGAACGACTTGTCGAACCTACCGCCGACGTTCCAGAGACCGGCCTTGCCGAGCGTGTCGAGCGCGCGAACGCGCCAGTAGTAGGTGTTGTTCTGGAACAGCCCGGTCGGCGAGATCTCCGACGCGGTCGTGGTCGTCTCGTAGACCTTGGAGCCCGGCACGAAATCCGACGTCGTGTTGACCTCGATCTGGTACGACGCGGCGCCCGCGATCGGATCCCACGAGAATTTCGGATCGACGAGCTCGGGCTTCGCGGAGAGATCCTCGAAGTACGTCTTCGTGGTCGACGGCCAGTCCCAGGTGAACGCCGAGATCGCCGACGGCACGCCCTGGAACCCCTCGGCGTCGATCGGCGTGATCTGCCAGTAGTAGGTGCCCGGCTGCAGCGGGATCGTGATCGCCATGTTCGTGTTGAACGTGCCGACCGGCTTGTCGCCGTCCTTCCAGTAGAGGTCCTGGGCCGACAAGACGCCGGTCGTCGTGTCGACCGATCCGCCGGCGAGCGACGATCCGGCGGCGAGCGAGATCGCATACGAGGTGGCTCCCGGCACCGGGCTCCAGCGCAGGATCACGGGTGTCGGGTACGAGATCGCCGACAGGTTCGCAGGCGTCTGCAACGTGCTCTGCGCCGTCCACTTCTTCGTGTACTTGCGGATCGACGACCAGCGTCCGCTCTTGCCGGCGACGTTCCAGGCGCGCACGCGCCAGAAGTAGAGACCGTTCGCGAACTGCTTGGGCGTGATGTACTTCTTGTTGAGCGTCTGGAAGTCGATCAGCGACGGGTTGAAGCCCTTGTCGGCCGCGATCTGGACCTGGTACTTGACCGCGCCACCGACCGGCTTCCACGTCATCAACGGGAAGGTGTTGGTCGTCGCGCTGTCCTTCGGACCGGTCACCGCAGGCGCTCTCAGCCCGGCCGGACTGGTCTTCTTGGGCTTGGGCTTGGACTTGGACGGAGCCGCCTGCGCGGGCGCGGCGAGCGCGAGCGACAGCGCGGCCGCGAGCACGATGAGGGCACGGAGACGGTTCATAGACTCAGCTTCGGCTGCCACACCGGTTGCCAGATGGCTCCACCGGGTGATCCCGCCGTCCCCCGATCGGGTGATTCACCGATCAGCTATGAGCGATCTGTGAGCAGGTGAGAAACAGGCCATGAAGCCCGCCCACAAACGGGTCACTGCTCGACGCGGACCGTCACCTGGTCGTCAGCCGCATCGACGACCACGCGGGCGTCTCCGCCCGGCGGGCTCTCGAGCAGGATGCGCGCCAACGGATTCTCGACGAGCCGCTGGATCGCCCGCTTGAGCGGGCGCGCGCCATACGCCGGATCGTCGCCCTCGCGGGCGATCAGCTCGCTCGCAGCCGGCGTGACCTCGAGCTCCAGGCCGCGCTCGGCGAGCCGCGCGTCGAGGCGGGCGAGCTGCAGCGAGACGACGGCGCGCAGATCGTCCTGCGAGAGCCGGTGGAAGATCACCGTCTCGTCGATCCGGTTGAGGAACTCGGGCCGGAACGTCGCCCGCAGCGCCTCCTGCACGCGGGCGGCGAGCGCCTCGGAGTCGCTCTCCTCGAAGATCGCCTGGCTGCCGACGTTCGAGGTCATGATCAGGATCGCGTTGCGGAAGTCGACGGTGCGTCCCTGGCCGTCGGTCAGCCGGCCGTCGTCGAGCACCTGGAGGAGCACGTTGAAGACGTCGGCGTGGGCCTTCTCGATCTCGTCGAGCAGGATCACGGCGTAGGGACGCCGCCGCACCGCCTCGGTCAGCTGGCCGCCCTCCTCGAAGCCGACATAGCCGGGCGGCGCACCGATCAGGCGCGCGACGCTGTGCCGCTCGAGGTACTCCGACATGTCGATGCGTACCATCGCGCGCTCGTCGTCGAACAGCAGCATCGCGAGCGCGCGGGCGAGCTCGGTCTTGCCGACGCCCGTCGGGCCGAGGAAGAGGAAGGAGCCGATCGGACGGTCGGGATCCCCGAGCCCCGCGCGGGAGCGGCGGATCGCATCCGAGACGGCGGCGACCGCGACGTCCTGCCCGATCACGCGCTCGTGCAGGCGCTCCTCGAGATGAACGAGCTTGGCGAGCTCGCCCTCGAGCATCCGCGCGACCGGAACGCCGGTCCAGGCGGCGACGATCGCGGCGACCTCGTCGGCCGTGACCTCCTCGTTGAGCAGGCGGTCCGCGCCGAGGGCGTCGAGCGCAGCCTGCTCCGCCTCGAGCTCTCGCTCGAGCTCGGGGATGCGGCCGTAGCGCAGCTCGGCCGCGCGCGCGAGGTCGCTCTCGCGCTCGGCGCGCTCGGCACCGGCGTGCGCCTCCTCGAGCTGCTGCTTGACTGCGCGGATCGCGGCGATCCTCGCCATCTCGCGCTCCCACCGCGCGGTCAGCTCGGCGAGCTCGGCACGGACGACGGCGAGCTCGTCGGCGAGCACCTTGCGCCGCTCGGCCGAGGTCTGATCGCTCTCACGCTGGAGCGCCGCATCCTCGATCTCGAGCGCCTGCACCTGCCGGGTCAGCACGTCGAGCTCGACCGGCAGCGAGTCGATCTCGATGCGCAGGCGGCTCGCCGCCTCGTCGATCAGGTCGATCGCCTTGTCGGGCAGGAAGCGGTCGGCGACGTAGCGATCCGAGAGCTGCGCGGCCGCGATCAGCGCCGCGTCCTGGATGCGCACGCCGTGGTGCACCTCGTAGCGCTCACGCAGCCCGCGCAGGATCGCGATCGCGCCCGCGACCGAGGGCTCGCCGACGAGCACGGGTGCGAAGCGACGCTCGAGCGCGGCGTCCTTCTCGATGTACTTGCGGTACTCGTCGAGCGTGGTCGCGCCGATCGCGCGCAGCTCGCCGCGTGCCAGCATCGGCTTGAGCAGGTTGGCCGCATCGACGGCGCCTTCGGCCGCACCGGCTCCGACGATCGTGTGCAGCTCGTCGATGAAGAGGATGATCTGCCCCTCGGCCGCCTGGATCTCCTTGAGGATGGCGGTCAGCCGCTCCTCGAACTCGCCGCGGTACTTCGCGCCCGCGAGCAGCGAGCCGAGATCGAGCGCCCAGACGCGGCGGCCGCGGAGGCTCTCGGGGATGTCGCCCGAGACGATCCGCTGTGCGAGCCCCTCGACGATCGCGGTCTTGCCGACGCCGGGCTCGCCGATCAGCACGGGGTTGTTCTTGGTTCGCCGGCTGAGCACCTGGATCGCGCGGCGGATCTCCTCGTCGCGCCCGATCACGGGATCGAGCTTGCCCGACTCGGCCACCGACGTGAGGTCGCGACCGAAGCGCGCGAGCGCCTGGTAGCGGTCCTCGGCGTGCTCGTCGTCGACGGTCTGCGCTCCGCGAACGCCGCGGATCGCCTCGACGAGCGAGGCCTCAGCCGGATCGACGCGCTTGGGCGCCACCGCCAGCAGCAGGTGCTCGCTCGCGACGAAGGTGTCGCCGAGCTCGCGCGCCTTCTCGCGCGCGGCGTTGATCGCCTCGCGCAGCGCGAGCGACGGCTGCGGGGGCGCGCCGCCCGAGACGGTCGGCAGCTTGCCGAGGCGTGCCTCTGCGCGTGAGCGGGTCTGGGCGACGTCGCCGCCGGCCTGCCGGATCACCACGCTCGCGATCGCATCCTGGTCCGCGGTCAGCGCGAGCAGGAGGTGGTCGGGAGTCAGCTCGGGGTTCGAGCGCGCGCTCGCCAGCTCGTGGGCGGTCGCGAGCGCCTGCTGCGCACGCACGGTGTATTGGATATCGGCCATCGGGTCTCAGCGATCGGGGAGGTTGGTGGGGGCTTGCCAGATGACCACGTCCGCGCGGCCTTCGCGGCGCGCGCCGGCGAGCTCGCGAGCGTGCTCGCGCCGCTCGTGGACGAGACGCGCTTCGAGCTCGCGGACCCGAGCGGCGAGCACCTGGATCGCGTCCTCCATCTCGAGCACGTGCTCGACGCCCGCGAGGCTGAGCCCGAGCGCGGTCGTCAGCCCCTGCACGCCGCGCAGGCGCGTGATGTCCGCATCGGAGTAGAGCCGGCGCCCGCCGCGCGTGCGCTTCGGGCGCACGAGCCCACGGGTCTCGTAGACGCGCAGCGTCTGCGGGTGCATGCCGACGAGCGAGGCGGCGACGGAGATCGCGTACTTCGGCGTGTCGTCGTTCACGACGCGCCCGTCGCCCGGGTCATCAGGTCGGCGCGCGGATCGTTGCCCTCGAGCGCCGAGAACTTGTCGAGCGCCTGCTTCTGCGCGTGGGAGAGGTTCTTCGGCACGGCGATGCGCACCCGCGCGAGCATGTCGCCGCGCTTGTCCGGCTTGCCGGTCTTCGGCGCCCCGCGACCGCGCGCGCGCAGCAGCACGCCGTCCTGGGTCCCGGCGGGAACCTTCAGCCGGACAATCTCGCCCTCGGCGGTCGGCACCTCGATCGTGGCACCTCCCGCGGCCTCGCCGAACGTCACGGGCACGTCGATCACGAGGTCATCGCCGCGGCGCACGAAGAGCGGGCTCGCCGTCACGGTCACGCGAACGTAGAGGTCGCCGGCGTCGCCGCCGAAGCTGCCCGACTCGCCGCGGCCGCGCAATCTGATGCGCGCGCCGTCCTTCACGCCCGGCGGGATCGAGACGACGTACCTGCGCACGCGCGGCACCACGCCGTGGCCGGAGCAGACCGCACACGGGTGCTCGACGATGCGACCGCTCCCGGAGCAGCGGGGGCACGGTCCGGAGAGCGAGAAGAAGCCTTGCGCCTGGGCGCGCACGCCGCGGCCCTCGCAGTCGGGGCAGGCCGTCGGCATCGTGCCCGGCGCCGCGCCGGTGCCGTGGCAGACGCCGCAGCCCGCGAGCGTCTCGACCGGGATCGAGACCTTCGCGCCGGCCAGGCTGTCGCGGAACGCGATCGTGACCGCGGCCTCGAGGTCGTTCCCGCGCTGCGGACGGGGGCCTCGCCCGCGTCCGCGGTTGAAGAGACCGCCGAGGATGTCGCCGAGATCGTCGACGCCGACGTTGAAGCCGCGCGGGTCGAACCCGGCGGCCCCGTTCGGGCCGAAGCGCTGGCCATCGCCGACGAGGTCGTACTGCTTGCGCTTCTCATCGTCCGAGAGCACCTCGTAGGCCTCCGCGACCTGCTTGAACCGCTCCTCGGCCTTCGGGTTGTCGGGGTGCTTGTCGGGATGCGTCTCGCGCACGAGCTTGCGATAGGCCTTCTTGATCTCGTCGGCGGGCGCCGTCTTCGAGACGCCCAGGGTCTTGTAGTGATCAGTCACGGGACGCCACCTGCCCCATCAGCGCGTCGGCGTCCTCGGGGCTGATCAGCACGCCCCCGCCCTCGCCGCGCACGAGCAGCGCCCGGTCACGCCGTGTGAGCGCGCTCGCATAGCGCACGCCGGCTCGGCGGTAGGCGCCGAGATAGCCGAACAGCCCACCCGATCCGAGCAGCATCTTGACGCCGATCAGCTCCCGCGCCGCCACGGTCTCGACCTCGAGCGGCCCCTCGACGCGCAGCGAGCCGAGCGTCCGCTTGACCGTGATCCCCTCGTCCTCGAGCACGTACTCGCGCGGCGCGACGAGCGCGCATGCGAGCGCGATCCCGCCCATCGCCGCGGCGAGCCCGAGCAGCGGGGCGACCCCGCCGATCGCCATCAGCACGGCGATCGCGAGCGCGCAGAAGTAGGCGCCCGTCAGCAGCAGCGCCGGAGGATCGAGGCGGGCCGGCTTGAAGCTCATCCGCCAGTCTCAGCCTCAGGTAGAGGAAGAGATGAGGAGACGACGACGCGCGCGGGCCGGAGCACCCGCTCGCCGAGCCGCCAGCCGCGCTGGACGACCTGCAGGACGGTTCCCTCGGGCACCTCGGAGCTCGGCTGCGTCAGCAGCGCCTCGTGCTCGCGCGGGTCGAACGGCACGCCCGCAGGGTCGATCGCGACCATCCCCTGCCGGGTGAAGACCTCGTTGAGCGAGCGCCCGACGAGCGTCAGCCCGTTGCGGGTGCCGTCTGAGACCTGCTCCTTGGCGACCGCCTCGACCGCGCGCTCGAGGTCGTCGAGCACGGGCACGAGATCGCGCAGAATGCGCTCGCCCGCCTGCTGGGCCTGCTGCTCGGCAAGCCTCGCCTGCCGCTTTTTGTAGTTGTCGAACTCCGCCGCCATCCGGCGGTAGTGGTCGAGGTACTCATCGCGCTTCAGCTCGGCCTCGCCGAGCCGGGCCTCGAGGTCGGCGGCCGGCTCGGAGCCGGCCGCCTCCTCGACGACCTCGCTGGTGACCTTCGTCTCGTCGGTCATCGCTACGACCGCGCCGGGTCGCCTTCCTCGACCACCTCGGCGTCGTCGACGATCTCCTCCTCGGGCTCCGAGGAGGCGCTGCCCTGCGGCTGCTCGCTCTGCGCGTTCGCGTAGACGGTCTCGGCGAGCTTGTACGAGGCCTCCTGCAGCGTCTGCGCCTTCTGGCGGATGTCGGCCGCGTCGTCGCCCTCGAGCGCCGTGCGCAGCTCGCCGGCCGCGGTCTCGATTGCCGTCTTGACGACGTCGTCGATCTTGTCACCGTGGTCCTTGACGCTCTTCTCGGTCTGGTAGAGCAGCGTCTCGGCCTGGTTCTTGGCGTCGGCGAGATCGCGCAGGCGACGGTCGTCGTCGGCGTGCTCCTCGGCGTCCTTGACCATCTGCTCGACCTCGGTGTCGGAGAGACCCGAGCCGGAGCGCACCTCGATCTTCTGCTCGTTGCCGGTGCCGAGATCCTTCGCCGAGACCGAGAGAATGCCGTTCGCGTCGATGTCGAAGGTGACCTCGACCTGCGGCATGCCGCGCGGTGCCGGCGGGATGCCGACGAGCTGGAACTTCCCGAGCGTCTTGTTGTAGGCGGCCATCTCGCGCTCGCCCTGGAGCACGTGGATCTCGACCGAGGTCTGGCCATCGTCGGCGGTCGAGAACGTCTCGCTCTTGCGCGTCGGAATGGTCGTGTTGCGGTCGATCAGGCGCGTCATCACGCCGCCCTTGGTCTCGATGCCGAGCGACAGCGGCGTGACGTCGAGCAGCAGGACGTCCTTGACCTCGCCCTTCAGCACGCCCGCCTGGATCGCCGCGCCGAGCGCCACGACCTCGTCGGGGTTGACGCCGCGGTGCGGGTCCTTGCCGAGCAGCTCCTTGACCTTGTCCTGCACGGCCGGCATGCGCGTCATGCCGCCGACGAGCACGACCTGGTCGATCCCGTCGGCCTTCACGCCCGAGTCCTTCAGCGCCTGCTTGACCGGGCCGGCCGTGCGCTCGATCAGGTCGTGCGCGATCTCGTTCAGCTTCGAGCGCGTGAGCTGCAGCTCGAGGTGTCGCGGACCATCCGACGCGAGCGCGATGAACGGCAGGTTGATCGGCGCGGACTGCGCCGACGAGAGCTGGATCTTCGCCTCCTCGGCCTTGTCGTACAGCCGCTGCAGCGCCATCGGGTCCTTCGTGAGGTCGATGCCCTGCTGCTGCTTGAACTCGGCGACCATCCAGTCGACGACCGCCTTGTCGAAGTTGTCGCCGCCGAGGTGGTTGTCGCCGGAGGTCGCCTTGACCTCGAAGACGCCGTCGCCGAGCTCGAGCACCGACACGTCGAACGTGCCACCGCCGAGGTCGAAGACGAGGATCGTCTGATCCTTGCCGGCCTTGTCGACGCCGTATGCGAGCGCGGCCGCGGTCGGCTCGTTGATGATCCGCAGCACGTTCAGGCCCGCGATCTTGCCGGCGTCCTTGGTGGCCTGCCGCTGGGCGTCGTTGAAGTACGCGGGGACGGTGATCACGGCATCCGTGACCGTCTCGCCGAGGTAGGCCTCGGCATCGGCCTTGAGCTTCTGGAGGATCATCGCCGAGACCTCCGGCGGAGCGAGCTCCTTGTCGCCGGCCTTGACCCGCACGTCGCCGTTCGGACCGTTGACGACCTCGTACGGGACGATCGTCATCTCCTCGGACACCTCGGACTGCTTGCGGCCCATGAAGCGCTTGATCGAGAAGATCGTGTTGGTCGGGTTCGTCTCACGCTGACGCTTCGCGGTCACGCCGACGAGGCGCTCGCCGTCCTTCGTGAAGGCGACGACCGACGGGGTGGTGCGCCCGCCCTCCGCATTCGCGATCACGGTGGGCTCACCGCCCTCGAGTACCGCCATGCACGAGTTCGTCGTGCCGAGATCGATGCCGATGACTTTTCCCATTGGCTCTCTTCCTTTGCTTCGACCGACAGCTCGTCGGTTGCTTCATGAGTCTGCTCGCAGAGTACAAGCTAAGTGTCAGACACGCAAGTATCTTCTCCTTCGGATCGGTGATCGCCGATTCCCCCATTCGGAGGAGCGCGGCGCGCGCATCGCTGCCGATCACACATGTGTGAAGCCGTTCACCGCAGTGGTCGCGATGCTCGCCGTAGGGGTCGCGCTCGGAGCGGGCGCCGATGCCGCCGCCGCCAAGCCCCGCGGCCACAAGGTCTCGGCGATCACGGGCGCGCTGCGCACGCACGACATCTACATCGAGCGCGGCACCAGGCTGCGGCCCGCCACGCGCCGCAAGCTCGTCGCGAGCGCCAGGAAGCATCACCTCCGGCTCGTGATCCTGCGCCGGCTCCCGCGCGGCGCGAAGACGCTCGCCGGCGCCGCCATGCAGATCGCCGCGCGCCTCGACGATGGCATCGTGGCCGTCGCGATGCGCGGCCGCAAGATCGCCACGGCGCCGCTCGCGAGCGCGACCGTGGCGCACGCGCGGACGCGGATCGGCAAGCGCCGCGGCGCGGCCGCCCTGCTGGCCTTCGCGCGCGCCGTGCACCCCGCCTCGGGCGCCGCCGCGCGTGCACATCCGGCGAGCGCGGGCGGATCGGGCGGGATCCTGCCGACCTGGGGCTGGCTGCTCGGAGGCGGCGGTCTCGCCGTGTTCGGCATCTCGCTGCTCGCGCTCCGCCCGGCGCGCCGCACCCGCCGCACGCCGGAGGCCGTCGCCGACGGGATGGAGCTGCTCCGGCGCCGCGCGGCGAATCTCTCCAAGGCCGTGCAGTTCGAGGGCGAGTCGGCCGGCGAGCGGGCCGACGCGGTCGCGCAGAAGCTGCTCGACCGCGCGGGCGAGATCGCCACCGACGTGCGGGCCACCCTGCTGCGCACGCAGGGCCCGCCGCAGCAGCGGAAGGCGCACTCGCGGCTCGACGAGGCCGAGTGGCATCTCGAGTGCGCGCGCGCCGAGCTCGACGGCGTCACGCCACCGCAGCGACCCGGCCCCGGGCAGCCGGCGCTCTGCTTCTTCGACGGAGACCACGGGCTCGGCACGATCGAGGTCGACCTCGACCTGCAGGGAAAGCCGTTCCCCGTCTGCGTCTGCATCGCCGATGCGCTGCGGCTGTCGCGCTACGAGGAGCCGCTCGTCGGCTTCGTCAAGTTCGGCGGCGAGACGCTCCCGTGGCCGTCGGCTCCGACCTGGCTGGGCTCTCGCGGCTTCCCCCAGTCAGACCTGCGCGAGCTCTACCACGGCGGCCAGCCGCTCTTCCGCGAGATCAAGCCCGAGGTGCACGGTCACGGCCTCGGCGTCGGTCTCGAGATCGCGCCGTCGTCGCAGGGCGCGCTCGCCGACCTGTCTCCCTAGAAGCTCTAACGGAATGAATCGTGAGTGGCTGGCGAGTGGCTCGCAAGCCTGGGGCGTGATCGCCTCGTAGCTGCTCCTGTACCGAACGGAACAGCAAGAGGCGATCACGCCCCAGGCGCACGCGAGACACCGCCAGACGCCACGAGGCATTCTGTTAGAGCTTCTTAGAGGGTCCGACCCGCACCGTGCGGGCCTGACCCGGAGCGTCAGGACACTAGACTCAGGTCGATGCACGTCGCCCGGATCCTCCCTCACGGCTGGCGGGGTCTCGCGAGGCAGCTCTCGATCTGGACCCCGTTCTACCTAGGCTACGAGCTCAGCCACGGACTCGTCACGGGCGCGCGGCACGACGCCCTGCGGCACGCGCACGCGGTCGTCGAAGCCGAGCGATCGCTCGGCATCTTCCGCGAGCTCGGCGTGCAGCACTGGACGTTCCGCGCGCCCGGCCTCGTCCTCGAGGTCGCGAAGTTCACCTACTTCCAGTGCCAGTTCACGTTCACGTTCGCGTTCGTGCTCTGGGTCTACCTCTTCCGCACGCACGCCTACCGGTTCCTGCGCAACGCGCTCCTGACGACCTTCATGTGCGCGCTGCCGGGCTACGTGCTGTACCCGACCGCGCCGCCCCGCATGCTCCAATCGCTCGGCTTCCAGGACCCGCTCAACGGATCGGCGCTGAGCCATGAGAACGCCCTCGTGAAGCTGCTCGCGAACCCGTACGCGGCGATGCCGAGCCTGCACACGGCGACCGCGCTGCTCGTCGGCTTCTGGGGAATCGTCGTGACGCGGCGGCTGATCATGCGGGTGCTGTTCGGGCTCTACCCCGCGCTCGTCGTGTTCTCGATCGTCGCGACGGCGAATCACTTCATCCTCGATGCGGTGGCCGGCGCGGTCCTGGTCTCGTTCACGACGACGGGGACCTACCTGTTCTTCCGGCGCACGGGACGGCCGATCTTTGACCGCTCAACGGCGCAGAGCGACCGCTTGTCGACGCAGAACGGCGCTGGAGACCCCGATCTGGCACCTTCCGAGGCGATGACAACCTCGTCTGCCACCTTCAGCCGCTTCAAGACGGGCTACACCGATGGCGCGCGCCGCGTCGCCTCGAGGGCCGTCGCGAGCTTCAGCCAGAGCCGCGTCACGCCGAACCAGCTGACCGCGGTCGGCTTCGCGATGAACGTCGGCGCCGCCGTGCTCGTCTACCGCGAGAGCTACATCGCCGCCGCGATCATCTTCATCGTCGGCTCGCTCATCGACATCCTCGACGGCGCGCTCGCACGCCTGCGGGGCGAGGCGACGCCGTTCGGCGCGTTCCTCGACTCGACGACGGATCGGGTCAGCGAAGGCGCGATGCTCTGCGCCGTCACGCTCGTGCTCGCCCGCGAGGCGAACACGTGGGCGATCGGCGCCGTCTTCGTCGCGCTCGTCTCCTCCTTCCTGATCTCCTACACTCGGGCGAAAGCCGAGGTCGAGGGCGTCGACGGCAAGGCGGGCCTGATGGGCCGCGCAGAGCGCGTCGCGCTGCTCGGGATCGTCCTGCTCGCAGCGCCCTGGGGCTTTCTGCCATACGGAATCGCGCTGCTCGCCGCGCTCACGTCGATCACCGTCGTGCAGCGCAGCGTCTCCGTCTACAAGCAACTGACCGCGTCGTGAGCGCGAAATCCAAGAAGGGTCGAAAGAACAGCATGAGTGAGAGCAACGGTCACGCGAACGGCACGGGTCGAGCGAGCGACGGGAGGGTCCGAGTCGCGATCGTCGGCGTGGGCAACTGCGCCTCGAGCCTCGTCCAGGGCGTGGAGTACTACCGCGACGCGGACGACGAGCAGTTCGTCCCCGGTCTGATGCACGTCAACCTCGGCGGGTACCACATCCGCGACATCGAGTTCGTCGCCGCGATCGACATCGACAAGGAGAAGGTCGGCAAGGATCTCTCCGAGGCGATCTTCAGCGGGCAGAACAACACGATCAAGTTCTCCGACGTTCCGAAGCTCGGCATCAAGGTCGCTCGCGGCATGACGCACGACGGCCTCGGCAAGTACCTCAGCGAGATCATCGAGAAGGCCCCCGGTCCGACCGACGACATCGTCGCGATCCTCAAGGAGTCGAAGGCAGACGTGCTCGTCAGCTACCTCCCGGTCGGCTCCGAGGAGGCCACGAAGTGGTACGTCGAGCAGGCGCTGCAGGCCGGCGTCGCGTTCGTCAACTGCATTCCCGTGTTCATCGCCGGGCAGGAGTACTGGCGCGGGCGCTTCGAGAAGGCCGGCCTCCCGATCATCGGCGACGACATCAAGTCGCAGGTCGGCGCGACGATCGTGCACCGCGCGCTCTCGCACCTCTTCCGGCAGCGCGGCGTGTTGATCGAGCGCACCTCGCAGCTCAACGTCGGCGGCAACACCGACTTCCTCAACATGCTCGAGCGCTCGCGGCTCGAGTCGAAGAAGATCTCGAAGACGCAGGCCGTCACCTCGACGCTCGACTACACGATGGACCCGGACAACGTCCACATCGGCCCGTCGGACCACGTCCCGTGGCTGACCGACCGCAAGTGGGCGTACATCCGCGTCGAGGGCCGCTCCTTCGGCGACGTGCCGCTCAACGTGGAGTGCAAGGTCGAGGTCTGGGACTCGCCGAACTCGGCCGGCATCGTGATCGACGCCGTCCGCCTCGCGAAGCTCGCGCTCGACAACGGCATCTCGGGCGCGCTCGAGTACCCGTCGGCGTACCTGATGAAGTCGCCCCCGGTCCAGCACGTGGACGAGGAGGCGCGCACGGGCGTCGAGGCGTACATCGCCGCGAACACCCGCGCGAGCTCGAAGAGCAAGACCGCAGTCTGAGCATGCGGCGAGGGGCCGGGACGCGCAGCTCGCGTGTCCCGGCCCCTCGGCGTTCTCGTACCCTGTCGCCGATGGCTGCGAATCCGCCGCGCGTGCTCTGCGACCTGCACATGCACACCCACCACTCGTGGGACTGCACGACGACCGTGGAAGAGCTGCTCGAGGCCGCGCTCCAGCGCGGCCTCGGGGCGATCGCGGTGACCGACCACAACACGATCGCCGGCGGGCGCGAGGCCGCAGCGAGGGTGCGCGAGCAGGGGCTGCCGCTGCAGGTGATCGTCGGCTCCGAGATCAAGACCGCCGGCGAGGGCGAGGTGATCGGGCTCTTCCTGCACGAGGAGATCCCGGCGCGCCTGAGCTTCGCCGAGACGGTCGCGGCGGTCCACGCGCAGGGCGGCCTCGTCTCCATCCCGCACCCGTTCGATCGCCTGCACACGACGCCGCCCGAAGAGCTGATGGCCCGCCACCTGGACGCGATCGACGTGTTCGAGACGTGCAACGCCCGGCTCTACTTCGAAGCCGACAACCGCAAGGCCGCGGCCTTCGCAGCACGCCACGCGCTGCGCGTCGGCGCCGGCTCCGATGCACACGTCCCCGAGGGCGTGGGAACGGGCGCGGTCCGGATCGCCCCGTTTGACGACGCCACCTCCTTCCTGGCTGCGCTTGCGGGCGGCGAGATCGTGCGACGGCCGCGCAGCCTGCTCGCCCTGCAGGCCCGCAAGTGGAAGCGGCAACGTGCGAAGCGACCGGCCGACGGGTAGGAATCCACCGCCGCCGCCCGAACCGATAGGCGTGGCAAGCGATGAGATCTACGAGCGATATCTCGCACGTGCGATCACCGAGGTGAACGCCCTCGGCGATGAGATCACGCGGCGAAGCGCTCCCCCCGACCAGCGTCCCGTGCTCGGGTCGGGGCACCCGCTCGGCGACATCTTCCTGCTCAAGCACCGACCCGTCGCGGCCGAGCTCGCCGAGGGCGTCTCGTTCTACGGCAGGCTCGGCGATGCGGTCCTCAAGTCGGTGCAGCGCCTCGACATCGACCCGTTGCTCGTCTACGGCACGAACTGCGTCAAGTTCGGCGGCGGCCACGGCCGCGACGAGGACGAGCTGCAGCAGGTCGTCTACCCCGGCTGGCTCCTGCGCGAGCTGCAGATCGTGCAGCCGAAGATCGTCGTCGTGATGGGCGACGACGCGCTCGAGATGCTCGGCCGCGTCGAGCTGCCGCTCTCGCGCCCGATCGAGGCGACGACCGGGGCCGTGCAGAAGCTGACGCCGACGATCGATGCGCTCTACACGCCGCCGATCGAGGACTCGCTCGACGACCATGGCGCGAAGCGGCGCTTCTGGGATGCGTTCCGCTCGCTCGGCGAGTGGTACGCGGCGCTGCCGCCGTACTGACCGGCCAAGATCGGTGCCTGGCACTTTGATTGGCGCCCCATGCCCGTAGCGAAGCGTCGACCGCTATTTCAGGCGGTTCCCACGATCGATGCCTGGCACTTTTAGAGTTCGTTTCAGAATGAATCGTGAGTGGCTGGTGAGTGGCTCGCCAGCCTGAGACGGGATCGCCTCGAAGCCGCTCCTGTACCAAACGGAACGGCAAGAGGCGATCCCGTTTCAGGCGCCAGCGAGACGCCACCAGACGCCACGAGGCATTTTGAAACGAGCTCTTATTGGCGCTAGCGGCGCACGAACGACGCCACGCACTCGACGTGCGGCGTGTGCGGGAAGAGGTCGAACGGCCGTACGCGCTCGAGCTCGTAGCCGCCCTCGACGAGCAGCTGGGCGTTGCCCGCGAGCGTCGTCGGGTTGCACGACACGTAGACGATGCGAGCGGGTGCCAGCTCGAGCAGCCGGCGGACGGCGCGCGGCGTCATGCCCGCCCGCGGCGGATCGACGACCACCACATCCGGAGACGGGTAGCCCTCGGCGATCAGCTCGCGCGGCGCCTTGCCCACATCGGCGACGACGAACTGGGCGTTGCCGACGCCGTTCGCGAGCGCGTTCTCACGCGCGCGCTCGACGGCCTCCTCGACGATCTCGATGCCGACCACGCGGCGTGCGCTGCCCGCCAGCGCGAGCCCGATCGAGCCGGTCCCGCAGTAGAGGTCCCAGACGACCTCGCGACCCGTCAGCTTCGCCTGCTCGATCGCGTCGCGATAGAGCACGTCGGCCATCTCGGTGTTCGTCTGCAGGAACGCCCCCGCGGTGACGCGCAGGCTCAGCCCCGCGATCTCCTCCTCGAAAGCCGTCTGGCCGAAGAGGGAGCGCGCGGGGATGCCCTGCGTCGACTCCGCGACGCCATCGTGCGGCGCATGGAGCACGCCCACGACGCCCGGCGCGCGCTCGGCGAGCATCGCCTGGAGCAGCTCGACCTCACGCGGCGCGCCCGGCGCGGTCACGAGGATGCAGAGCAGCTGACCGGTGCGCACGCCCTCGCGGACGACGAGGTGGCGCAGGTAGCCGGCGGCCGCGGCCTGGTCGTAGGCGTCGTGCCCGGCGGCGCGCGCCCACTCGACGAACGCGTCCCGCACGGCGTTCCCGGCGTCGCTCGTGAGCAGGCAGACCTCGAGCGGGACGATCTCCTGCCAGCGGCCCGCTCGGTGAAAGCCGAGCGCGGCGCCCTCCGGCGTCATCGTCCAGGTGTACTCGAGCTTGTTGCGGTTGCCGAACTGCTCGACCGCGGGCACGATCGGCTCGACGGCGAACTCGCGAAAGCCGCCGATCCGCTCGATCGCATCGACGACCTGCCGCTGCTTGTGTCCGAGCTGGAGGTCGTAGGCGAGGTCCTGCCAGCGACAGCCCCCGCAGGTGCCGAAATGGGGACAGGGCGCCTCGACCCGACCCGGCCCGGCCTCGAGCCGCTCGACGGCGACGGCCTCGCCGTGCCGCCGCTTGACCTTCGTGATGCGCGCGCGCACGAGGTCGCCGGGCAACGCACGCTCGACGAACACGACGACGCCCTCATGGCGAGCCACGCCCCGTCCGCCGGTCGCGAGCGAGTCGATGCGGAGATCGAGCTCCTGCCCAGGTCGGAATGGCGCAGCCACGTGCTTGACAGTAGATGACCTCCGCCCGATCTTGACGCGGCCTTGACATCGCAGGCGAGAGACTCCGCTCATCAGCGACGCGACCGGATGCCTGCCCCGGTCGCGTCGCTTGACTCGTTCTCGGACCGAACTACGCCGCGCGGGGGTCGCGCTCGAGCGCGACGGCGACCTCGCAGAACGCCTCGACCACCGTCGGGTCGAACTGCGAGCCCGCGTGCAGCCGCAGCTCGGCGATCGCGTCCTCGACGCTTCCCCGCTTGCGATATGGACGATCCGAGGTCATCGCGTCGAACGCATCGCAGACCGCGATGATCCTCGCCCCGAGCGGGATCTGCTCGCCGGCGAGCCCGTCGGGATAGCCCTCGCCGTCGAAGCGCTCGTGAGAGGCGCGCACGAGCGGCGCGACCGCGCGGAGCCGCGGGACGGGCTCGAGGATGCGCGCGCCGATCGCCGGATGCTCGCGGATCAGCTCGAGGTCGTGCTCGTCGAGCCGGCCGGGCTTGCGCAGGATCTCGACAGGCACTCCGATCTTGCCGATGTCATGGAGCACGGCGGCGTGCTCGAGCACGAGCAGCTGCTCGGCGTCGAGGCCTACGCGGCGCCCGACGTCGCGGGCGAGCTCGCCGATCGCGATCGCGTGTCCGGCCGTGGAGAGGTTCGTGGTCTCGAGCGCGCGCATCAGCGCATCGATCGTCGCGAGGAGCGCGCCCTCGACGGCCCGGCTCGACTCGAGCGCGTCGAACGCGAGCGCCGCCTGGGCGGCCATGCCCTCGAGCACGAGCACGTCGTCCGGGGCAAACCCGCCGCGATTGCGGATGGCGCAGAGCTTGCCGACTCGCACGCCCCGCCGCATGATCGGCACGTCGGCGACGACGCAGGCCGGCGGATAGTCGACGCCGGCGATCTCGAGGTGCTCGCCCGAGGCCGCGAGCGTCGTCTCGCCGCGCGCCCCGCGCTGCTCGGCAAGCGCCGCGTCGTCGATCGGGAGCCGCCCGGAGACGACCGCGCGGATCGCATCGGCGGTCGCCCCGGCGACGCCGATCACGGCGCGGTCATCCGGTCCGTACTCCCAGACGACCGCCCGGTCGCACTCGATCTGGCCGACCACGGCGCTCGAGAGCACGTCGCCGATCGCATCCGGCGTCAGGCAGAGGTGCAGCCGGTGGCCGAGATCGAGCAGCGCGATCGCGCGTCCGCGATCGGCCTCGGCGCGCTCGACGAGCAGGGAGTTCTCGATCGCGAGGCCGGCCACGTGGGCCATCAGATCGAGCAGGCGCAGGTCGTCCCGGTCGAACGACCCTGCACCGGGGGCCGAGAGCGCGACCGCGCCGACGACGCGGTGCTCGCCGGCGAGCGGCGCCGCGAGCACCGACATGGGGATCGCGCCCGGCGAGTCGAGCAGCCGCGCCTGCCGGCGCGCGACCGCGTCGAGCGACGCCGCGGTGAGGATCGCGCCGAGGTCGCTGGCGGCCTCGCCCGTCGTCGCGAGCGTCTCGAAGATGAGCCCGTCCCCGCCGACCG
>JANLRV010000030.1:0-46975 GCA_031361905.1 Actinomycetes bacterium
GCCGACGGAGTCCAGTCACTCACGAATCATTCTGTTAGAGCTTCCAACTCAACGTCCGAGGTAGGCCTTCCTGAGACCCTCGTCCTCGCGCAGGTCGGCAGCCTTGCCCTCGAGCACGAGACGGCCCGTCGAGAGCACGTAGCCGCGGTCGGCGATCGAGAGCGAGACGTTCGCGTTCTGCTCGACGACGAGCACCGCGACGCCCGACTCGTGCACCTGCTTGATGATCTCGAAGCTGCGCTCGACGAGGATCGGCGCGAGGCCCATCGACGGTTCGTCCATCAGCATCAGCTTGGGGCGGCCCATCAGCGCGCGCGCCATCGCGACCATCTGCTGCTCGCCGCCCGAGAGCGTGCCGGCGAGCTGGCTGCGCCGCTCGTAGAGCAGCGGGAACAGCGTGTAGACGCGCTCGAAGTCCTCCTTCGTGCCGCCGCCGTGCAGGTAGGCGCCGAGCTCGAGGTTCTCGAGCACGCTCATCGGCGCGAACAGGCGCCGGTTCTCGGGCACGATCGCCATGCCGAGGCCGATCCGATGGCTCGTCGGCCGGGTCGTGACATCCTCGCCCGCGAACTCGACACGGCCCGTGCGCGGGCGCACGATGCCGAGGATCGTCTTCAGCGTCGTCGACTTGCCGGACGCGTTGCCGCCGAGCAGGCAGACGAGCTCGCCCGCGTTCACCTCGAGCGTGAGGTCCTGCAGGATGTGGATCTGCCCGTAGAAGGTGTTGACGCCCTGCAGGCGGAGCAGGCTCACTTCGTCACCGCCGAGCTCGTGCCGAGGTAGGCCTCGATCACGCGGGGATCGGTCGCGACCTGCTCGAAGGTGCCCTCGACGATCTTGATGCCGTGGTCGAGCGCGACCACGCGATCCGAGATGCCCTCGACGACGTGCATGTCGTGCTCGATCACGAGGATCGTGTAGCCGCCCTCGCTGCGCAGCCGGCCGATCAGCTCGGCGATCTCGTGCGTCTCGACGGGGTTCATGCCGGCGGCCGGCTCGTCCAAGAGCAGGATCCTCGGGCGGGTCGCCATCGCGCGCGCGATCTCGAGCCGGCGACGGTTCGCGTAGGAGAGGCTGTAGGCGGGCTGATCCCAGCGGTAGCCCTTCAGCCGCTCGCCGAAGAACGACAGCTGCTCCTCTGCGAGCTTGCGGATCTCGGCCTCCTCCCGCCGCATGCCGGGCGTGCGCAGCATCGAGCGCACCACGCCCGCCTTGCTGTGTCCGTAGGCCGCTGCCATCACGTTCTCGCGGACCGACATGTTGAGGAACAGCCTGAGCGTCTGGAACGTGCGCGCGATCCCGCGCTGGTTGATCTGGTGCGGCTGCAGCCCGAGCAGGCTGCGGCCGTCGAGCGTGATCTCGCCCGCGTCGGGCTGGTAGATGCCCGTGATCAGGTTGAAGAGCGTCGTCTTGCCGGCGCCGTTTGGCCCGATCACGCTGACGATCTCGCCCTGGTTGACGTGGAGGTCGAGCTCGGACACGCACTTGAGCCCGCCGAAGGCGAGCGAGACGCCGCGCAGCTCGAGCAGCTTCTCGCCCATCAGATGATCTCCACGCGGCGCTCGCCGAAGATGCCGTTCGGGCGGACCACCATCAGCGCGATCAGCATCGCGCCGAGGACGATGTAGCGCGTCGGCTCGGGCTGGACGAGCAGCACGTTCTCCCACACGAAGGCAGCGAGATAGAGCGTCGGCACGAGCAGGATGTAGCGCAGCGGACCGCGGATCAGCGTGAGCGTCAGCCCGATTCCGATCAGCGAGATGTAGGCGACCGGCCCGAGCCAGTCTCCCAGCGTGGTCGGGACGATCACCCAGCTCGAGACCGTGCTCGCGAGCCCGCCTTCGGTCGTGCCGGCGACCCAGTCGTGCTGGATCGCGCCGGCGATCGCATGCGCGGCGAATCCGAACGCGAGCGTTCCGGCGAGCACCGCGCCGAGCGCGCGCGAGCGGCCGAGCGCGGCGATCACGGCGAGCACGGCGAACGCGTAGAACAGCACGCGCGCATTGCTCGGGTCTCGCAGCAGCTCGAGCAGCACGCTGATCAGGATCGCTCCGATGGCGACGCCGAACTGGCTGCCCTGGCCTCCGAGGATCACCATCGTGTAGATCGTGATCAAGAGCGGGAACGAGAACGTGAGCGGGAACGTGCTCGCGTTCAGCGATGCGAAGAGCGTGCCCGTCAGCGCTGCGACGCCGGCTCCGAAGCTGAACGCCATTAGCTTGAGCATGCTCACCGGCATCCCCATGGTCTCGGCCGCCAGCGGATCCTCGCGCAGCGATCGCCACGCGCGCCCGGTTCGGGACACGTTGACGAAGTGGAGCGCGACGTAGACGATCGCGAAGATCGCGACCCCGACGTACAGGTACGAGACGGCGAAGACGCCGGCGTGCTCGACGGTCAGGTCGTGTCCGAGGAAGTTGAGCGGATCGACGTTGAGGATGCCATTCGCGCCGTTCGTGATGTTCTTGCCGAGAATCTCGTCGCCGTTGGTCGTGACGGTCAAGAAGATCTGCAGGAAGAACAGCGTCACGATCGCTAGGTAGTCGCCCACGAGCCGCCGCGACGGCAGCCCGACGAGGAACCCGGCGAGCGCGCCGATCAGCACGATCAGCGGGATCGAGACGATCGACGGGAGGTGGATCCCGAACAGCTTGGAATCGAGCAGCGCGTAGGCGTACGCCCCGACGCCGTAGAACGCGACGTATCCGAGGTCGAGCAGCCCGCCCCAGCCGACGACGATGTTGAGCCCGAGGGCGAGCAGCATGTAGACGGTCGTGTCGAAGGCGACTCGACGCACGTAGCCGCTCGGTGAGACGATCGGCAGCAAGGCGAAGGCCGCCACGAGCAGGATCAGCCAGCCCCACCAGGGGACGGTCCGCAGGCGTGCCTCGATCGTTCCCAGGGCCCCGGCGCGGGCAGAGCGGTTGTCGCCGTGCCGTGCGACCCATTCGTCCTGGCCGATCGCAGGGCCGGAAGGCGCGTCGTGGGGCTCTCTCGGCTCGCTCATACCTTGCTGACCCCGGCCCGTCCGAGCAGCCCGTTCGGTCGGAACAGCATGAACGTGATCAGCACGGTGAAGATCGCGAGATCAGACCAGCGTGTCGTGATGTACCCGGTCGTGAAGGACTCGGCGAAGCCGAGGATCATGCCGCCGGCGACGGCGCCGGGAATCGAGCCGATCCCGCCGATCACGGCGGCGGTGAAGCCCTTCAGACCGATCACGAAGCCGATCGACGCAGCGGTCGGAACGCGCAGCGCGAACATCACGCCGCCGGCGCCGGCGAGCGCCGATCCGAGCACGAAGGTGAACACGATCACGCGGTCGATGTCGATGCCCATCATCGCTGCCGCCTCGCGGTCGAATGAGACCGCGCGCATCGCCTTTCCCGTGCGCGTGCGCGTGACGAGGAACCAGAGCACGACCATCAGCGCGAACGCGGCGACGATCGTGATGATGCGGATCAGCGGTACGTGCACGTTGCCGATCGAGAAGCCCTTGGTGAAGAGCTCCCCGTTGCCGAGCGCGAACGTTCCGTAGTTGCGCTGGTCCGCGCCGAACATCAGCTGCATCGAGTTTGCCAGGAAGAACGAGACGCCGAGCGCGCTGATCAGCGGGGCGATCCGCGGTGCATCTCTCAGCGGCCGGTAGGCGAACCGCTCGATCGCGACTCCGAGGATCGCGCAGCCCGCCATGCCGGCGAGGACCATGAGGATCAGCAGGAGCCACACGGGAACCACCGGGTCGCTCGTTCCGCCGAGCGCTTGCAGCGTTCCGAAACCGATGAACGAGCCGACCATGAAGACGTCGCCGTGGGCGAAGTTGAGAAGCTTGAGCACGCCGTAGATCAGCGTGTAGCCGAGCGCAATCAGCGCATAGGTGCTGCCGGCCGTGAGGCCGTTCAGCGTGACTTGAACAAAGGTGTCCATCTCATTCGACCGAGGGTGGCCCGCCACACGGGCGGGCCACCCTCGGATCTCGCTCAGATCAGCTCAGCTATCCGACGCGCTTGTACGAGCCGTCGGACTGGATCTCATAGAGGTAGAACTTGGTGACGTCCGGGTCCCTGGTGTTGACCTTCGACCAGTTGAACTTTCCGCCGAGGATCCACCCCGTGTTGATCGAGACCTTGCGGGTGGCCGCGATCACCGCCGAGCGCTTGGCGATCGAGCCCTTGCCGGCGACGCAGGCGGCCTTGATCGCCTGCAGCAGCACCTGGACGGCGCCGTAGGTCGGCGGGCCGAAGGAGCCTGCCGTCTTGCCGGGATTGGCCTTCTGCCAGCCTGCCACGATCGCCTTGCTGCTGGCGATGGTCGTCACGTCCGGGGCGAAGATCGAGGCGAACGAGCCGGGGGCCTTGAAGGAGCCCGGGCCGAAGCCTCCGTCGCCGACGAAGACCTTGGCCTTCTTCCCCTGCTCGACGAGCTGGCCTGCGAACGCCTGGGCGGCCGCGGGCGACTGGGTGGGGAAGAACACGATGTCGGCCGCGGTCGGCACCTTCGTCACGTACGCCGAGTAGTCCGTCACCGTGTTGGCGATGGACTGATGCGATGTCGTCACGCCGGCCTTCTGCAGCGTGCTCTCGACCTCTCCGCCGAGCCCCTGCGAGTACGGCTCCTGGAAGTCGATCACGACGACGTTCTTGACCTTGAGCGTGTCGATCATGTAGTTCGCGTCGGTCGGTCCCTGCAGATCGTCGGCCGGGACGACGCGGAAGAAGGCCTTCGTGGCCTCCTGGTTGTCGCCCTTGGTCAGCGTCGTGCGCGTCGCCGACGGTGAGATTTGCACGATGCCGGCCTGCGCGTACGTCTTGCTCGAAGCCGCGACTGCGCCTGAGGTCGACGGCCCGATCACGCCGACGACGGACTTGTCGGCGACGTACTTCTGCGCCAGCGTCTGGGCCGGGGCAGGTCCCTGCTCGACGGGCGTGTCACCGGGCACGAGCTTGATCTTCAGCCCGAGCTTCGCCGGCAGCGTGGCAACCGCGTACTTCGCCCACGTGAGCTGCTCCTGGCCCAGGAAGGCGGCGACGCCCGTGAGCGGCGTGACGAACCCGATCTTGAGGGTGCTCGAGCAGCTCAGCCCGGCCGAGGCCTTGGCGGGCGCAGCGGTGGCGGGCACGACGGTGATCGCCGCCATCCCGGCCAGCGCCGCGGCCGCGGCCACCGCGGTGACCCGCGGGTACGACATCGAGATTTTCATAGACACTCCTTGGTGGTAGGGCGGTTGGGGATACTACGGATCGAGCGATAGGACCGTCGGATGCCCGGATTAGTTGGCTCCGGGCCGGTCGCGAGAGAGCGTCACGGCACCGCGAGCGCGTCGACCCAGCCGCGCGTGTCGGTGAACTGGTGGAAGCGCACGGCCTTGCCGTCGCGGAACTTCCAGAGGTGGGCGAAGGGGATGTCGAGCGGGCGGCCGCTGGCCTTCGCCTTGCCGGTGTAGCGGCCGAGCACGACGACGTGGTCGTCGCCGCCGATGATCTCGGAGGGGGTCGCGTCGAAGTCGTCCCACCACTGGTCGTCGAGCGGATCGAAGACCGCGGCGCGCACGGCGGGAAGGCCGTCGTAGACGCCGCCGTGCGGCAGCCCCTGCGCCTGGTGCCAGACGATTCCGAGGTCCATCATCTCGAGCGCGCCGTCGAGATCGCCGCGCGAGAACGCCTCGTATGACCGCGTCACGGCTGCGAGGTTGCCGGTGCTCACGCGCTCGCCGCCATCGCTCGATCGACGAGCAGCTCGCGGTGGCTGCGAAGGCTTGCGAGCACGGCCTCGATGTCGGAGACGGTGTTGTAGGCGTGCGCGGAGATGCGCAGGTTGCCGTCGCGGCACGACGCGATCACGCCATCTGCGTCGAGCGCGGCGACGAGCGCGTGGTCGTCGGTCGAGCGGATCGCGACCATCGCGCCACGCTGCGCGTGCGTGCGCGGCGTCACGACGATGCCGCCGAGCTCGTCGACGCCCTCCACGAGCAGGTCGTTCAGCGCCTGCACGTGCGCGCGCGTGGCCGGGATGCCGATCTCCTGCATCAGGCCGATGCCCGCGATGCCGGCGTAGAGGCTCGGGACGGGCGGCGTGCCCGACTGGAAGCGGCGCGCGTCGCTCGCGGGAGAGTAGTCATGGATGTCCATCGCGAACACGTCTGCGTCGGCGAACCAGCCGGTCTGCGTCGGCAGGAGCCGCTCGGCGAGCCCGTCGCGGCAGTAGAGGAATCCGAGACCGGCCGAGCCGAGCAGGTACTTGAGCACGCCGGTCGCGAGCAGGTCGACGCCGAGCTGATCGACGTCGATCGGCACGTGCCCGGCGGCCTGGTAGGAGTCGAGCAGCACGAGCGCGCCGCGCTCGTGGGCGAGCTTCGTGATCGCCTCGACGTCGAGAAGACTGCCGTTGCGATAGCACACCTGCGTGATTGAGACGAGCGCCGTGCGCTCGTCGATCGCCTGCGCGAAGGCCTCGAGCGGGATCGTCGCGCCGTCCTCCGCGGGCGGCACGTGCACGATCTCGGCGCCGCGCAGCTCCTGCGCGTGCCAGATCTGCCCGATCGTGGGGAACTCCAGGTCGGTCGTGACGATGCGCCGCCGCGCGGGGTCGAGCGGCAGCGCGCTCGCGATCGCCGAGACGCCGGCCGAGACCGAGGTGGTGACCGCGACCTCAGACGGCCGTGCGCCGACGAGGCCGGCGAACGCCGCCCGCGCCGTCTCCATGCGCTCCATCCAGTACTCCCACGGCGCGCCGTACTCGTCCCAGTCACGCAGGTAGGCGTCGTAGGCGGCGCGGACCGAGTCGGAGAGCGCTCCCTGCGAGCAGGCGTTGACGTAGACCTTGCGCTCGAGCAGCGGGAAGCGGTGCCGGATGCGGTCCGGCAGGTCGTCGTTCGCGACGGCCACGATCAGCTCTCGCCCTCGGTGTACACGCGCGAGGCGGGATCGCCGGCGGGATGGAACACGCCGAGCACGCGCATGAAGCCGTCGCCCGTGTTCTCGACGCAGTGCAGGGTCAGCGGCGGCAGGTGGAAGCACGACCCCGCGCTGATTGGCCGCGACTGGTCGTCGAGGTGCAGCACGCCCTCGCCCGCGAGCACGTAGACGACCTCGTCGTAGGTGTGGTTGTGCTCGGGCGCGCGGCCCGGCGGGATCTCGCCGACGAACTGCGTGAAGCCGCAGCGCCCGCCGGTCTTCGGGTCGATCATGTAGCGGAAGGTGCGCCCTGCGGTGGCGGGCAGGAACTCCTGCTCGTCCAGACGGACGGTCGCCGGTGGCGCGCTCGCGCTCTCGGTGATGCCCGTGGGCGGCGGCGCGTCGACCGCCACCACGACGAGATCGTCAGGGCCCGCCACGTCGATCTCGCCGACTGCGCCGGGCGCCAGGTAGACCCCGGTGTCGGGCTCGAGCGCGTGCTCGACACCGTCGAGCGTGATCGATCCGCGACCCGACGAGACGTACAGGGAACGCTCCCTGCCGGCCTCGGCCTCGAGCGTCGAGCGACCCGGTGCGAACGCGATCACGGCCTGCTTCAGCGCCGGGCAGCCGCAGCTCTCGTCGATCGCGACGCGCCATGCGGCCGCCCCCCGCTGCTCGGCGGCCACGTCGGCAGAGTGCACGAGGTAGCCGGGCATCAGTCGTCCAGGTGGCTCGCGGCGTCGAGCGTCTCCGCGGCGTGGCTCGCCATGTCCTTGGGCTCCCAGACCTGACGGATCGTGCGATCGCGATCGACGAGGTACGTGACTCGGCGGGAGAGAATGCCGTCGTCGCCGGCGTCCTTGGCGATGCCGAGCGCGTCGATTAGCTTCCGCTCGGGGTCCGCGACGAGCGGGAACGCGAGCTCGTGGTCGTCGGCGAAGCAGCGGTGGCTCTCGTCGTCGTCCGCGCTGACGCCGACGAGCGTCACGCCGGCCTCGCGAAACCTCGGCGCGAGCCGGTTGAACTCGACCGCCTGGAGCGTGCACGTCGAGGTGCCGTTGAGCGGGTAGAAGTAGATCACGGCCGGCCCGTCGAGCGCGGTCAGGTCGAGCACCTCGCCGCCCGTCGTCTTCAGCTGCTCGGCCGGGAAGGTCGAGCCGATCGATCCGGGTTGCTCCGTCATGCGTCCATCTCCTCCGTCATCGCGCGCAGATTCTTTCACATTTGATCAAACGAGTGCCAGCCGGTTCGAAGCTCAAGGCGTCTCGCCGCGCAGGCACGCGGCGAGCTTGTCGCTGTCGATGTTCCCGCCCGAGACGATGCAGACGACCTTGCGCCCCTCGCCGGCGCGGCCCGAGAGGGCGGCGGCCAGCGCGAGGGCGCCGGCGCCCTCCGAGACGACGCGGGCGCGCTCGGCGAGCAGGCGCACGGCCTGCGCGGTCTCGGCGACCGAGACGGTCACGGCGCCGTCGATGATCCCGCGCACCGTCGGCCACATCGACTCGAGCACGCCGCGCGAGCCAGACCCGTCGACGAACGAGGGGGTGTACTCGACGGTCACGGGCCGGCCGGCGGCGAGCGCGCCGTTCAGCCCGGCGCCGGTCTCGGGCTCGACGGCGATCACGCGCGTCTCGGGCCGGCGGGCCTTGAGCACGCTGCCGATCCCCGAGACGAGCCCCCCGCCGCCGTAGGGCACCAACACGAGGTCGGGATCGGGAAGGTCCTCGAGCAGCTCGAGGCCGATCGTGCCGTTCCCGGCCATCACCGCCGGATCCTGCACGGGGTGGATGAAGGGGCCGGGTGCGAGGTCGGTGCGGCACTCGACGATCGTCTGCCACCACCGGTCGTAGGGCACGCGGATCACGCGACCGCCGAGCCGGGCGATCGCCGCGAGCTTCGTCTCGGGCGCGTGGTCGGGCACGATCACGGTGCAGGGCACTCCGCGCTCGCGCGCCGCCCAGGCGACGCCCTGCGCCATGTTGCCCGCGCTTGCCGTGACGACGCCGTCGGCCAGCTCGGCGTCTGAGAGCAGCGCGATCGCGTTGCCCGCGCCACGCAGCTTGAACGAGGCGATCGGCTGCAGGCACTCGAGCTTGAGGTAGAGCTCGAGCGGCGACTCGGGCAGGTGCAGGCGCACGAGCGGCGTGCGCACGGCGGTGCCCCTGATGCGCTCGCGCGCCGCCTCGATCTCGGCGAGCGGGATCACCAGGCCACCACGGTGCCGCGTCCGGCGGCCTCGGCGTTGCGCACCGCGAGCTCGGTGGCGGCGAGGTCCTCGACGGCGATTCCGAGCGATTTGAAGACGGTGATCTCGCGGTCGTCCCGCCGACCCTCGGCCTGGCCGGCCAGGACATCGCCGAGCTCGGCGCGGATGCTCTCGGGCGTGACGGCGCCGTCTACCTGCGCGAAGAGGAAGTCTCCCGACTCGTTGAGCGTGGACTCGCGCCGGTCGACGAACAGGGCGGCATCGCGCATCGTCGCGGAGTCGAGCTCGCGCGTAGTCGGGATCGACGAGCCCACGGCGTTTAGGTGCGTGCCCTCGCGCAGCCATCCGCGCTCGATGATCGGCTCGCGCGCCGAGGTCGTCGTGCAGATCACGTCGGCCTCGGCGACGGCCGCGCGGAGGCTCTCGGCGATCTCGATCGGGGCGCCGAGGCTCGTGCCGTAGCGCTCGGCGAGCGCGCGTGCCTGCTCGGGCCGCCGTGCCCACAGCACGATGCGCTCCGGCCGCATGCCGACGGCCAGCGCGTCGAGATGCGTGATCGCCTGGGTGCCGGCGCCGATCACCGCCAGCGCGCGCGCGTCGGCGCGTGCGAGCGCCTTCGTCGCGACGGCGCTGACCGCTGCGGTGCGGATGCCCGTGATCGCCGAGGCGTCGACCACGGCGATCAGCTCGCCGGTGTCGCCGGTCGAGAGCAGCACCACGCCCTGGTGCGCATCGAGCCCGCGGGTCGGGTTGTCGGGCATCACGCAGACGGCCTTGAGAGAGTAGAGCGGGCTCGCGCCGCTTCGGTGCGCGGGCATCAGTCCCATCAGACCGGTCGCGTTCGGCGGCCGCACGACCGAGCGCAGCGGGTTGTGCAGCTCGCCGCGCGCGAGCGCCGCGAGCACGTCCTCCATCGCCGCGGCGCACTCGGCGGGGGTGAGCGACGCGACGACGTCGTCGTGGGTGAGGATGCGCATCAGCGGAGCTCCGGGTCGAAGGCGGCGGCGAGCGAGGCGCGCTCGGTGGCAGCGAGCGTGATGCCCAGGGCCTCGTCGACCGGTGTCAGGTGGTCGGGGCGGCGCGGTCCGACCACGGCGAACGGGATCAGCGGGTGCTCGATCGTCCAGGCCAGCGCGAGGCCGGCCATGCTCACGCGGCGCTCGGCGGCCGCGGCCTCGAGCGCCGCGAGGCCCCGCCATGTGCTCTCGCGATCGAGGTGCGCGTAGGGCTCGGGTCGCAGGGTCATGCGCGAGCCGGCCGGGGCCGGTGCGCCGCGCCGGTACTTGCCCGTGAGCCAGCCGCCGGCGAGCGGCGAGAACGGCGTGAACGAGAGGCCCCGGTCCTCGCAGAGCGGCAGCACCTCGCTCTCGGCGCTGCGATCGAGCAGGGAGTAGGACGACTGCACCCAGCCGAAGCTCGCGAGGCCGCTGCGGTCGGAGACCCAGAGCGCCCGGCAGAGGCGCCAGGCCTCGATGTTGCTGGCGCCGATGTAGTGCAGCTTGCCGGCACGCCGCAGGTCGGTGAGCGCCGCGAGCGTCTCCTCGAGCGGGGTCAGCGGGTCGGGCTCGTGGATCAGGAAGAGATCGAGGCGCTCGGCGCCGAGCCGCGTCAGGCTGGCCTCGACCTGCCGCACGAGGTGACGGCGCGAGAGGCCGCGGTCGTTCGGCCCGGGCCCGACGGGGTTGAACGCCTTCGTCGAGAGCAGCACCTGGTCGCGCACGGCCGAGCCGCGCAGCGCGAGCCAGCGGCCGATCGAGGCCTCGCTGCGGCCCCCACCGTAGGCGTCGGCGGTGTCGAACAGCGTGATCCCGCGCTCGTAGGCTGCGTCCATCAGGGCGAAGGCCGCGTCGTCGTCCTCGCCCTGGCCGAAGAAGCGGGGATCCGAGCCGATCCCTCCGAAGTTGCCGCAGCCGAGCGCGATGCGAGGAACCATGAGGCCGGTCGAGCCGAGGCGGCGATGCTCCATGCGGGGATCCTACCGCCTCAATTTGACATTTGACACAGCCACGGCCGGGCCGCGCTGCGCAGCCCGCTCCCGCGGCAACGCCCGGCTCGACCCGGCATGATCCGGGCGTGAGCATGCTTGCCGACTTCAAGCTCGAGGTGTTCTTCTCGCAGTGGGAGTTCCGCGCGCGGCACCACCTGACGGCGTCCGATGCGCAGACGCTCCCGGTCGCGGAGCTGCTCGCCCTGGCCGATCCCGAGCAGCTTGGCGCGTGGGGGAGCCTCGAGCTCGGCTATCGCGAGACGTACGGCTCCCCCGCCATCCGGCGCGCGATCGCCGACACCTACGAGGGGGCCGAGCCTGCCGACGTGCTTTGCTTCGCGGGAGCCCAGGAGGGCATCGCCTGTGCCGTCCGCGCTCTGCTGGAGCCCGGCGACCACGCCGTCGTGGTCACGCCGAGCTACCAGGCCGTGGAGTCGATCGCGCTCTCGATCGGCAGCGCGACCGGCGTCGCGCTCGATCGCGATCGGGAGTGGGCGCTCGACCTCGAGGCCGTCGCTGCCGCGATCACCCCGGCGACGCGGCTGATCGCCGTCAACTTCCCCAACAACCCGACGGGAGCCGTCTGCGACCAGGCGACGTTCCGCGGGCTCGCGCAGATCGCAGACGACCACGGGATCGTGCTGCTGAGCGACGAGGTCTACCGCGGCATCGAGGTCGAGCCGGCGCGGACCCTGGCACAGGCGGCGGATCTGTCGCCGCGCGCGATCAGCCTCGGCGTGCTCTCGAAGGCCTACGGCCTGCCGGGCCTGCGCGTCGGCTGGATCGTCTGCCGCGACCACGCCCTGCTCGAGCGGATGGAGCGGCTCAAGCACTACGGCTCGATCTGCAATCCCGGACCGAGCGAGGTGCTCGGGACGATCGCCCTGCGCGCCGGCGAGCAGATCCTCGCGCGCAATCGCGAGCGCGTGCGCGCGAACCTCGTGCTCTTCGACCGCTTCTTCGCCGCGCACCCCGAGCGGTTCGAGTGGCGGCACCCGCAGGGCGGCTGCGTCGCCTTCCCGCGCTACCTCGGCGACGAGGGGGCGGAGCGCTTCTGCGCAGAGCTGCTCGAGGAGACCGGCGTGCTGCTCTTGCCGCCCTCGGTCTACGACTCCGAGATCGCGGCGCCGTTCTCCGATCGCTTCCGGATCGGGGTGGGGCGGGACGATCCGGGTCCGGCGCTCGCGGCGCTCGACGGCTGGCTCGCGACGCGCGGGTAGGGAACGGGAGGGCGAGCGCGAAGGACCGGTGATGACTCCCGTGCTGCTCTCCCGTCCCGTGTCCGCCGTCGAAGCGCGAGATCTGCGCATCGGCGATGCCCTCGACGAGGGGCGCGACGACCTGCTGCAGGTCGTGCGGCTCGAGATCGGCGAGTCGGTCGTCCGCCTGCTCGCGGCTCACGCCGGCGAGGTCGTCTCGCGCACGCTCTCGCCCCGCGAGCTCGTGCTCTGCGTCGCGCGCGAGCAGCTCGCCGCCTCCGCGTAAGCAGCGAAGACGAACCGGCTCGTAGGCTGCGGGCATGGGTGGACCCGACGCCGATCCCCTGCGACAGGCCGAGGCGCGCGTCTACGCGCGGGCGCAGCGCCGCATCGGGCTGGCGGAATCCGCGGTCGGGCTCGCAGGGCTGATCGCGATCGTCGCTTCAGCGCGGCGCCTGGGCGGGACCGGCTCGCTGGCGGCCCTGGCGATCGTCCCGGCGGCGATCTCGCTCCCCTTCGGGCTCGCCAGCCACCGCGTCTCCCGTGCCCACGGCCTCTCACGCCAGACGCGCCCGGGCTGGCTCGTGGATCGTGGCAAGGGAGCCGCGATCGGGCTCGTGCTCGGTGGAGTCGCCGCCGCCGCGGTGATCGCCGCCCAGCGGCTCGACGACCGGCTCTGGCCGGTGCTCGTCGGGCTCGGCGCGCTCGCGCTGTCCGCGCTGCTCGCCGTGCTCTTCCCGATCCTGCTCCTGCCCGTCTTCCTCAAGAGCGAGCCGCTCCCGGCGGGCCTGCTCGCGGACGCGCTGTGGCAGATGGTCGAGCGCTCCGGCGTGGCGGTTCGCGAGCTGCGCGTGCTGCACCTCGGCGAGAAGACCTCCGCGGGCAACGCGATGGTCGCCGGGCTCGGTCCCACGCGCCGCATCTACGTCGGCGACACGCTCTCTGCCGAGGCGCCCGAGGGCGACCGCGTGGCCGAGACGTGCGTCGTGCTCGCCCACGAGCTCGGCCACCACGCGTCCGGCGACCCGTGGCGGCTGCTCGCGTTCTCGGCGCTGCCGATCGCGGCGGGCGCTGCAGGTGCCGCGGTGGCGGTCGATCGCCTCGCCCCCCACGGCGCGGGACGCCTCGACGCGTTGCCGGCGCTCGTGCTCGGCTTCACCCTCGCCTCTGCCGTCGTCGGCCCGCTCGGCGCGTGGTACTCGCGCAAGCGCGAGCGCGCGGCCGATGCCTACGCGATCCGCGTCAGCGGGCAGGGCGACGTCTTCGCGAGCGCGCTCGAGCGCCTCGCCGCCCAGAACCTCGGCGAGCTCTGGCCGCCACGGCTCCACCACCTGCTGACCGCGTCGCATCCGCGGCTCGGCGAGCGCATCGCGAGCGCGCGCGGCGGCGGAGGCTGAGCATGGCTGCGCCCTCCAAGACCGTGAAGGAGATCATCGACGCCTGGCAGGCGGCCGGATGCACGGTGCGCCCCGGCGGGTCCGGGCACTTCGCCGTGCTCGATCGTGACGGCAAGCGCGTGGCCACGATCCCCTCGAGCCCGAGCGACCGTCGCGTGCTCGCGATGGCGCGGTCCGAGCTTCGCCGCTACGAGCGGGCCCGCTCGGCGCCCGTGCGGCTCGGCGAGCTCGCCCAGCGGCTGCGCGACGCGCGCGCGGCGATCATCGCCTCGGCCGACGCGCTGCCGCCCGGGATCGAGGGCGGCGAGGCACAGCGCGCGGCGCTCGTCGAGCGACTCCGGGAGGTGCTCGACGAGGCGGCAGCCGTCGCGGCCGAGCTCGAGCCGCTGCGCACGGCCGTGCAGCGGCGCACCGGTCGGTGACGAGCTGTCACCATCTCATTCGATGGCGGGCGAGAACCTCAACCCCGAGCACGTCGAGCGCGCCGCGCGCGAGCTCGGGAAAAGCGTGCGCTGCGCCTGCGTGACGATCTCCGACTCGCGCACGCGCGAGAACGATACGGGCGGCGACATCATCGAGCAGCTGCTGGGCGAGGCCGGCCACGAGCTCGTCCATCGCGAGCTGGTGCGCGACGAGCCCGACGAGATCGCCGCGTGCGTCGAGCGCGCGCGGGCAGCGGGCGCGTCCGTGCTGGTGACGACGGGCGGCACGGGGATCGCGAGGCGGGATTCCACGTTCGACGCGATCGATGCCCTGCTCGAGAAGCGCCTGCCGGGCTTCGGCGAGCTGTTCCGCGCGCTCAGCTTTCCCGAGATCGGCGCGGCCGCGATGCTCTCGCGCGCGACCGCGGGCACCGTCGGCGAGCTGCTCGTGTTCTGCCTGCCGGGATCGCCGCATGCCGTCCGGCTCGGGCTCGAGCGCCTGATCATCCCCGACCTCGCGCACCTCGCGTGGGAGACGGTGCGTCGCTGATGGCGCTCGCCGAGCTGGTCGACCTCGACCGCTATCCGATCGACGACCTCGAGTCCGAGGCCGGCCGCCGGCTCGTCGGCGACTGCCGGGCCTCGCTCGCCGAGCTGGGTGCCTGCGATCTGCCCGGCTTCGTGCGCGCGGCCATCGCGGGCGTCGTGGCCCAGGAGGCGGAGGCGCTGCGTGGCCGGGCCTACCGCACCGAGACCGTCCATGACATCGACTTCTCGGGCCACAGCCCCGCCGATCTCTCGCCCACCGACCCGCAGCGCACGCAGATCCGCTCGGCCAAGCTCGGCGTGGCGCTCGACTGCATCCCGGCGACGTCGCGGCTTCGCGAGCTCTACGAGGCGCCCGAGCTGACGGCCTTCGTCGGAGCCGCGCTCGAGCTCGAGCCGATCTACCGGCACGCGGACGAACTCGGGGCGCTCAACCTGATGCTCTACGACGAGGGCGACGAGCTCGGCTGGCACTTCGACAACGCCGACTTCGTCGTCACGCTGCTCTTGCAGGAGCCGAGCGGCGGCGGCGCGTTCGAGTACGTCCCCGCGCTGCGCACGCCCGGCGATCGCAACGACGACGGCGTCCGCCGCCTGCTCGCCGGCGAGCGCGACGGCGTGCGCTCGGCGAGCGGCCGGCCTGGCACCCTCGCGCTCTTCCGCGGGCACCTCAGCCCGCATCGCGTGACGCCCGTGATCGGGCCGCGACCGCGCATCAACGCCGTGCTCTCGTATGCCTCGAAGCCCGATGCGCGGCTGTCCGAGAGCGTGCACCGCATCTTCTACGGGCGCAGCTAACGCGGTCAGTGGATGATGTTGACCGCGCGTGCGGTCACGAGCACGATCGTCGCGAGCGAGGGCAGCGACTGCGCGAGCATCAAGAGCTTCGCCGGGTGGGTCAGCGGCATCGTGTCGGTCGGGCTGAACGCGCTCGCGTTCGTGAACGAGATGTAGAGGTAGTCGATGAAGGTCGGGCGCCACCCCGGCGGCGCGACCGAGGTCACGTCGAACTGCGGGAAGAGGAAGTCGCGGCGGACGTCGCCGCCCGCTGCGCGCAGGTGCGGCCCGCCGCCGTCGAGCTCCCAGTAGACGACCGCGAAGACGATCACGTTCTGGAACCAGATGATCAGCGCCGCACGCAAGAGCGAGGTGCCGGATGCGCTCCCGGTCACGAGGTGGTCGATCAGGTAGCCCAGCGAGGTCGCGTTCGAGAGCGCGATCACGCCGAGCAGCACGAGCGCGGCGGCGCGCAGCCAGCCCGCTTCCTGAACGGCGCGGCGCGGCGCGTGCAGCGTCAGGGGAATCAGGATCGCTCCGACCACGAGCGGCGTCATGATCGACGGGCCGAGCGTCAGATCTTCCGGCAGCAGCAGGCCGAGCAGCACGCTCAGGCCGATCGCGAACGAGGCCGGGAGGCGGTGCTCGCCATCCGACTGGTCGCTGCCTGCCATGCCGCCAGCATCCTATGCGCACGGGTATCCTCGAACGGCGCCGCCCGCTGCCATCCCGGCACCACCGAGCGCAGGAGCGATCTCGTGATCGACTGTGACATCCACGTGCAGATCGGCGACCCCGAGGAGTTCTGCGCCTACGTCGAGCCCGCCCAGCGCGAGTGGTTCCGCTCGCAGGGCGAGCTGCTCGGCCTGCCGTCGTACAACTGGTCGCACCCCGGGGGCTGGTTCAGGCACGACCTCGAGTCCACGGGTCCTCGAAGCTATCCGGGCACGTCGATCGAGCGCGTGATCGCCGAGGTGCTCGATCCGATGGGTACCGACATCGGCATGCTCACGGCCGATGACGGCGTGCTCGCCGGCGTGATGGCGAACCCCTATCGAGCGCGGGCCTACGCGCGCGCCCACAACGACTGGATGGCCGACCGCTGGCTGGGCGCCGACCCGCGCGTGCGGGGCTCGATCATCGTTCCCACGCAGGAGCCGCTCGAGGCCGCGCGCGAGATCAACCGGATGGCGGTCGACCGGCGCTTCACGCAGGTCCTGCTCGTGGGCGGATCCGAGCGGCCGTACGGCGACCCCCGCTATCTGCCGATCCTCGAGGCGTGCGTCGCGAACGACCTCGTGCTGACGATTCACTCGGGCGGGGAGGGCATGGGCGTGGCCGCGATGCCGGGCGGTGCCGGCCCGCCGAACTTCTACATCGAGTGGCACACGCTCGGCTCGGCGTGCTCGATCATGGCGCACCTCGTCTCGCTCGTCGTCAACGGCTGCTTCGACCGGCTCCCCGCGCTGCGCGTGCTGTTGATGGAGGGCGGGCTCGCGTGGCTGCCGGGCATCCTCTGGCGGCTCGACACGAACTGGCGCGGCCTGCGGGGCGAGACGCCGTGGCTCGACCGCCGCCCGAGCGAGATCGTGCGCGAGCACATCCGCTTCACGACACAGCCGCTCGAGCACACGGACGGCCACGACGCGCTGCTCTTCGAGATGCTCGAGGCGGCGGGCGCGCCGGACATCCTCTGCTTCTCCTCCGACTATCCGCACTGGGACGGCGACGACCAGCAGACGATGCTCAAGCGCCTGCCCGAGTCGTGGCGCGCGAAGGTGATGCACGACACCGCCGCCGCGTTGTTCCGCCTATGAGCGAGCGGAGCTGGCACGACGTCTGCTCGCTCGACGAGCTGGAGGGGCGCGGCCACGCGGTGGCGCGCATCGGCGGACGCGAGATCGGCGTGCTGCGCGCCGGCGACGGGACGCCCTACGCCGTGCGCAACCGCTGCCCCCACCACGGCGCGCCGATGTGCCGCGGCGAGGTGCGCGAGCGCTTCGAGAGCGAGCTAGCGGGAACGTACGGCGACGCGAGCGGGCTCGTCATCCGTTGCCCATGGCATGGCTGGGAGTTCCGCGTCGAGGATGGTCGCTGTCCCGATGACCCCCGCATGCGGGTAGCCGTCTACGACGTGCGCGTCAGCGATGGCCGCGTGCTCGTGCACGCGTGAGGCGCGCAGCTCGCGCACGCCGAACGCCAGCATCACGGTCGCGACGAGCATGCTGACGCCGGTCGCGCCGTAGGCGAAGCGCGGCCCGAAGGCATCGGTGAGCGGGCCTCCGGCGGCCATCGAGAGGCCGAGCGCGGCGAGCATGATCGCCTCGTTCGCGGCGAACACGCGGCTGCGCAGGATGTCGGGGGTGCGCTCCTGCGTGACCGTCTGCTCGGCGACGTTGACGTGCGAGTCGGCGAACCCGCCGATCAGCTGCGTCGCGCAGATCATCACGAACCACGGCGCGATCGCGACGCTGCCGAGCATCACGGCCATCACGGCCATGCCCGCGACGAGCGCCCAATAGGCGCTGCGCGGCACGAGCCGCTCGGCGGCGAGCGTGCCGACGAGCGTGCCGGCCCCCCAGGTCCCGATCAGCAGGCCATAGCCGAAGGAGCCCGTCCCGAAGACCTCGGCGAGCGGGTACTCGGCGACGAGCAGCGTGCCCACGCCGAGCAGGCAGACAAACCACGCGGCGACCAGCATGCGCAGCACGCGATCTGCCCAGACGAAGCCGAAGCCGGCCGTCATGCCGTGGCGGTCGGCGCCGTCGCGCTGCTCGTTGAACGTCCCGTGGATCGTGCTCGTGAGCGCCGCCGAGGCGAGCAGCGCGACGGCGTTGACGATGAACACGAGCGTCGTGCCGGAGGTCGCGATCAGCAGGCCGCCGAGCACCGGCCCGAGCATGAAGCCGATGCTGTTCGCCCGCGTGCGCACGGCGTTCGCCCAGATCACGCGATCGGCCGGGACGAGGTTCGGGATCGCGGCCTGGCTCGCCGCGAACAGGGGTGCCTGCGCGATCGCGCCGAAGGCGGCGATCACGACCACCTCGATGGGCGCCTGGAAGAAGACGAGCGCGAGCGTCGTCACGGCGGTGGCGAGCTCGGAGACGATGATCACGCGCTTGCGGTCGAGCCGATCGCCGAGCGTGCCCGCGATCGGCGCGAACAGGCCGCCCGTGGTGATCGCGGCGATCAGCACGGCCGAGCCCCAGGTGGCCGACCCGGTGCGCTGGAACATCGCCGCGACGAGCGCGACGAAGCCGGCCTCGGCACCCGTCACGGCGACGAGGCGGGCGATCGAGAGCCGGTGAACGGCGGTGCGATATGGGGTGAGCGATGCGGTCATGGCAAGGGTGGCGGGCAGACAGGGTTCGAGGACGGCCGCGAGTGCGGCGGGCCGTCCGAGCTGCGTCTGCGCGCGGGTCAGTCGACGACGGATCCGGCACACGCAGACACAGCCGTACGGCTGGTGTCGGGGCGAGTGGGTGCCGGAGTCTTCATCACGTCGTTCTCCAGCCGCAGTCACGCGGCCGTTCTCTCAGGCTAGCACGAGGTACGGCCCGCGCGCCACAGCGGTGTCTCAGCGTCGCGCGAGAGCAGGAACGCGCCGAGGCCTGTGGCGGCGAAGCACGCGACGCTGCCGAGCAGGAGCCCCGCGCGCCCGCCGGCATGCTCGGCGACGAATCCCACGATGGGTCCGCCGATCGGCGTCGAGCCGAGGAACGCGACGGCCCACAGGCTCATCACGCGACCGCGCATCTCCGGCAGCGAGGCGAGCTGCAGCGTGCTGTTCCCCGCGGCGAGGAAGCGCACGCTGCCGGCGCCCACGATCACGAGCGTGGCGAGCTCGAATGGCAGCGTGGGGGCCACGGATGCGAGCAGGATCGCGACCCCGAAGGCGAAGCCCGAGGTGATCACGGCGCGCGTGCCGACCCGGCCGTTCGTGGCGGCCACGAGGCCTCCGACGACGGCGCCGACCCCCATCGCGGCGGTCATCAGGCCGTACACCTCGGGGCCGCCGCCGAACGTCTCGCGGGCCACCACGGGCAGGACAACCTGGAACTCGTAGGCGAGCGCGCCGATCAGGGCCATCATCACGAGCGGCACGGCGAGCTCGGGCGTGCCCGCGACGTAGGCGATGCCCGCACGCACCTGGCCGCGCTCGCGCGGCGCGGGAGTGCTGGGCCGCAGCGCCGAGCGGTCGAGCAAGAGCAGCGAGGCGAGCACGGCGAGGTAGCTCGAGGCGTTGATCAGGAAGCAGGCCGACACGCCCACCGTCGCGATCAGGATGCCCGCGATCGCCGGGCCGATCGCGCGGGCCGCGTTGACGAGGACGCTGTTGAGCGTGACGGCGTTGCGCAGGTTGTCCGGTCCGACGAGCTCGGTCACGAACGACTGGCGTGTGGGGTTGTCGAAGGCGGTCGCGATGCCGAGCAGGCCGGCGAGCAGGTAGACGTGCCAGAGGCGCACGGCGCCGCTCGCCGTGAGGAGTCCGAGGGCGAGCGCGAGCACGGCCATCCACGACTGCACGGCGATCATCAGCCGGCGCTTGTCGAGCCGGTCGGCGACGAGGCCACCGTAGGGCGCGAGCAGCAGCACGGGCAGCATCTGGAGCGCGACGAGCAGGCCGATCGCGGTGCCAGATCCGGTCAGCGAGTAGACGAGCCAGCCCTGCGCGATCGTCTGCATCCAGGTGCCGATCAGCGAGATCCCCTGGCCGGCGAAGTAGCGCCGGTAGTTCGGGCTCGCGAGAGAGGCGAAGGTGCGGCGGCCGATCGCGCCGGCGTTCACGCGCGCACGCTTGCTGGTGCCACGCGGATGCGCTCGGCGAGCGCCTCGAGCGCGGGCAGCGAGCTCAGGATCGAGTCGACCTCCGCCTCGCTGAGCTCGGCGAGGTGCTCGCGCAGGCTCGCCAGGCGCTCGGCGCGGATGCGCCGTTGCATCGCCCGCCCGGCCGCCGTCGGCTCGAGCCGGGCCGAGCGCCGGTCGACCGGATCGGTCTCGCGCCGCAGCAGCCCGGCGTCGCAGAGCCTCACGGTGATGCGCGAGAGCATCGTCGGGTTGATCCGCTCGGCATCGGCGAGCTCGCCGATGCGCGTCGCGCCGCCGCGGACGACGGTCGCGAGCACCGACAGCTCCGTCGGCGTCAGGCCGGCCCCGGCCGATGTCACGCGCAGGGAGCGGCTGAGGATCGCGAGCGCCACGCGGAGGCGCTCGACGGTCTCAGTCTCGACCTCCACGCTCGCCGTGCCCGCCATGCCTGCTCCAAAGTAGTTGCTTGCTGATAAGCATCATAGCGCATCTCGGCAGCTCGTCTCGCGGTCGAAGGCGCCGTCGTCGCGCCCGCCAGTGAGATCACGTGCGCGTGAGCGCGCGGATCAGCTTCGCGCGACCGGGCCAGCGGGCGATCAGCTCGGCGGCGGTCACGTCCTCGAAGTCGCTGAGGACGAAGCCCGGCGCCATCGTGTTGCCGTAGACGCCGTACTCGCCGCCCGGCCGAAGCCTCGCTCCCAGGTAGCAACCGGCGGGCGCGAGCGCCTGCACGCGCTCGCCGGCGAGCACGTCGTGACCGAGGATCACGAGCTCGTCGCTGCCGTCCTGCTTGAGCAGCAGCAGCTCGATCGGATCTCCCAGGTAGAAGTGCCACAGCTCGTCCGTCGGCATCCGGTGCATGTCTGAGAAGACGGCCGGGTCGTCAACGAGCAGCGCGACGATCGCGGAGCACAGGGGCTTGCCGTCCGGGCCGGTCTTCGCGTCGACGTATGACTGCGTGAACTGGACGTTTTCGGTCGGCATCGTGCTCAGGCCCCACAGGTCGGCGAGCTGGAGCACGGTCGGACGCGCGGTCATCCGAGCTGCGGCCGCACGGAGAAGGAGGGATTCGAACCCTCGACAGAGGTTGACCCCCTGTAACGCCTTAGCAGGGCGCCGCTTTCAGCCACTCAGCCACTTCTCCCACCGCCACAATCGTAGCGGGATCGCCAGAACGCAGCACATCCGGCGATCGGGACCGCCGACTATAGGATGACTGAATGGAGGGCCGCGAGGGGGAGACCAGTGCCCACTCGCCCGTCAACATCGCCGCTGGCTCGAGCGTGCTGTTTGCGGCGAAGCTGCTCTCCAGCCTCGGCTTCCTCTTCACGACGCTCCTGATCGCCAAGGCCGTCGGCGTCGCCGGCTCCGGTGCCTACCGTTTTCTCAGCGTGGCGGCCCTGATCGCCGGGCAGTTCGCGCAGATCGGGCTGCCGCTCGTCGCCCCGCTGCTCGTCGCGCGCCATCACGGTCGTGAGCGCGACCTGCTCACGACCCTCGTCGGCACGAGCTTCGTCTTCGGGCTCGGCTCGGCGCTCGTCACGATCGTCGCCCTGATCGTCTACGGGACGAGTGCCGTCTCGCTCGCGGTCGTCGCGGTCTCGGCGGTGATGATCGGCATTGGCGAGACCGTGCAGGGGTTCGGGCAGGGCCTCGGGCGCTTCCGCGAGTACTCGATCGTGACCGTGATCTCACCGTGGCTGTACGGCCTGCTCCTGACGATCTTCTGGTATTTCGACTCGCTCACCCTGCGCGTCGCGCTCGTCCTCTACGCCGTCGAGTGGGCGGGCTGGGCGCTCGGCCAGCTGTTCGTCGCGTCCCGCATGACGGGCTTCGGGCGGTTCGACCGCGTGCTCGCGCGCGAGGCCCTCGCGCTGGGCTGGCGCGCGCTCGTCGGCAGCCTCTCGCTGTTCCTCAACAACCGCGTCGACCAGATCCTGCTGAACCTGTTCAAGGGCAACCGCGCAGGCGGCATCTACGGCCTCGCGGTCAACGTCGCCGAGATCCTGCTGTACCTGCCGCGCGTCGTCGGGATCGTGCTCGTGCCCGCGATCGCGCGAGCCGACGCCGAGCATCGCCGGACGACGGCTGTGCGCCTCTTCCGCGTGATCCTCGTGATGACCACGATCGGCTGCGCCGGCGCGCTGATCGTGGGCCCGCCGCTGATCCCGTTCCTGCTCCCCGACTTCCGTCCTTCGGTCGAGCCGTTCATCTGGCTCGTGCCGGGCGCGCTCGGCTTCGTCGCGATGAACGTCTTCTCGGGCGCACTGATCGCCGAGCGCCGCCCCGTGGACGCGTCCTACGCGGCGATCGTCGCGCTCGTCGCCGGCGTGCTGCTCGACCTCGCGCTGATCCCGCTCTACGGCGCCACCGGCGCCGCCGTCGCCGCGACGCTCGCGTTCTTCGCCGGCGGCGTGGCATCGATCGCGCTCTACCGGCGCGTCGCGCACTTCCCGCTCGCCGAGCTGGTGCCGAGACCGGCGGATTTCAGCGAGCTGATCGCGCTCGCGAACCGGCTCCGGGCGCGCGTCTCCTGACGATCACGATCAGTCGCGAGGCGCGACGAGCAGCGCCTGGGCGCCGCGCGCGACGGGACCCCGCGCGTCGGAGATGAGCGAGGACGCGAGGCCCGCGCCGCCCGCCGGAGTGATCGTGCTCGCGTCCAGGCAGATCCATTCGCCGACCGGCGGCCGCAGGTGGTGCACCGTCAGCTCGGGGTTGATGAACAGCCAGCGCTCGACATCGAGCTCGGCGCTCGCGCCGTTCCCGCTGTCGGCGATCACGATCACGCGGGTGAGGCTGTCCGGCTCCTCGCCGGGGAAGAGCGGGTGACGCAGGCGCGTCCACACCGCCGCCGGGCCCGGCTCGCCGAAGCTCCCGCGCGCGAAGCGCCACTCGATGCTGCGCACGTACCCCGACTCGGACCACGGCAGCGGGATCTCGGCCGCGTGCGCGGGCAGAGCGGGCACGGGCGGAGCGCTGCCGAGCGGGCGCCTGGGAGCCCCGCACGCTCCAGGCGCGCGCTCGCATCACCTCGCGGCCGTCGGCGCGCATCGTCGCCTCTCGCAGCTCGACGCTGCGACCCGGCCGCGCGACTGCCGCCTCGACCTCGAGCTCGCCGACCGGCACGGGACCGAGCAGCTCGAACGTCGAGCGGGCGAGCACGCGGCCGTCGTCCGGTGCGACGTCGCGCATCGCCCGCGCGAGCAGCGCAGAGGGCGGCCCGCCGTGCTGGTGCCGCGCGTCCCACGGTCCCTCCGTGTGCGATGTCGCGCGATACCGCCCGCCGCCGAGCGGCACGAAGTACGCGTCGTCAGCGCCCGTCGTCAGAGGCAAGCACTCCCGGTCAGATCAGCGAGCGGAAGAGCGCATCGTAGCGACCGAGCATCCGCTCGAGCGAGAACGTGCGGGAGGCCCGGCGGAAGCCTGCCTCGCCGAGCTCGCGTGCGCGTGCGGGATCCGCGGCGAGCTCGGCCAGCGCGCCTGCGAGCGCCCCGGGATCGCGGGGCGGGATCAGCCTTCCCGTGACGCCCTCGACGATCAGGTCGGGGATCCCGCCGACGCGCGTCGCGATCACCGGAAGCTGCGCGGCCATCGCCTCGAGGATCGAGTACGGCAGGCCTTCCCAGTCGGAGATCAGCGAGAACGCGTCGCAGTCCGCGAGCTGCGCGGGGACGTCGTCGCGGCTGCCGAGGAAGGTCGCACGCCCCTCGAGCCCGAGCTCGGCACGCAGCCCTTCGAGCTGCTCGCGGTCGGGCCCCTCGCCGAACACGCGCAGCGTCCACGGCGCGGTCTCGGGCAGCGCCAGCGCGCGCAGCATCGTGTCGATGTCCTTGGGCGGCGCAAGCCGGGCGGTGCAGCCGAGCACGAGCTCGCGCCCCGCGGGGCGCCGTGCCGGGGTGCCCGGGTCAACTGTGACGCCGTTGTGGATCAGATGAAGCTTGCCGGCAGGCGCGATCCGGCGCTCGCGGGCGAGCTTGAGATCCCAGCTCGAGACGCACACGATCGCCTGGCAGAGCGGGGCGCAGGCGCGCTCGGCGTTCGTGTAGAACGCGCCGGCCTTGCCGCCGCGGCCCGAGAAGGCCCAGCCGTGGGCCGTGAACACGACCGGGATGTGCAGCCCCGCGAGCGCGACGCGCGCGAGCACGCCGGCCTTCGACGAGTTGAGCTGCACGAGCTCGGGGCGAACGGTGCGGACGAGCGCGCGCAGCTCCCGCACCGCCGCCGCGTCGCTGCGCGGCTCGAGGTCGCGCGCGAGGTACTCGACGTGGTGGAACGGCAGCCCCCCCGCGGCGCAGGCGTCGACGAGCGCTCCCTCGGGCCCGTGGGCGGCGACGTGCACGTCGTAGCGATCGGCAAGGCCACGGGCGAGCGCGCCGACGAACGTCTGGGCGCCGCCCGCCTCGGCGAGCGTGACGACGAGCAGGATGCGAGGCCGAGCGGTCAGAGGCTCGCTTCGACCCGTCGACTGCGCCGGCCGAGCGGCGCGCGGTCGGTTGCTCCGTCGAGCCGTCCCGCGAACACCCACAGCGGATCGCTCGCCTCGACGATGGTCCGGCGCAGCTCGAAGGGCTCCGCGAACGGAATCCGATTCGCCCCGAACTCGCACGTCAGCGCCGCGCTGAAACCCGCCTCGCGCACGAGCTGCACGTCGCGCGTCGAGTGATAGCCGGCCGGATAGCAGAACAGCCGGGCCTCGCGTCCGAGCTCGTGCTCGACCACGCGCTTCGACTCGCGGATCTCGTGCTCGGCCTGCTCCCGGCTCACGCGCGGGAGGATCGGGTGGGTCATCGTGTGCGGCTCGAAGCGGATCGCGCTGCGGGCCTCCACGGATCGCATGTCGTCCCAGCCGATCAGCGGAGGCATCTCGCCCGCGGGGTACCAGTCGAAGTGCACGTCGCCCGCGATCGCGCCGGGCACCACGAACACCATGGCCGGCCAGCCTCGCCGCTCGAGCTCGGGGATCGCCATCTCGAGCACATCCTGGTAGCCGTCGTCGAACGTCAGCGCGATGCCCGCCGCATCTGCGCCGAGCTCGGCGTCGGGCAGGTCGTAGAGGTCGATCACGGGCAGCCCCGAGGCCTCGATCGCATCGAGCTGGCGCAGGAAGGCACGCGGCGAGATCGCCAGCGGATCGGTCGACTCGGCGATCCGATGCCAGTAGAGGATGCGCAACCCGGCGGCCCGGTGGCGCGTGCGCACGCGGTGCACGGCGACCTGGCCGGCGACGAGCGTCGCCTTGGCGAGGCCGATGCCGGGACGTCGACGCGGAACGCGCGACAGGTCAGAGCTCGCCATCAACCGACTCTAACCCGGGTCCCGGGTCGCGTGGAAGCCCCCATCGGCCGCCGGCCGTCCGGCTGTTTCGCGTCGAGCAGCGCGCAGCACCAGATCAACGGCGCGAGCACCCAGAGGTGTCGCCAGTGCAGCGTGTCGACGAAGATCCCGTTGAGCGACAGGCCCGCCCAGGCGCTCACGAGCGCGGCCGAGCCGATGCCGTGCAGATCGGCATCGCGCATCGCGGCGGAGGCGCCGATCACGAGCGTGCCGACGATCAGCACGATCAAGAGGCCCGCGCCGATCAGGCCCTGCTCGAAGATCACGCGCACGTAGGTCGAGTGGGTCGAGTAGGCCAGCTCGACCTCGGCCGAGCCCGGGCCGTGCCCGAGCGTCTTCTCGGTCATCCGGTGAAGCGCCTCGTCCTGGGCGCCGAAGCGGTGGGTGTCGTAGCGCTGCTCGGCCTTCGCGCGCTGGCCGAGGAAGCCGAGCGAGTCGGTGGCGGCGAGCAGGCCGAAGGCGAGCGCGCCGCTGACGACGAGCACGGCGATCGCCCGCAGCATCGGGCCGATGCCCTGGTGGCGCCACAGGTAGATGAAGACGATGCCGAGCAAGGTGACCACGAGGTTGCCCCAGGCGGCGCGTGAGAACGAGAACACGACGCCGCTCGAGCACGCGGCGAGCAGCACGAAGAGGCGTCGCGTCGAGTAGCCGAGCAAGCGTGGGCGCGCGATCTCCTCGAGCAGGATCGCGGCTGCCGGCACGAGGAACGGCCCGAACACGTTGGGGTCCTTGAAGAGGCCCTGCGCGCGCGAGTTCTGGTAGATCATGAAGCCGAGGCCCGGCAGGTGCGCTTTCAGCGCGAGCACCGCGATCACCGCGGAGCCCGCCGCCGCGAGGATGTAGGCCTTGATCATCAGCTGCGTCAGGCGCTCGCTCGCGAACATGCCCGAGAGCCAGACCGCGGAGAGGATCAGGAAGAGGCTCACCCCCGCGAAGCGGAACGAGCCGGCCGGGGTCTTCGAGTTGATCATCGAGATCATCGTGATCAGGGCCAGACCCCAGAGCGCGATCTGCGAGCTCGGCGGCACGTGCAGCTTCGCGAACGGTCGGCGGACGCTGCCGAGCGCCATCAGGGCGAGCAGCAGGATGTCGTAGGGCGCCGGCTCGACGCGGACGACCGGCAGCAGCGCGAACGCGCAGACCAAGACCCAGGCCGGCCGGTACGCGACGAGCGGGAGCAGCACGAACGCCACGGCGAAGACGAACGGCAGCGCCGTGACGACGATCGGAGGCACGCGGGGGAGCGCGACGGCGAGCACGCCGCCGAGCACCACGGCGACGACGAGCCACGCGGCGAACAGGAGCCTGCCGCTGCTCGCGGGCCGGCCGAGCTGGCTGCGGACGGTTGCCATTGCTATCGGATCGTCGAAGGCGGTCGCTGCGGGGCCACTGTTACGCGGTGGACCCGTAGCCGTAGCCATAGCCGAACCCGTGCTCGGCGGACGAGCTCGGCGGGTTCGTCACGATCAGGCCGATCGGCGTGATCTCGGCGCCCTCGAGGACGTTCATCGCGCGCCGGGCGGCGTCCCTGTTCGCGACCTCGAGGTTCGTCACGACGATCGTCGCGTCGGCGGCGCGTGCGAGCAGCGGCGTCTCGCCTGCAGAGAGCACGGGCGGCGTGTCGATGATCACGACGTCGTAGCGGCGACGCGCCTCGACGAGCAGCTTCGCCATCGCGGGCGAGCCGTAGAGCACGGCCGGGTCCGGGAAGCGCTTGTCGTTCGCGAGCAGGTGCAGCACGCCCTCGCGGTTTCCGAGCGAGGCGCTCGGCTCGATCGTGCGGACCGCGGCGCTGAGGCGGAGCTCACCGCTCAGCACGTCGACCAGGCTGTCGCCGAAAGCCTCGTCGAAGTACTGGTGCAGGGCCGGCGCGCGCAGGTCGGCCGAGATCGCGAGCACGCGCAGGCCGGCGGCGGCGAACGCGGATGCGATGTTCGCGACGGCGCCGCTCTTGCCCTCGGCTGCGAGGGCGGAGGTCACGATCACGACGCGGTGCTCGCCGCGCTCGATGCCGTAGAGCGTCAGGTTCGTGCGGATCGTCCGGTAGGCGTCGGCGGCTCGAGATGAGTCCGAGAAGTCGATCATCCCCGCGCGGCGCTGGCCACGCGACGCTTCGACGTTCTTCGGCACGACGCCGAGCACCGGCAGGTGGAACGCGCCCTCGACGTCCTCCATCGTGCGCAGACGGCGGTCGAGGCGGTCGCGGGTGACGGCAGCGGCGCAGCCGAAGAGCAGGCCCGCGAGCAGGCCGATCAGCGCGTTGCGCACCGGCTGGGGCGCGACGGGCGACTCGGGCAGGTCGGCCCGGCGGACGATGTCGAGCTCGCTCGGGCCGTAGTTCCCGCCCTTCGCGTTCGCCGCGTCGAGCTGGCTCTGCACGTCGGCCCGCTCGATCACGAGCGCCGCCTTCTGATCGTCGGTGACGCCGTTCGCGTCGGCCTTGTTGAGCTGGGCGTTGAGCAGTCTCAGCCGCTGCTTGAGGTCTTCCAGCAGACGGCTCCCGTCCCATCGGTCGGCCGCCAGCGCGACGGTCTGCGCGATCTCCCGCGCGCGCGCCGCGGTCGAGGCGGTGGCGGTGATCTGCAGCAGGTACTGGTCGCTCGACGGCGTCACCGTGATCTTCTTCTCGATGTTCTCGGACGACATCTTGAGCGGGGTCTCGGCCAGGTTGAGCACGACCGGCGAGTCGATCTTGGTCGCCAGCGTGATCAGGCCGGGCGAGTCGAACTGGCCGGGGTTCTGGCTCACGGGCGGCGTCCAGGTGAGGCGCGCTGTCGACTCGAACCGCTCCGGCTGGATCAGCGAGAAGACGTAGACGGCGAGCGTGATCGCGAGCGCCGTGGCTGCGATGATGAGCCACTGCTCGCGCAGCAGGCCGACGTAGCGGCGAAGGTCGTTGTCATCCGGCATGGGTGGCCTCAGGCCGCCCTGCGGCCTGCGGCCCACTGTAGACGGCAGGTGGCCGCCACCGTTCAGTCCGGCCGTGGTCTCGATCTGGTCGATCTCGGTCATGCTGCTCCTTGGGGGCACGCTGCGAGGCGGGGATTGGCTCTCCGCGCACGCGCGCAGGCCTCCGCGTGGGTGGTCGGATCGGGGGCGAACGAGGCCGCGAGGGCCCAGCCCGTCCAGTCGTTCGGTGCGCGCCGGGTGGCCGCCAGCGCGTTGCGGTAGGCGCCTTCGAGGTCGCCCCGGCCCGCCTGGATGCGGGCCTGCGCCCGCTCGGGCGCCGGGTCGAACGGGTTGAGCGCGGCGGCCAGCTCGGCGCTGTCGGCGTCGCCGGTGCGGAGCGCGCGGTCGGTCAGGCGCGCCGACCAGAACACCGGGAGCACCCACAGCACGGCCGCTGCGGCGAGCACGATCGCGGCGGCACGCTGCGGCCGCCGGGCGACGGCGCGGCCGTGCGCCGCGAGGCCGGCGCCGATGCCGAGCAGAATCACCGTGGGGATCGCGGCCGAGGGGACCTGCCACTGCCAGTCGACCTGCGAGTGTGCGAGCGCGCCGGCGGCGCCGACGAACCCGCCGGCGACGATCGGGCTGCGCGCGCGCTCGGCGCGGCGAACGAGGCCGAGCAGGCCGATCGCCGCGATCACGAGGCCGAGCGCGAGGCCTGGGATGCCGAGCGTCGAGGCGAGCTCGAAGCCCTCGCCGTGCGCCTGGGCCGGCAGCTCGTCGCTGCGGCCGCGCTGCTGGTAGGTGGGCCCGAAGCTGCCGGCCCCGACCCCGCTCAGCGGGTGCGCCCCGAGGTCGCGCACGGCGACGCGCCAGAAGTCGTAGCGGTTCGACGTCGACGAGTCGAACAGGTGCAGGTCGCCGTCGTTGGCGCCGTTCACCTGCTGGAAGCGATCCCAGCCGCGCGCGATGCGCGACGGCGCGTCGTGCGCCAGGGCGATCCCGCCGCCGACGCCGATCAGCCCGACGACGAGGCCGAGCATGCCCAGCGCGGCAACCCGGTGCGCGCGCGGAGAGAGCACGAGCCGCCCGTCGACGAGCGCATAGACGAGGCCCAGCGCGGCGGCCGCGGCCATCGCGAGCAGCACCTCTTTGGCGGCCTCGCTGGTTTTCGCCGAGGCCCCGGTCTCGAGGCTCGCGTGCAGCGTGCGGAGGGTCGGTGCGATGCACGCGGCGGCGAGCGCGACCGGCGCGAGCAGGCGCAGCCGCTCGGGGGCGAGCGCGAGCGCGATCGGCCCGGCGACCGCCAGCGCGATCAGCGCGCCGCGGCTCTCGGTCAGGGCCGCGAGCCCGGCACAGCCGACGGCCGCCGCCAGGGCGAGCGCGCGCAGCGGGGCCAGCAGGCGACGCTCGGCCGCGATCCCGAGCAGGGGAAAGAGCGGGACGAGCGCATATGCCGCCGTGGCGTTCGGATAGCCGCCGGGCCAGTCGAGGCGTCCCTCCGCGAACCAATCGGGATTCGGCGATGAGGCGAGCTGGAAGAGCGCGTAGGTCACGATCAGCGCGCCGCTCGACGCGACCGCCGCGATCGCGATCTCGGCGTCGCGCAGGCGGCGGACGACGACGAATGCGAACGTGAAGACCGCGGCGTAGAAGAGCGCGCGCGATGCCTCGACCGTCGCCTCGCCGGGCAGCACGGCCCAGCTCGCCGAGGCCGCGCTCCAGGCGGCGAGCAGCATGAACGCGCCGCACGCCCAGAGTCCGGGCCCGCGCCGCACGCCCGATGGCGCGAGCGCGACGATGCCGGCGGCGAGCGCGCAGGTGCCGAGCGCGAACGGCATCCACTCGTCCGTGCCCGTCGCGCCTCCCTTGGCGGCGAGCACAAGAGAGAGGGCGGCGGGCGCGAGCAGGAGGGACGCCTGCGCTGCTGCGGGCAGCGAGGCTATGCGGAGCGCCGTCACTACGCCATCTTGGGGGCAACCCACTGAGGGGTCAATACCACCCCAGTGATTTCCATCGGTCCTCCGCAAATCGGCAGGGTCCCATTGTTCTAATATAAAGCTCAACTTGAGGTTGATGGTAGCGCTTCGATCGGATACCAGCACGCGGCCAGCTGAAGAGCGCTGCCGGCCGGTCCGAGCGACGGGCTCTCGGCCTGGCAGCGCTCGCGCGCCCGGTCGCAGCCGCCGGCGTAGATGCAGCCGGGGCCCGGCCGTGTGAGCGGTGGCGGCCAGCTTGCGGGCGGCTCCGGCGCACGCTCGGCCGCGCCGGCCGTGCGCACGAGATCGCGCGTGGCCGGGTGCGCGGGCGCGAGCAGCACGTTCGCGGTGGGACCGAGCTCGACGAGGCGCCCCTTGACGAGCACGGCGACGCGGTCGGCGAGTGCCCACGCGAGGGCCGGCGAGCGCGTCAGCAGAAGCAGGCCGCGGCCGTGCTGGCGGTGCTCGCGCGCGACCGCCCCGAGCAGGCTCCAGCGATCGGCCGCCGCGAGCCGTGCGAACGGCTCGGCCAGCACGATGCCCTCCGGCTCGCCGACGAGCACGCACGCGAGCGCCGCGCGGGTGCGCTCCGGCAGCGTCAGCGTCGAGGCGCGGCGTGCGCGATGCGCGTGCGCGAGGCCGACGCGGTCGAGCGCCCGGTCGACCGCCGACTCGTCGGGGGCGCGCAGCGACTGCTCGACGAGGTCGGAGACGAGGCTGCGGTCGTCGAGCATCGCCGACGCGTCCTCGGGAAGCACGCGCAGGCGCCCGCGTCGCTCACGCCCCGCGCAGACCGCCCCGGCGATCGCGATCGAGCCGGCGACGGGCTCGCGCAGGCCGATCAGCAGGTCGAGGATCGGTGCCGGGTCGGCGTCGACCACGAGCGCGAGCGACTCGCCGGCGTGCCAGGCGAGGTCGACGTCGGCGAGGCCCTCCGCCGTCACGCGCCGGAGCTCGAGCGAGGGACGGTCGGCGCGGACCGTCATGCGCCCCTGCGCCCGCGTGGAGGCGCGGTCAGGCGACCCGGCTGCCACGGCGCGAGCACGCACGCGCTGAGGTGATCGCCCGAGACATCGACGAGCGCCGGGGTGCCGCCCCGGCAGAGCTCGCGCGCGTAGGCGCAGCGCCGGTGATAGGCGCACCCGCGGGCGGCGCGCTCGGGGAGCGGGCGGGGCGAGGCCGCGATCCCCGCGTCTCGCGGGCCGCCGATCGTGATCGCGGTCGTCAGCAGCTCGGCCGTCGCCGGGTGCTCGGGCGCCTCTGCGATCGCGGCCGCCTCCGCGAGCTCGACGATGCGCCCGGCATAGAGCACGGCGATCCGCGTGCACCCCTGGATCGCCGCGTGCAGATCCGGAGTCGCGATCAGCACGCCGCAGCCGCTCTCGGCTGTGCGGCGCGCGAGCCCGAAGACCCACGCCCGCTCGCCGGGCAGCGCCGCGTGGCCCGGATCGCGGCCGACGGCGACGGTCGTCGGCTGCCGGGCCGGGTCGAGGGCGCCGATCTCGTCGCGCAGCGCGCGCATCCCGCGCGCAGTCCGCCGCTGCAGCGAGAACGGGGCCGTCTCGGTGACGAGCTCGAGCTCGCCCGCGCCGATCACCTCGTCGGGCCCGAGCTCGCCGAGCAGGGCGGCGACGAGCGTGTCGGCGCCCGATCGCGGATCGCCGACGAGGCCGATGATCTCGCCCGGCTCGACCGTCAGCGAGATCCCGTGCAGCGCGCCCCGCGCGCTCGAGATCTCGAGGTCGGCGATGCGGAGGACGCTCACGCGAGCCGCTCCGCCCGTGCGAGCACGAGCACGCTCGTCGCGAGCGCCGCGGCCCACGCGCCGGCGACGCCGCCGTACCACCAGTTGCCGGCCGGCAGCGCACCCGCGCCGACCGCATCGGCCAGGACTCCGCCGAGCGTCGACCGGTCTCCGGTCACGAGCGCGACGCTCGATTCCGCGATCAGCGCGGCGCCGAGCGCAGCGAATCCGCCCGCGATCGCAGGCGGCACGACCGCCGGCAGCACGTGCCGGCGTGCGATCTCGAGGGCCGAGCCCCCGAGCGAGCGCGTGCGCCACACGGTCGCGGCCGCCAGCGTCCGCTCGGCGCAGGGCCGGATCCGGCCGGCGGCGATCGCCCATGCGAGCACCGCCAGGAGCATCGCCGTGCCGAGCGACGGGCTGCCGTTGGCGACCGAGACCGAGCCGGTCACGAGCGGAATCAGCGGAAGCAGCAGGACGGCCCGTTCGAGACGCCCGTGCACGCGTAGCCCCGCAGATCCGAGTGCCGACGCGGCGAGCGTCGAGGCGGTCGCCACGAGCGAGCCAAGCACGGCCGCGGCGCCTCCCAGAAGCAGCGAGGAGCGGGTCGCGTCGCAGAGGCGGGCGAGCAGATCGCGGCCGAGCTGATCGGTGCCGAGCCAGTGCAGCGAGGACGGCGGCTGCATGCGCTCGAACGGGATCGGGCTCTCGAGCACGAGCGACGCCGACCCGGCCAGCGTGGGACCGAGCGAGGCGACGAGCAGGCCCGTCGCCGCGACGCCCACGGCGATCCGAAGCGGCAGCGCGTGTGGCGCCAGCGTCGCCGCACCGCCCGCTCGCCCGAGCCGTGACGCTGCGAGGTCGGCGAGCCAGGCGAGGGCCAAGAGCAGGCAGAACGCGCCGAGCAGCGTCGCGTGGTCGCCGCTGCGCGCGGCTCGTCCGGCGACCTGGCCGAGTCCCTCGCGCCCGAGCGCGAGCTCGATCGCGGGCAGCGCGGCGACCGCGAGGCCGAGCTGTCCGCGTGCGATCAGAGGGGCCACGGCGATCGCGAGCGCTGCGATCGCGAGCGGGGTCGAGTCGCTCACCCGCGCGGGCGGCCACAGGAGCAGCGCGAGCAGCGCTAGCGAGGAGAGCGCGGGGATCGCGAGCGAGAGACGGGCGAGGCGCGAGCGCGCGAGCGCGAAGCCGATCGCACCCGCCGGCAGCGCGAGGGCGAGGCTGTCAGGAAGCGCGTCCAGCGCGGCCGTGAACGAGGGGCGCGCGCGCAGCGCTGCGCCGCCGATCGCGAGCGCGATGCCGAGGCTCGCGAGCGAGCCGAGCGCACGTCGGATCACGCCGGTGCCCGCTCGATCGGCTCGCTCCGTGCACGCAGCCACGGTCCCAGCGCGACTGCGACCGCGACGAGCGCGATCACGCTCGCGAGGATCCAGCCCGACCACGAGACCGGCTGGCCGCGCACGGCCTCGAGCTCGGAGATGCCGCGTGAGGAGCCCACGCTGAGAATGCCGGCGCCGCTCGCGGGGATCGCCCAGCGCGCGCGTGAGACGGCGGTGATCGTGGTGGGCTCGGCGAGCGGGATCGCGCGGGACTCGCTGGCGGCGCGCTCCTGCAGTCGCGCGTACACGCGCGCGAGGGCGGCGGTCGACTCCTCACCACGGGCCTTCGAGAGCAGCGCGGCGATCGCCCGGCTCCCGGTCGCGAGCGGCGCGAGCAGCGAGTCGGGGGAGGGACCGCCCGAGAGCAGCGAGAGCCGCGCGGTCGCGTTCTCGTCGAAGATCACATCGATGCCGATCGCGCGGGCATCTCGCCGGACCAGGGCGGCCGCGAGGCGCGCCTCGGTCGAGTGGTCGACCGCGATCCGCATCTCCGCGCGCAGCTTCCCGCGCGAGCGAATCCCGCTCGCCCCGACCTGCCAGCCCTCGTGCTCGAGCAGCGCGCGCGCCTCGTTCGCGTCGAAAGCGGGCTGCAGTCGCGGGGCTCGATGCCAGGCGAGATAGCCGACGGGGATCACCGAGCTCGCGACGAGACCGTGGCCGTCGAAGACGTGCGCGACGATCCCCTCTCGATCGATGCCGGTAGTGAGGGCCGCGCGCAGCGCGAAGGGAATCGCGGCGCCCTCGAGGTCGAGGCGCAGGGAGGCGAGCGATGGGCGCTCGACGAGCGTGATCGCAGGCGAGGGGGCGAGGCGCGCAGACTCGCCCGGTGCGATCTCGAGCGCGTCGAGCTTGCGGGAGAGCAGCGATTCGAGCTGTCCTGCCCGATCGGGCCGATAGCTGAAGATGATGCCGTCGGGCCCCGAGGCGGGGCGTCCAGAGAGCGGGTTGCGCGCGAGGATCACCGTGCTCCGCGAGGTTCCGGCGATCCGGTAGGGTCCCGAGCCGAGCGTGCGAGCGCTCGAGACCCCGACGGCGAGCAGCGCGAACTCCTGGCTCGCGTGGGGCAGGCGCACGACGACGGTGGCGGTGTCGAGCGCCGTGATCGAGGTCGGTGCGACAGGCAGCAGCGAGCGGCGCAGCGAGCGAACGACGTCGGCGGCGTGCAGCGGGCTGCCGTCGCTGAAGCGCACGAGCGGCCGCAGGCGGTAGGTCCAGGTCCGCCCTCGCTCGCTCGAGCGCACGGAGATCGCAAGCGATCGGGCGAGGTCCGGCCCGAGCGTGGCGGGGTCGATCGAGACGAGCGGCTCGAACACGAGCGAGGTGATCTCGCGCTCCTGCTCGGTCTGCGCGGCGTCCGGTTCGAGCTGGACGATCGGGGAGGATAGCCCGATCCGGAACTCGCGCCGGGGTGCCGCCTCGACACCGCTTGCGATCAGCGAAATCGCGCTGAGCAGGGCTGGAAGAACCAACCACGAACCGATCCGTATGGGTGGGAAACGCGTATCGGTTGTGTTTTTAGGGGTTGTCACGTCAAGGGGAAGGGGTATGCTAGATCCGAGGTTTCGGTAGGAACCAGAGGAGTTCACAGGGCTTCTACCGCTTTATGCAGGTTAGGGTGGGAATTGCAACCCGTACGAACCTCACATTCACCCATCACACCGCGAGACGGAATCACCCACACCAGATGAGCATCACAGAACAGCAGACGAGCACCCTGGCACCCGTGACCTCCGGTCTCGCGATGCCGCTGAGGCCGCGCCGCGCCGCGCGCAAGCGCATGGTCTCCGGGAGCTGGCTGCTGCTGGGCCTCGTCGCGACGGGTCTCTGGGCCGTCGCCGGCGGAACGTCGCCCCGCGCGTTCGGCTTCGGGGTCGCGTTCGCCGCGCTGACGCTCTCGATCAACGCCGCGCTGATGCGGGACCGCGGCGACTACCACGCGGCCCTGAGCGTGCGGATGGTGCGCCACGCGCAGTCCACCGCGTTCGCCACGATGGTCGTGCTCGCCGCCTCCGCCGTTCTCGATCTCGGCATGTCGCCGGCTCGCGTCGCGGTCGCCGGCCTCGCGCTCTGGCTCTTCAGCGTCGCCGTCGACTTCCACTGGCATCGCCTCCGCTCCACCTCGCGCCCGCTTCGCGTGCTCGGGCTCGGCAGCGGTGAGGCTGCGCTTCGCCTCAAGACGGTCGCGGCCGTGGACAAGCCGAAGGGCATGGAGCTGATCGGCTTCGTCGACGATGGCGCCGGCGCGGTCTCGACGGTCGGCGGTCTCGCCGACCTCGACGTGATCGTCGCCGAGCACGAGGTCGACGCCGTCGTCTTGACCTCGCAGGACCGCCGTCTGGAGCTGCTCGAGCACGTGCTCGCGCTGCCGGGCCGCACGCCGTCCGTGCTCGAGCTCAGCGACTTCTACGAGCGCGCCTACGGCCGCGTCCCGATCGCCGACATCAACGCGGCCTGGTTCCTCGAGGCGCTCGCGCTGCAGCGACGCTCGGTCGCCAGCATCCCGCGGCGCGCCGTCGAGCTGATGGTGACGCTCGTGCTCGCAGTCGTCGCGCTCCCCGTGATGGCGCTCGTTGCGATCGCGATCAAGCTCGACTCGCCGGGCACCGTCTTCTACCGCCAGCGCCGCGTCGGCGAGGGCGGCAGGACGTTCACGATCGTCAAGTTCCGCTCGATGCGGAGCGACGCCGAGAGCAACGGCGTGCAGTGGGCCAGCGAGCGCGACCCGCGCGTCACGCGCGTCGGCGCCTTCCTGCGCCGCTGCCGGCTCGACGAGCTTCCGCAAGTGTGGAACGTGCTCAAGGGCGAGATGGCGCTGGTCGGCCCGCGTCCCGAGCGCCCCGAGCTCGTCGCCGAGCTCGTCCGCCACGTCCCCTTCTACGAGCCGCGGCATCTGGTCCGCCCGGGCGTGACCGGCTGGGCACAGGTCTACGCCCCCTACGCGTCCTCCGTGCAGGAGAGCGTCGACAAGCTTTCTTACGATCTCTACTACGTCAAGCATCAATCATTCGCCACCGACGTCGGCATCATGCTCAGCACGCTCGGCGTGATGGCTGGCGGAAAGGGCGCTCGGTAACAAGGATGGACTCCATGCGAAAACGACTCACCATGCTGGTCGCCGTGATGGCGATCGCCATCACGGTACCCGTCTCGGCGTTCGCCGCCGATGCAACCCCCGTGATCAAGGACGTCGCCAAGGACGGGCGCGTCGACGGCACCTACACGAAGGCACAGCTCGACGCCGCTCTCAAGAGCCCGTTGCTCAAGCAGTACGCGGGGACCGGTGCCGTCGAGGCCGTCACGTCCAAGAAGGCCGCTCCGGCCAAGAGCACGTCCGGCCAGAAGCAGGTCAGCTCGGTGGCGCCGCCGGCAACCGGCACGACGAGCAAGCTTCCGTTCACGGGCCTCGAGGCGCTGCTCTTCGGCGGCATCGGTCTCGGTCTCGCGGGCGCCGGTGGAATCCTCCGCCGCCTCGGCCGGGACTCCGACGCCTCGTAGCACCTGCACAGCTGAACATGGGGGAACCACGGGGCCCGTTCGCGGGCCTCGTGCCATTTTTCCTGCGATCCCGCGGGGCGGATCCCGGCTGGTAGCTGGGTCGCGCCGGGCGCTAGAGCTTCGCGCGGTAGCGCGCCATCTCGGCGTGGTTGAAGTCGGCGTGCGTCTGCGAGCGCAGGCGCGCGACGAGCTCGTGGTGATACGGGCTCGAGAGGCTCTCGGCGTGGCCGATCACGTTGCGGCGCGCGATCGAGAAGCGCTGCTGCAGCCAGCGCGTGAGGCGCAGCGAGGCCGCCAGCTGGCGCGGGTTGCCGAGCACCTGCTCGGCCGATGAGCCGACGTGCTCGATGCCGATCGCGGTCCAGTTGAGACCGACGGTGTGCCGGCAGCGGGTCGTCAGCGAGACGAGCTGGTAGATCGTCCCGTCGCGATCGACCACGAAGTGCGCGCAGACACCGGGCAGCTCGTGCAGCTCGGGGTCGGCCCGGTCGGGCGCGAAGGTCGCGAACGTCGCCGCGAACGTCGTCGTGACGGTGTAGTGCTCGACGATCACGTGCGGCGTCGTCAGGCGCCACTCCGCCTGCCCGTAGTGCCGCTTCGAGTAGGCGGCCATCTCGGCTCGCCGCTTCGGGCCGAACGGGATCGGACGCAAGACGATCGCCGGCCTCGCGATGGCTCCCTGGCTCGGAGCGAGCAGCGCGAAGCTGGCGAGCGTGGCGGCGAGCATGCCGTCAGCGTAGTCAGGCCCCGCCGAACCCGCTCCGCGCGGTGGGCGGCGCGAGCGGGCTGCGCGGCAGGCCGGCGACGGGCTCGGGGGCGTTGTACGCGATCGGCGCGACGTCGTTCGCCGTTGCGGGATAGAACAGCGAGGCGAGCTCCTGGATCTGGCTGCGGCCGACGCCGAGCTCGAACTGGCCGCCGCCGTACATCGAGATGCCTCGCTCGTGGCACGCGTCGATGCACTCGAAGAGGCGCGCGAGCGTGCCGAAACGCGACGGCTTGATGTTGAGGTGCATGACCCGGAGCGGCAGCGCATCGACGTCGGCGAGCGCGTGGATCGGAGCGTCGAAGCTGATCCGATCCCAGCAGTCGGCGAGCGCCGCGAGCGCGTCGTCGGCGATCGAGGGATCCTCCAGCACCGCGTCCGGGAAGGTCTCGGCGATCAGCCGGTAGAAGCCGTGGTCGAACGGGTTGTCGACCGCCGTGCCGACGTAGAACGCCTTGAAGTCGAGCACGCGCACGCGTCCGGTGGCTGCGAGCGCCTCGACGTACGAGCGATCCCAGTCGCCGACTGGATCGACCTTGAACTCGAGCGACGGATCGATCGCGAGCCAGTCGCGGGCGTCGAGGCGCGTCGAGACGCAGAAGCGCACGGGAGCGGCCTCGAGCGCGAGGACTCCGCCGAGGTCGGTGCCCGCCTGCCGCAAGGCCAGGTCGAGCGCCGAGCTCTCGATCGCCCAGCGCCGATAGTCGTGCGACGCGGGCATGGCGGGCTCAGCGGTGAAGAGCTCGGTCTCATCGAGCAGCCGCGAGAGCGAGTCGATCGTGTGAGAGCCGGCGAGGGCGTCGAGCGCGGGGTAGAGGTCGTGGTCGGTGGCGGTGTAGCAGACGTCCTCGCCCCGACCGGTCTCGCCGCGTCCCCGCAGCACGATCTCGGTGCTGACGCGCGTGAAGCCGCTCGAGACGGACTGCTCCTGGCGCGGCAGCTCGACCGACTCGATCTCGAGAGGCAGGTCGGCGATCTGCGCGTAGGTGCTCATGCGCTGGAACCTAGTGCACCAGAGCTTCAGAAGGGGCGCTAGCGCGATCCGCCGTCGCGCGCGAGAGGGGCGGTGGAGTCGCCGGCGGGATCGTCGAGACCGGCCTGGCGCAGCGTGATCGTGCGCTCGCCGCGCCCGCGCGAGAGGAACGTGATCGTCCACTGCAGCAGCGTCGAGAAGCGGTTCTTGAACCCGGTCAGGAACGTGAGGTGCACGACGAGCCAGAGCATCCAGCCCACGCGGCCGCCGAGGCGCAGGCGCCTGTACTCGACGACCCCGCTCGTGCGTGAGACCGCGGCCATGCTGCCGAGGTCGTGGTAGCGGAACGGGCCTCGCGGGGGCGAGCTCGTGACGCGCGCCGCGATCACGCGCGCAGCATGCCTGCCCGATTGCATCGCGACCTCGGCGAGCCCGGGGAGGCCGTCGAGCGCCATCGCGTCACCGACGACGAAGATCTCCGGCCGGCCGGGCAACGAGCAGTCGGGCGTCACACGGAGGCGCCCGCGCGCATCGACCGGCGCACCGGTCACCTCGGCGAGCAAGGCTGCGAGCGGTGCTGCCTGCACGCCCGACGCCCAGATCTTCGTGATCGCCTCGATGCGGGTCTCGTTGCCCTCGGCGTCGTGGACGGTGATGCCCAGCTCGTCGAGGTCGGTGACGGTCGTGCGCAGCCGGATGTCGACGCCGAGGCGCGTGAGGTCGCGCGCGGCCCGCGTCGAGAGCCGTTCGTGAAACGACGGCAGGATGCGATCGCCGGCGTCGAACAGCAGGATCCGCGCCTCGCGCGGGTCGAGGCGGCGGAAATTGTGCGCGAGCGCGCGACGCGAGAGCTCGCCGAGCTGGCCTGCCAGCTCGACGCCAGTCGGTCCTGCACCCACGATGGCGAACGTCAGCAAGCGCGCGCGAGCCGCGGGATCGGCCTCCCACTCGGCCAGCTCGAACGCGCCGAAGATGCGTGCCCGCAGGGCCAGCGCGTCGTCGATCGTCTTCATGCCCGGAGCCCATTGCGCGAACCTGTCGTTGCCGAAGTACGACTGCGTCACGCCGCTCGCGACGATCAGGCTGTCGTACCCGATCGTCGTGCGGTTGCGCGATGGGTGTCGAACCTCGAGCTGCCGCAGCTCGGGGTCGATCGCGCTGACCTCTCCGAGTTGCACCGTCACGTTCCGCTGGCGGCGCAGCACGTCTCGCGTCGCCGGCGCGATGTCTCCCGGGGAGAGGATGCCCGTCGCGACCTGGTAGAGCAGCGGCTGGAAGAGATGGTGGTTCGTGCGGTCGAGCAGCGTCACGCGCACCGGCGCGAGACGCAGAGCCTTCGCCGCGAAGAGGCCGCCGAAGCCGGATCCGACGATGACGACGTGGTGTTCGGGCTGGGACGACATGCTGCGACTCCTCGGCGCGGGCGCGATCAGCGGCGGGGGTGGGATTCGAACCCACGAGACAATCTCAGCGATTGCCCAGCTGCTTTCAAGGCAGCCGCGTTCGACCGCTCCGCCACCCCGCCAAGGTCTATTTCAAGCCAAATCGCATTTCGAAATCTTGCTGATCATACCGCTGATCATACCGACTGCGCTAGAATGGGTCGGGAAGGGAGCGTGCGCGCAGTGCCCGGACAGTGGAAAGAGCGACGAGCGGTCGGCATCTACAAGAACCATGCACGCCAGTGTGCCCGAAGCCACGATCGAAGACCAGGGGGCCGCTGCTCCTGCCCGCTCGTGCTCCAAGCGGCGCGCGGCCAGTGGCGACAGTTGCCGGACGGCGCGAGCATGGACGAGGCAAAGCGCGCGCTCGCGAAGCTGCGCGCCGAGCGTCTGCCGCGTCCGGTGCAGCGCTCGGCCGGTCCGCTCACGATCGGCGAGCTCGCGGCGAGCTACTTCGAGTCGCGCATGCACCTGAAGCCGTCGACGCGCCGGGCCGATGCGCAGGTCTTCCTCTACCACGTCGCGCCCGTCTTCGGCGAGACGCCGCTCCGGCGAGTGCGTGCGGACGCGGTGCGCGAGTGGGAGAACGAGCTGCGCGCGCGCGGCGTCTCGCATCGCTCGGTCAGCAAGGCCGTCTGGCTGCTGCGCCGCTTGCTTGCCTGGGCGGTAGACGACGAGCGCGGCTGGATCGACCACTCGGTGCTGGCCGGCTACCGGCCGGCGCGCGCCCGCACGCCCCAGGGCGAGCAGATCAGGCGCGTGCTCAGCCTCGCCGAGATCGACGAGGTTCTCGACGCGGCGGGCTCGCTGGCGGATCGCACGCTGATCCGAGCCGGCCTCGAGCTGCTGATGCGGAAGGGCGAGCTGCTCGCGCTGACCTGGGAGGACCTCGATCTCGATCGCCGCCGTGTGCGCGTCGCTTGGACGCTCTGGCGACGATCGAGCGGCGCCACTGCCGAGCGCCAGATCGTCAAGGGTCACCTCGCGCAGACGCTGCCGCTCTCGCCGGCGCTCGCCGCAGAACTCGCGAACCTGCGATCGGTCCGCGGCGACCGTGCTGCCGCCGAGAGCTTCGTCTGGCACGGGCGCGAGGGGCCGCTCCGCCCGCTCGGCGACACGACCCCGAACGCGCGTCTGCGCGCGGCGATCGAGCGCGCCAACGAGCGGCGCGAGGCCGCCGGCGTTCGAGAGCGGATCCCGCAGATCGTCTTCCACGGCCTGAGGCACACGGGCGTGACGGTGCTGCTCGAGGCCGGCATGCCGCTCGCGCGCGTCTCGCAGTTCGCCCGCCACAAGGATGCGAGCATCACCGCGACGCTCTACGCCCACCTCTCGCAGGAGGGGCTGGTCGAGATCGCCGACTACTTGCAAGAGCGCTCCTCGAGTCGCGGCACGCGAGCGTCGCTCACCGCGCCGTCGCTCTGATCCGCGCGCGCCAATCCGACTGACCTCGCTCGACGCGAGCTCGCGGGGCGCGAGGACGCGCGGCTTCCCGGAAGCTCTCACCGTCGGCTTCCGCCTCACAGCACGCGATCCAGTCGAGCAGCACGCGGTGACGGATCCGGTACTCGCGTCCGAGCCGGAAGCCACCGGCGATCCGCATGTACCGACGCGCCGTGCGAACGTCGCCGACACGCAGGATCGCCAACACCTCCGCGGGCCTTAGCAAATCGTCCGAGGGCTCTGATCTGTATCTCGGCAGTAGATCAGTTGCGGGACGATCGGCCGACTCGCTTGCAAAACGATTCGACCGTGCCGAGACTGCCTCTGTCAGTTCGCCAAGCGCGCGCACCGTCTTGCCGCGGTCAAAGCCGTCCTCTGCTGCGTCCCGTTTCCACAGCGGTCGTTCTCCGGCTTCGTACAGGGTGAGCTGAGCGAAGCGTGTATCGGGATCGGACGATGTTCGCCGAGCGAGACCAGAATGTACCTCGTATGCAGGACTTTCTGCAATCCCACCCATTGGGTGCTCTGCCTTCGCTCACCGCCAGTTGGCCCTAGTTCGAATTCACGACCTGTAAATCCGAGCATCGAGGTGGATTGCGTTCCGTCCTGAGGTGGACTCGGTGGCCTCGTGACCCGGTCCTCGATACGGTGTCGGTGGTATGAGGTTCGGACTTCCGGAAGTCGTTGCAGCCGCCGCTGTCACACACGGTGTGCTGCTCTACCTGAAGAAGTCGCGGCCGCGGGACATTTTTGGCTTCCCGACCGGTACTTCGCAGCTATTCCGGTCGCCGTAAGCCTCATTTGGATCGGATTCTTCGTGACGCTCGCGTTCGAAACGGGACTGATGGTTCTCGTCGGGATGCTCTTGGCGAGGAATGGCCAAGCCTCGGCCTCCGCTGTGGGCCTCGGCAATCCGCCGCGCGTTGGCGCGGTCCTCGGCCAGACGGTCGACGTTGTGGTCGAAAGCGAACAGCAATAGCAACGGAACCTTGGACGCGGCGGCGAGAGCGCCGTCCGCTTTCGCCACGGCGGCATGGTGGCGACCGGACGCGGCGAGGTGTATAACCTCCTACACTCCGACTCAGAGGGGCACTGCGCTGAAACCCGCGTCGTTCAGTTACGTCAAGGCCGAGACGCTCGAACAAGCGATTGACGCGCTCACCGAGCATGGCGACGAGGCGAAGGTGCTCGCGGGAGGCCAGAGTCTGGTTCCGCTCATGAACCTGCGCCTGGCGCTCCCGGCGGTACTCGTGGACGTGAACGGCATTCGCGAGCTCGACGGCGTCTCCGTGAACGGGAGCGTCGAGATCGGAGCGATCTCGCGGCAGCTCGCTGTCGAGAGCTCCGTCGGTGATGCCGCGCCGCTCGTCGCCGAGGCCCTCCGGCACGTCGGCCATCCTGCGATTCGCAGCCGCGGGACGTTCGGTGGGACCGTGGCGCATGGGGATCCCGCGGCCGAGATCCCCGCAGTGCTGCTCGCGCTCGGCGGTAGCGTCGTGGCGCGCGGGCCGGGCGGAGAGCGAGTCATCTCGGCGGACGACCTCTTCGTCACGCACTTCACGACGGCGCTCGAGCCCACGGAGATCCTGACGCGCGTTCGGATCCCGAGAGCGGGCGCCGGCCAGCGCTGGGGCTTCGCCGAAGTCGCCCGCCGGCAGGGCGACTTCGCGCTCGCAGGCGTCGCGGCGACCGCAGAGGTCGACCCTGACGGCGTCTGCCGCGCGGCGCGGATCGTGCTCTTCGGCGTCGCCGACCGGCCGCTTCGCGCCGCCGCGGCCGAGGCCGCCCTCCACGGACGCAAACTGGGTGACCCAGCCGCGCTCTACGACGCAGGGCAACTCGCGGCAGAAGGGCTCGAGCCGCGCGCCGACATTCATGCGTCCAGTCGCTATCGCAGGGAGGTCGCCGCGGTACTCGTCCGGCGGGCTCTCGGACAGGCGGCGGCGCGATGATCGTCGACGGCGCCGCAGCCGTCCGCGTCACCGTCAACGGCGAGGCGCGGCAGGGGCTTGCCGAGCCGCGCACCCTCCTCGTCGACTTCCTGCGCCAGGAGCTCGGCCTGACCGGCACCCACGTCGGCTGCGAGCAGGGCGTCTGCGGCGCGTGCACGGTGCGCGTGAACGGCCAGCTCGTCCGCTCGTGCCTCATGTTCGCGGTCCAGGCCGAGCGCGCCTCGATCGAGACGGTCGAAGGCATGGCCCGCGGCGCCGAGCTCCACCCGATCCAGCAGGCCTTCCACGAAGAGCACGGGCTCCAGTGCGGCTTCTGCACGCCGGGACTCCTGCTCACGACGGCGGCCCTCCTCGAAACGGACCCGGATCCGAGCGAAGCGGAGATCCGCCTGGCCCTCTCCGGGAACGTCTGCCGCTGCACGGGCTACGTCGGGGTCGTCGCCGCCGTGCAGGCGGCGGCCCGGAAGCTCCGGGAGGGGACCTGATGGCGCAGACCTCCGTCGAGGGTCGTCCTGACCGGTACGTCGGCGCCCGGCTTCCAAGGGTCGAGGACGCGCGCTTTCTGCGCGGCGTCGGCAAGTTCGTCGACGACATCCGCCTCCCCGGGATGCTCCACGCGGCGTTCTTCCGCAGCCCGCACGCGCACGCGCGCATCGTCTCGATCGACGTCGAGCAGGCCCGGGCGCTCGAGGGCGTCGTCGCCGTCCTCACGGGCGCCGACCTCGCCGACTTTCCGCCCTTCGTCGCCGGCCTCCCGCGGCCGGAGGTGAAGGCGAACGAGCGCCACGTGCTCCCAGCGGACCGCGTCCGGTTCGTCGGCGAGGCCGTCGCCGTCGTCGCCGCGACCTCGCGCTACGTCGCCGAGGACGCCTGCGCGCTCATCGACGTGGAGTGGGAGCCGCTCCCCGTCCTCACCGATCCGCATGCGTCGCTCGCCCCTGGCGCACCGCTCCTTCACGAGGGCTCGGAGAGCAACAGCTTCGCTCACATCGAGTTCGAGCACGGCGAGGTCGAGAAGGCGTTCGCCGAGGCCGACCGCGTCTTCTCGAAGCGCTTCCACCACGGCCGCATGCACGCCGCGCCGCTCGAGACGCGTGGGATCGTCGCCGAGCACGACCCCGGCAGCGGCGGCTTCACGATGTGGACGTCGAGCCAGGTCCCGCACCTCACGCGCTCGCTCCTCGCGCACATGCTCGGGCTCACCTACGAGAACCAGTTCCGCGTAATCGCTCCAGACGTCGGCGGCGGCTTCGGGCTCAAGATCCACCTCTTCCCCGAGGACGCCGTCGTCCCCTACCTCGCACGGCACACCGGCAGGCCGGTGAAGTGGATCGAGGACCGTTACGAGAGCCTCGCGGCGAGCACCCACGCGAAGGAGATCGTGATGGATCTCGAGCTCGCGACGACGAGCGACGGGAAGTTCCTCGCCTTCCGCGGGCGCTACGTCGGCGACGCGGGCGCGTACGCGATCTACCCGTGGACGCCGCTCGTCGACTCGCTCGTGGCCGCCGTCCTGCTCCCGAGCCTCTACGACGTCCCCGCGGTTCGCTTCGAGGTGGACGCCGCCTACACGAACAAGTGCCCCACGGGTGCGTACCGCGGCGTCGGCTGGACGAGCGGCCAGACCGCCCGCGAGGTCCTGATCGACGAGGTCGCGCGCGCGCTCGAGCTCGATCCGATGGAGCTGCGCCTCCGGAACACGATCCCGAGCGAGCCGTACGTCTCGGCGACGGGCTGCCGCTACGACGGGGGCAGCTACGCCGAGTCGCAGCGCAAGGCGATGGAGGTCCTCGGCTACGACGCGCTCCGGGAGCGGCAGAAGAGCCTCCGGGAGGAGGGGCGCTATCTCGGCGTCGGGTTCAGCCCCTTCGTCGAGCCGGGCGGCTGGTCGGGAGAGATGGCCAAGCGGATGGGCTTCCCGTTTGACTACATGGACGCGGCGAGGGTCACGGTCGAGCCCGACGGCACGGTGACGGTCACCCTCGGGCTCCATTCCCACGGCCAGGCTCACGAGACGACGTTCGCCCAGGTCGTCGCCGACCGCCTCGGCGTCAAGGTGGAGAGCGTCCGGATCTTGGAGGGCGATACCGCCGTGACGGCATACGGGACCGGCACGTGGGGAAGCCGCAGCGCCGTCATCGGCGGCGGCTCCATCATGCGTGCCGCCGACGAGGTGCGGGAGAAGCTCGTCGCGATCGCCGCCCACGCGTTCGAGGCGAGCCCTGGAGACATCGAGATCTACGACGGGAACGCCACCGTCAAGGGCTCGCCGGACAAGTCGATCTCGGTGACGATGATCGCCTACACAGCCTACTTCGGCGCCTTCGTCGGCGGCACGCGGCCCCCTGGGCTCGACCCGGCTCTGACCGCGACCCGCTCGTATGAGCCGCCGGAGAGCTACGCGAACGGCTGCATCGCCGCGGTCGTCGAGGTGGACGTCGAGACCGGGCAGGTCGAGCTCCAGCAGGTCGTCGTCGTGGACGACTGCGGCATCATGCTGAACCCCACGGTCGTCGAGGGTCAGATCGCGGGCGCGACGGCGCAGGGGATCGGCGGCGCTCTCTACGAGGACCTCGCCTACGACGCGAACGGCCAGTTCCTCGCGGGGAACCTGCTCGACTACCTCTACCCGACGACGATGGAGATCCCGGCGATCGAGATCCACCACATCGAGACGCCCTCCACGGTCACCGAGGGCGGGATCAAGGGCGTCGGCGAGGGCGGGACGATTGCGGCGCCCGCCGCAGTCGTGAACGCGGTCGCCGACGCGCTCAGCCCCTTCGGGGTGACGATCGACCGGACGCCGCTCTCACCCGACCGCGTTCTCTCCTTCATCCGTGCGGCCGAAGGTCGCTAGCTGTAAGTCCTTTCGGGTTTCGACGTGAACGCAGCGGCCTACACGCTCGGCGGTGTGGCCCTCGGCTTCGTCGGCCAGTCCACCCTCGCGCGGCAGCGCGAGGGGGCGGAGGCGAAGCGGGAGCTCGAAGCTCATCGACATTCGCCGTGATCACAATGACCACCTATGGAGCGGTCTTGAGCGCCCTTGAGCGGTTCGCAAGATCTAGAGCGAAAGCCCTCCTTCGGCGTGGCTCCCGCGTGGCTCCCGAGCCTCCGCGTGGCTCCCAAATGGTCCGTGTTGCAGTTGTGTGCGGTCTCGTGCGGTTTGTGAAGCTCCTGCTAATAATCGTATTCTGTGACGCTGTCAAGGCCGGTTGAAAGCTGACCCCCCTTCTGCCGGTTGAATCTTGACCCCCCCGCCAACGCGCGCGGCCTACTGGGTGGGGGTGGTGCGGCGGTCGGAGGTGACCCGGCCGTCTTCCAAGTGGATCACCCGGTC
>JANLRV010000001.1:0-38612 GCA_031361905.1 Actinomycetes bacterium
ACCGGCCGGCTCTTGAACAGGCCACCAGCCTGCCCCGCGAGCCGGCCGGCACTCCCGCTCGCTCCGGCAACCCCAGACACGAACGACACTTTTGAAACCGGCTCTTAGGCGAGAGCCTGTCTCGGTAGGTCTCGCGCCCGCGTCGAATAGCCTTCGACGCGATGCGCGCGCTGATCCTCGCACTGCTCGCCACGCTCGGCGGCGGCATCTCCTTTCCCGCCGATCACGGCCCGCACCCGGCCTCGAACGTCGAGTGGTGGTACACGACGAGCATCGTCGGTGACGGCCACGGCCATCGCTACGCGGTGTTCTTCACGATCTGGGCGCAGCCGCTCGGACTGGTCGCGCGCTCGAACGTCGTCGACCTCGGCGCCGATCGCATCGTGCATGCGTCCGAGGGGGCCCGGCTCGGGCCGCGCAAGGCCGGCGCGCTCTCCCTCGCCGTTGGCACGGCGCGTCTGCGCTTCAGCGAGCGCGCACCATATGGCGCGTTCTCGATCCGCGCAGGCGGCAAGCGCGACGGCCTGGACATGGTGCTCGTGCCGCAGAAGCCATACGTCCTGCAGGGCCGCAGCGGCGTGATCCAGCAATCCGTCGGAGGGCCCTCGTCGTACTACTCGGCGACGCGCATGGCCGTGATCGGCACGCTCACGATTGCCGGGCGCGCCGTTCCGGTGAGCGGCTCGAGCTGGCTCGATCACCAGTGGGGCGGGTTCGGGAAGGTGCGCGCGGCGCTGCGCTGGGACTGGTTCTCGTGCCGCTTCGCGGACCGCAGCGAGCTGATGCTCTATCGCTTCCTCGACCTCGCAAACCGGCCGCTCGCCCGCTACGACACGGGCACGTTCGTGGATCCCGACGGCACGCCGCACGCGGTGGCGCGCTTCCGGGTCGACCAGATCGGGGCGAGCGTCCGTCCGCCCGGGGCCCCGATCGCCTATCCGCAGCGCTGGCGGATCCGCGTTCCCGGGCAGTCGCTCGACCTCTCGATCAGCCCGTTCGCGCGCCATCAGTACCTCGCGAACCGGTTCGTCGCGGGCTTCTGGGAAGGGGCCGCCCGCATCGATCGCGGCAAGCCCGGAATCTGCTTCGTCGAGGACTCGCGCGAGGATCAGCCGAAGGTCCCCGGCTCAGGGTAGGCTCCGGGCCCGTGCTCGACGGCATCCACCACATCTCGGCGATCACGGGTGATGCGCCGCGCAACCTTCAGTTCTACGCGGGCGTGCTCGGGCTCCGGCTCGTCAAGAAGACGGTCAACCAGGACGACCCGAGCGTCTACCACCTGTTCTACGCGGACGAGCGCGGCAGCCCGGGCAGCGACCTCACGTTCTTCGAGTACCCGGGCGCCACGCCCGGTCGTGCCGGCGCGGGCATGATCCACCGGATCGTCTCGCGGGTCGGCTCGCCGGACGCGCTGACGTTCTGGGAGGAGCGCCTCGCCGCGCACGGCACGACGTCGCAGCGCGACGGTGACAGCCTGCGTTTCTCCGACCCGGAGGGGCTCGACCACGAGCTCGTTGTCTCGACGGTCCCGGACGCCCCGCTCGTTGCGAGCCACCGCGAGGTGCCGGCCGAGCTGGCCCTCCAGGGCTTCGACGGGGTGCGCGCGTATGCGTTCCGCGTCGGGCGGGGTGCCGAGACCTACGCGGCGCTCGGCTTCACCCCGTCGGGCGAGCACGAGTGGGAGGTCCGCGGCGAGTCGCGCGGCGGCCGCTTCGTGCTGGACGTGCCGCCGCCGGAGCGCGGCGTGCCCTCCGCCGGGACGGTCCATCACGTCGCCTTCGCGGTGCCGTTCGACGAGCATCCGGAATGGGTCGAGCGCGTGCGCGCCGCCGGCCTCTCGCCGACGCCGGTGATCGATCGCTTCTACTTCCGCGCGATCTACGCGCGCGAGCCGAACGGCGTGCTCTTCGAGTTCGCCTCGAACGGTCCGGGCTTCGCGACCGACGAGGCCGCTGACGCGCTCGGCGAGCGCCTCTCGCTGCCACCGGCGTTCGAGCACCTGCGTGACCGCATCGAGCCCACCTTGACGCCGCTCACGGTGCCGCCGCGATGACCCTCACGGCCGCGCTGCGCCCGGCGGCCGGCGAGCCGGAGGGCGCCCTCGTGCTGATCCACGGCCGCGGCAGCGACGAGCACGATCTTGCCCCGCTGATGGATGCAATCGACCCCGAGCGGCGGCTCGTCGGGATCCTCCCCCGCGGGCCGCTCTCGCTGCCGCCCGGCGGCGCGCACTGGTACGTCGTCGAGCGCATCGGCTTTCCGGATGCAAGCTCGTTCGCCCAGGGCTTCGGGCTGCTCTCGTCGTTCGTGGACGGGCTCGCCGAGCAGGTGGGCGTGCCGATCGGGCGCACCGTGATCGGCGGGTTCTCGCAGGGTGCCGTGATGTCGTTCGCGCTCGGGCTGATGGCGGGCAGGCCCCCGCCGGCCGGCATCCTCGCGCTCTCCGGCTTCATCCCGACCGTCGACGGCTTCCCGCTCGATCTGGCCGGCCACCGGGACGTCCCCGTGGCGCTCGAGCACGGGACTCTCGATCCGGTGATCTCCGTCGCGTTCGCGCGCCAGGCGCGCGACCTGCTCGAGGGCGCGGGCTACGATCTTCGCTACCGCGAGGTGGCGATGGACCACACGATCGATCCGCGCGGTCTAGCCGGGCTCGGCGAGTGGGTGTTCCGCTCGATCGCCGGCTGACGCCCGCGCGTCGAGCGACCACATGCGGGTGACCATTCCGCCCGCGACGAGGTAGATCGCGACGCCGGGCACGGGGTCGGGGCCGGTCACGCCGGTGACCTCCATGTGGTCGATCACGAACGAGCCGAAGACGATGCGCCGCAGCACGGTGCAGCGCAGGTCGAACGAGGCGAAGGCTGCGCGGTAGAGCTCGCGGATCTCGCCGCGTCCGCGCGCCCGCACGCTGCCGGTCGGGTGATCGGCGATCTCCGCGTCGGGGGCGAACAGCTCGACGAACGCGTCCAGCTGACGCAGGTTCTGCGCGGCGACGAGCGATGCGGCCACGTCGCTCGGCGCCATCGTCGTCATCGCTTCTCGAGCCCCGCGAGCAGCGCGGAGGAGGCCTCGGACCACCGCTTCGTCGCGGTGTAGGAGGCACGCCGCAGGTCATCTGTGCCCCGCAGGTCGTCGATCGGCAGCGGGGCCCCGTAGGCCACGCGGACCTTGGGGAAGTGCGGCGGCCAGAAGCTCGTCTCGCCCGTGCCCGCGATCGCCGCCGGAACGAGCGCCGCACCGGTCTCGAGCGCCAGCCGTGCCGCGCCGAGCTGCGGGCGGGCCCTGCCGTCGCGGTTGCGGGTCCCCTCCGGGAAGATCAGCAGCATGCCGCCGGAGTTGAGCACGCGCAGCGCCTGCGCGTAGGCCTCCATGTCCTGCTCGTCGCGCCGCACCGGGAAGCCGCCCCCGCGGAGGATCACGGTGCCGAGCACGGGCACCTCGAACGTCTCGGCCTTGGCCATCGCGTGGAACCCGCGCTTGCGCAGCGGCACGCCGACGGCCGGGATGTCGAGCAGCGAGCGGTGGGTCGGGGCGAGCACCACCGGTCCCGTCTCCGGCACGAGCTCCTGGCCCGTCGCCGAGAGGCGGTGCAGCCCGTACAGCCAGACGCTGCAGACGTTCCGGACGACGCCGTAGAACCACGGCCGGTAGACCGGCAGGCCGAGGCTTTCAGGCGTCGGCATCGGCGGCCTCCGCGAGCAGCGCCGCCACCCGCTCGATCGGATCGAGCTCTCGCGCGACCGCCGTGAGGCGATCCGGAGCGAGCTCGCTGCTCGGCATCCGCACGAACTCGATCAGCGTCGGTCCGTCCCCTGCGCGGGCCCGCGCGCAGGCTGAGCGCAGCTCGCGCAGGGCTGCCAGCACGTCGGCGCCGTCGGCGATCACGCCGGGCATGCCGTAGCCCGGGCCACGCTCGGCGAGCGAGCCGCAGGCGAAGCTGAGGTGAGCCGGAGTGGAGCCGTCGAACCCGTCGTTGTCGATCACGAACACGATCGGCAGCCGGCGGACGCCCGCGAGGTTCATGGCCTCGTGGAGGCTGCCGCGCGCGCTCGCGCCCTCGCTCGTGAGCGAGACGGCGGCGCGCGCCTCGCCGCGGATCGCGAACGCGAGCGCCCAGCCTGCCGCGATCGCAGGGGCGTCGGCGAGTTGGACGTCATCGGGCCCGAGCGCGAGCGCGAGCGCCGCGGCGATCGCCTCGGCCCCGTGCGGACACGCGCCCCGCTCGCGCAGCCCGACGAGCGTCTCGCGCAGCGAGCGCAGGTCCGCGAGCTCGAGTCCGAGCGCCGCCGCGGCGGCGCGTCCGCCACCCTCGGCGGCTCGTGTCACGGTCTTGGACGTCACTGGCGCAGTAGGGTAGACCACCCGTGCGAGGGGTGACGTCCGCGGCGGTGCGGTGGAGCCTGGCGTCGTGGATCTCGCCGTTCCCCTGCTCGTCGCGATCGTCGTTCTGGTCGAGGCCGGCTCGCTGCTGATCGCCCGCCGCCGCCGCAGCTGAGCCGGGACCGGGCTTGCCGTCGGCCGTCTGTCACGCTAAACTGAACGCTTGTTCGGTTTACCTCGTCCGAAGGCAGCGCGATGACCAGCGGGATCACCCTCACCCTCACCGACGAGCAGCGCGACATGCAGGCGCTCGCTCGCGAGTTCGCCGAGCGCGAGCTGCGCCCGATCGCGCCGGCCGTCGACGAGGCCGACGTCGAGCCGCAGCTCGATCTCGTGCGCAAGGCCGCGGGCGTCGGATTGACGTCGTACATGCTCCCCGAGGACTATGGCGGCGGCGGGATCGAGAGCCTCGTGACCGATTGCGTGATCATCGAGGAGCTCGCCTGGGGCGACGCCGGGCTGGGCGCGCTGATCACGTCGGGTGGCTTCTTCGCCGATCCGCTGCTCGAGATCGGCAGCGAGGAGCAGCGCGTCCGCTATCTCACGCCGCTCTGCAGCGACGATCCGCCGCTGACATCGCTCGCGACGACCGAGCCCGATTACGGGTCGGACGCGGCCGGCATGCAGACCCGCGCCGTCCGCCAGGGCGACGGCTATCGGGTGAGCGGACAGAAGACCTGGGTCTCGAACGGCGGCGTGGCCGAGTTCTATGCCGTCTTCGCGCAGCTCGATCCGGGCTCGCGCTCGAAGGGCATCACGGCTTTTGTGCTGCACAAGGACGATCCCGGCGTCTCGTTCGGCGCGCCGATGCGCAAGCTGGGCGATCGCGGGATCATCAACACCGAGCTGTTTCTCGACGACGTCACGGTCGGGCCCGAGCGGCGGATCGGCGAGGAGGGCAAGGGCTTCTTCGGCCTGATGCGCACGTTCGACAAGTCGCGCATCGTGCTCGCGGCGTCGGCGGTCGGGCTCGCCCGGGCCGCGTACGAGTACGCCGCCCAGTACGCCCGCGAGCGCGAGCAGTTCGGCAAGCCGATCATCGACCACCAGGCCGTCGGGTTCCGCCTCGCTGATTGCGCGATGCGGATCGACGCCGCGCGGCTGCTGGCCTGGCGTGCCGCCGAGGCCTTCGATCGCGGCGAGGACGTCACGGCGCACGCCTCGATGGCGAAGCTGTACGCCTCCGAGTGCGCGATGTTCGTCACCTGGGCCGCGCTGCAGACGCTCGGAGGTTGGGGCTACTCGCGCGAGTTCCCGGTCGAGAAGTGGTTCCGAGACGCCAAGCTGGAGGAGATCTGGGAGGGCACGAGCGACATCCAGCGTCTCGTGATCGCGCGGCACATCGCCAAGGGCCTGATCTAACCGATGCGCGATCTGGAACCGCTCTTCGCTCCGAGCTCCGTCGCGATCCTCGGTGCCTCGACCGATCCGAGCAAGTGGGGGAACTGGCTCGCCCTGGCGGCCCTCGAGGGGGCCGATCGCCGGACGGTGCACCTCGTCAACCGCCGCGGCGGAGAGATCGCGGGCCGCGCCTGCGTGCGCGACCTCGCCGAGGCGGGCGGTGGCGTCGAGTGCGTCGTCGTCGCGGTGCCGGAGGCGGCGCTCGAGGAGGCGGTCGAGCAGTCGCTCGCCCAGGGCGCCCGCGCGCTGATCGTGATCACGGCGGGCCTCGGCGAGCGCGACTCGGCTGGGCGCGCTCGCGAGCTCGCGCTCGCCGCGCGCGTGCGCGCCGCGGGAGCGGTGATGCTCGGGCCGAACTGCATCGGCGTCTATGACGGTGCCGCCTCGTTCCGCGTCTCGTCGAACTCCTACCCGACGGGGGCGCTCGGCCTGATCTCGCAGTCGGGCAACCTCTCGATCGAGCTCGGCATGCTCTGCGACGGCGCGGGGCTCGGGCTCTCCCGCTTCGCCTCGACGGGAAACCAGGCCGACATCGGGCTGCCCGATCTGATCGAGCACCTCGCCGCGCACGACGGGACCGAGGTCATCGGCATCTATGTCGAGGACGTCGCCGACGGCCGTGCGTTCGTCGCTGCGGCTCGGTCGGCGGCCGAGCGCAAGCCCGTCGTGCTGCTGAACAGCGGGCGCTCCGCCGCCGGCGCGCGCGGCGCGGCCTCGCACACGGGAGCGCTCGTCTCCGACGACGCGATCGTCGCGGCTGCCTGCCGCGCGGCCGGCGTGATCCGCGTCGACTCGCCGGGGGCCCTGGTGGACGCCGCGCTCGCGCTGATGCGTACACCGCGCGCCCGCGGCCGGCGTGTCGCCGTCGTCGCCGACGGCGGCGGTCATGGCTCGGTCGCCGCCGACCTCGCGACCGCGGCGGGATTCGAGGTGCCCGTCTTCTCCGAGTCGCTTGCCGCGCGCGTGGCCGGCGAGCTGCGGGTGCGGGGCGGCGTCGCGAACCCGGTCGACCTCGTCGACGGCAAGGACGGCCTCGTCACGTTCACGACGCTCGTGCGGCACGTGATGGAGAGCGGCGAGGTCGATGCCGTGCTGCTCTCCGGATACTACGGCGGCTACGCGATGTACTCCGAGGAGTACCGCGAGGCAGAGCCGCGGGAGGCGCGGCTGATGGCCGCCCTGCCCGCCGAGACCGGCATCCCGCTCGTCGTCCACTCGCTCTTCGCCGACCTCCCGGAAGGGCGGGACCTGCGCGACGCCGGCCTCGCCGTCTACGCGCGGATCGAGCAGGCGGTGGGCGCGCTGGGGGCGCTCGTCGCCCCGGCACCGCCAATTCCGGTGCCTGGCACTTTTATTGGCGATCCCACCCGGGTCGAGCAGGCGATGGGTGCGTCAAACCCCCTTTCGGCCGCCGAAGCGGTGCCCGCGCCAAGTTCGGTGCCTGGCACTTTCGTTGGTGGCTCACCGCTCGTCGAGCCCGGATTCCTCTCGGCGCGGCGGCTGCTTGCCGCGGCCGGGATCCCGTACGGAGACGGTGCGCAGGCCGTGACTGCCGACGAGGCCGTCGCCGTGGCGGAACGGCTCGGCTACCCGTGCGTCCTCAAGGCGATCGACCCGGGCCTGCTGCACAAGTCGGATGCCGGTGGCGTCGCCGTCGGCCTCGCCGACGCGGCGAGCGTGCGAGCTGCGGCCGAGGACATGCTCGGCCGCCTCCGGCCCGAGCTCCTGTTCGTCGAGCGGCAGGCGGACGTGCGCGACGGCATCGAGCTCGTCGTCGGCGCGACGCGGGATCCGCGCTTCGGCCCGATCCTGCTCGTCGGGCTCGGCGGCGTGCTCGTCGAGGTGCTCGCCGACAGCGCGCTCGCGCTCGCTCCGGTCGATCCGGCCGGCGCCGAGGAGCTTCTGCGCTCGCTGCGCACGGCGGCTCTGCTCGCTGGCGTTCGCGGCCGGCCCGCCGTCGACGTCGCGGCGGCCTCCCGGGCGATCGCGGCCCTCTCGCAGGTCGCCGCGGCACACCCCGAGATCTCCGAGATCGAGATCAACCCCCTGATCGTGACCCCGCGCGGCTGCGTTGCGCTCGACGCCCGCGTTCTCACCGACTCCCCCACTGGAGCATGATGGACCTCAACCTTCCCCCCGAGCTGCTCGTCACCCGCGAGCGCGCCCGACGCTTCTGCGACGAGTGGCTGATCCCCTTCGAGCTCGAGGTTGAGGAGCTCGGGTCGCTCTCGCTCGAGAGCCACCGAAAGATTCATGCAGCGGTGCTCGAGCACGGCCTGAATGCCATGAACATGCCGCGCGAGTGGGGCGGCCAGGGCTTCGGCGTGCTCGAGCAGGTGGTCGCGCTGGAGCAGCTCGGGCGCGTCACGAACGCCCTCTGGGCGGCCGTCTGGCGGCCTGCCCAGGTGCTCGAGCACTGCACCGACGAGCAGCGTGAGCGCTACCTGCTGCCCGAGATCGCCGGCGCCCGCCGCTACGCCTACGCGATCACGGAGGAGCACGCGGGCTCCGACCCGTCGAAGCTGCAGACGATCGCGGAGCGCGTCGAGGGCGGGTACCGCCTGAACGGCGAGAAGTGGTTCGTCACCGACGCGGACATCGCCGACTACCTGATCGTCGTGGCCGAGGTCGACGGCGCGGGTCAGACGTGCTTCCTGGTGCCGCTCGACGCGCCCGGCCTGCGCGAGACGCGCCGCCCGCGCTACATGCACACCTTCGCCTTCCAGCACCCGGAGTACGTCCTGGAGGACGTCTTCGTGGCCTACGCCGACGTGCTCGGCGAGGTCGGCAAGGGCAATCAGATCAGCAAGGAGTGGTTCCTCGACGAGCGCCTGATGATCGCCGCACGCTGCCTCGGCGGCGCCGAGCGCGCCCTCGAGACGGCGCTCGCGTACGCGAAGGAGCGCGTGCAGTTCGGCAAGCCGATCATCGAGTTCCAGGGCACCGGCTTCCAGCTCGCCGATTCGGCCGTCGAGATCGCGGCGACGCGCGCGCTGACCTACCAGGTGGCCTGGGAGCTCGACCAGGGCACCCTCGATCCGAAGGCCGCGCACGCGAAGGCCTCGACGATCAAGCTCTTCGCGAGCGAGATGGCGGGTCGCGTCGTCGATCGTGCAGTGCAGGTGCTCGGCGGTCGCGGCTACATGCGCGAGAACCCGGTCGAGCGGCTCTACCGCGACCTCCGCGTCGATCGCATCTGGGAGGGGACGAGCGAGATCCAGCGCGTCGTGATCGTCAACGAGCTGGCCAAGCGCGGTCTCGGCGGCATCACCGCCTGGCCGTCCTGAGACCGTCGGTCGAGATCGAGCGCCGCGAGCAGCTCGAGGAGGCCGCCGCGCGCGTGATCGCGCGGCGCGGCTACGAGGCTGCGACCGTGCGCGATGTGGCCCGCGAGGCGGGCGTCTCGACGGGCGCGATCGCCTACTACTACGAGGGCAAGGACGCGCTCTTCGCCGCGACGCTCGCGGCCGCCTCGCGCGCGTTCCACGCCCGCATGGCGGAGGCGGTCGAGGCAGCCGAGGGCGCCCGCGCGAAGCTGCTCGCGATGGCCGAGGCGGCGACCCCGGCGACGCCGACGGCCCGCCGGGCGCACGCGCTCTGGATCGACTTCTGGGCCCAGGCCGCACGCGATCCGGCGCTCGCTGCGCTGAACACGCGCATCTACGATCGCTGGCGCGGAGAGATGGCCGAGTGCGTGCGCCAGGGACAGCGCGACGGCGCGTTCGCGCGCGGGGTCGACCCGCAGGCGTTCGCGCGTGGCTACGCCGCCGTGATCGACGGCCTCGCGACGCACGCGGTGCTGCATCGCGACATCGGGCCGGACGACATGCGCGCGGCCTGCGAGCGCTACCTCGACGCGGTGCTCAGCCTCTGACGCGCGACGCTAGCGCGACGCGAACGCGAGGCCACGCTCGCAGACGACCGTGCGAAAGCCGAGCTCGCCGAGCGCCGCGGCGATGGTGGCGGTCGTGTGGGCGTGGACGCGCGGTGCGCCGGCGCGCGCCACGGCCGAGAGGCGGCGAGCCTGAAGCCTCCAACCGAGCGGCCGGGGGTAGCTCGCGACGAGCAGCGAGCCGGTCAGGTCTGCGAGCGCTCGCAGGATCGGTCGCGGGTCGGCCAGGTAGTCGAGCACGCCGATCGCCAGCACGATCTCGCGACCGGCGTCTGGGCCGAGCGCCTCGATGCTGGTCTGCGCGAAGCTGCAGCGGTCGGCCACGCCCGCCGCCTCGGCTCGAGCTCGCGCGAGCTCGAGCATCGCAGGAGCGATGTCGATCCCCGTCACGCGTGCGCCCCGCTGCGCCAGCGCGACGGCATAGCGACCCGAGCCGCATCCGGCGTCGAGGACCGAGACTCCGCGCACGTTGCCGCAGCGCTCGATCGTCACCTCCAGTCGCTCTGCGATGGGCGCGTAGAGGAGGCGCGCGAGCGGCGTTCGCGGCTCGTAGAACCGGTCGAACGCGCGAGCGCGGGCGTCGAAGGAAGCCGCGATCCGCGCAGGGTCGTTCAGACGGCGCGGCAGGCCTCGATCACCTCGCTCGCCGGTGCGAAGCGAAACTCTCCGATCAGCGAGTCGAGCAGCCGCTCGACGGGGCTGCCGCGCCGGAAGTTCCGTCGCACCGTCCAGAGCATCAGCTGCGCCTGCCCGCGCGGCCGATTGCCGGGGGCTTCGATTCGCAGGGTGTCGGGAGCGAAATCGTGCGGGTGGAGGAACACGGTCGCGGGCTCTCCCGCCTCGTTGATTCTGCGCAGCGCCAGCCGGATCACGTGCGGTGGCAGGAAGCGCAGGAAGCCGCCGCCGACCGGGACCCGCCGGGGCCCGAGCTGGAGGGTCGCGATCGGCAGCTCGGTCACCGACGTGTCGCCGATCGCGTGCGGCAGGTGCGTGCCGCACGCCAGCACGCTCGAGTCGTAGCGGATTCCCGCCGCCGCGAGCGCGCGGTAGGCCCATGCATCCGAGGGCCGCAGCGACAGGTGCGGCGCGCGGAACCCGGTGACGGCCTGCTCGGTGAGAGACTGCAGCGTCGCCGAGCAGGCCTCGAGATCGTCGGCGAACTGTGCGTGGGAGAGCTCGGGAATGCGGCGGTGGTCGTACCCGTGGTTGCCGATCTCGTGCCCCTCGGCGGCGATCTCGCGGACCAGGTCGGGGAGCGCGGCGGCGGTGCTGCCGACGAGGAAGAAGGTCGCGCGCACGTCGTGACGGCGCAAGAGCGTGAGGATGCGGCGCGTGTTGCCGATCGTCTCGGGGCGCGGCGCGACCCGCGCACCGTAGAGGCGCCGCTGGGCGAGCTCGTGCCAGTCCTCGATGTCGAACGTCAGCGCGTTGATCGGCGGACTGCTCGGTCGCACGGATCACGCTCCTCGAGCGTTGCTCCGGATCAGGCTAGATGATCGAGCCAGGCCGAGACGACCTCGTTGAAGCGCGCGGGCTCCTCGAGCATCGGGCAATGGCCGGAGTGCTCGAAGACCTCGAGCGTCGAGCCGGGCACGTGGTCGCGGATCCACTCGCCCGTCGCGACCGGTAGCAGCTTCTCGTCACGGCCCCACGTGAGCAGCGTCGGCAGCTTCAGGCCGTCCAGCATCGGCCGGCCGTCGGGCAGCGTCTGCGAGAGCAGGATCACCGTCTGCGTCGTGGGCTGCACGCGCATCGTCACGTCGATCCAGCGCTCGATCGCCGCAGGCTCGAGCTCGTCGAAGAACATCACCGGCACGAACTCGCCCCAGGCCTCGCGCGGCGCCTCCTGGAGGTGCACGCAGAAGCTCGTGAGGTCCTCCATCGAGAACGCGCCGAGCTCCCAGTCGTCGCGCTTGAGATCGCCCGGACCCTGCGAGATCACGATCTGACCGGCGAGCCGGTCCGTGCCGAACTGGTCGAGATACTGCCAGATCACGATCGAGCCCATCGACCAGCCGGCGAGGACGACGTCGTGCAGGTCGAGCTGCTCGAGCAGGAACCGCACGTCGCGCGCGTACTGGGCGACGGTGTGGCCGTGGTCGCAATCGGCGGACGCGCCGTGGCCGCGGAAGTCGAGCGCGATCACGCGGTTTCCCGCGCTCAGCGGACCGACGTTCTCGCGGAAGTACTCGCGTGACATGCAGACGCCGTGCAGCAGCACGAGGACGCGACCGCCGCCGCCCGAGTCGGTGTAGTCGAGCACGGCGCCATCGGGTGTCGTCAGCGTCGGCACTAGGTCAGCCCTTGCCGGGCCTCGCGGACGAGCATCACGGCCTCGGGGAAGAGCACGCGGATCGCGTCGCGAACCTGTCCCGCCTGATCCTGCGGCGTGCCTGCCAGCTCGAGCCGCGTGATGCACGCGACCGTCATCTGGACCGCCAGGTTGATCGCGTTGTCGGCCCACGCGACCTTCTGCTGGCTCTGCATCTGCTCGGCCATCTCCTGCAGGTGCTTCTGCAGGTCGCCCGGATCGCCGCCGCCGCCGAACATTCCGAAGGGAAATCCACCTTCCATCAACGCCTCCTCATGGTCGAGAAACAGTACAGGTCCGCGCGAACGCGTCGAGTACCCGGCCGTCGCTCGCGATGAAGCGGAAGACGGCGCGCCTCCCGGTGACCTCGACGCGCAGCGCGCCATAGGTGTCAGGCACGGCGCGAGCCACGGGGATCGACGACGGCGATGCCCCGAGCGTCGCGCCGCCGGTTCCCACCGTGACGTAGGTGACGCCGTTGCGCGGATGCGTCCGCTCGTAGCTGTGGACGTGTCCGAGGAAGACGACGTCGAGGCCGTTGCGCTCGGCGAGCGGGACGATCGCGTCGCGCAGGTGCGGCGCGATGCCGCCGGAGTGCTCCGACCACGGCGGGTGGTGCCACGCGGCGAAGCGGAAGCACGAGCCGCGCGCGAAGCTCTGCGCGGCGAACCGGCCCTGCGCGCTCGCCGGCTCGACATCGACGTCGGAGTCGAGCACGGTGAACGCGGCCGAGCCCCAGGCGAAGCGATACCAGCGCTTGCCGCCGGGCCAGTGGAAGGCGGCGAGCTCGGGACGCCCGTCGTTCAGGTAGACGTCGTGGTTGCCGAGCGTCGGGAAGAACGCGGTGCCGCGGAAGAGGTCGCGGTACGGCCTGAAGATGTTCTGCTCGAGCAACGCGTCGGTGCCGAGCAGGTAGCTCTGGTCGCCCGTCGAGAGCAGGAAGTCGGGGTGCCAGGACTGCATCAGCTTCGCGACGGCGCGCTGGGGCTTCCCGCCCGTGCCGAAGTCGCCCACGACGGCGAACGTGAAGTGCGCCGGTCCGACCGGCGCGGCGCGGAAGTTCCCGCGCGCCAGCACGTTCCCGCCGACGACGACCGCGTAGCGGTAGCGGCGCCCCGGCACGAGCCCTGTCACGCGGATCGAGTGCTGGCGCTCGCCGCCGGCGACGACCGGCGCAGCGTCGCCGACGGCGACCGTCGCGTCTACCGCACGGCTCGTCGTGAACGAGATGACGGCGCTCCGCGGCAAGACGCTCTCGACGACAGGGCCGCGCTGAAGCGCGATCGCAGCGAGCGCGATGCCGATCATCGGCGAGCCGTCAGACGATCTCTTGCAGCGTCACCTTGACGATGCCGACCGGCTCCGATGGCGGGCCGTCGCCGCGACCGAGCGCGTCAATCGTCCGGATCGTCGCGAGCGACTCCTCGTCGTGCGCATGCCCAAGCAGGCCGTAGTCGCGCGGCAGGCTCTCGCCGCTCTTGCCGGAGATCACGAAGAACTGCGACCCGGATGCGCCGGCGGGCGCGAACGAGGTCTTCGCCATCGCCACGTCGCCGGTCTTGTACTCGTAGTACTTCGGCGGCGCGCCGACGACCTCGTAGCCCGGTCCGCCCCCGCCGGTGCCGTCGGGACAGCCGCCCTGCAGCACGAAGCCGGGGACGACGCGGTGGAAGTCGAGGCCGTCGTAGAAGCCCTGCGTCGCGAGGTAGGCGATCGAGTTCGGGATCGGCCCGCCGAGGTCGGGATTGAGCACGATCGTGATCGGCCCGTGCGTCGTCTCCATCGCGAGCCGGTACTGCTTGTCGTCGGCGAGCACCTTCTCGGCGCCGGCGTACTTCGTCATCGCCACTCCTGTCCGGGCACGAGCGAGCGGCAGAATCGCGCCGCGAGCTCTGCGGTGTTGTCGAGGTCCTTCAGATCGGCAGTCTCGCAGGGGGAGTGCATGGCCCGCAGCGGGATGCCGATGAGACCGCAGGGGATGCCGGCACGCACCGCGTGAACCGCCTCGGCATCGGTCCAGCTGGCGTTTCCGTCCGCCTCCAGCGAGAACGGGATGGCGTGGCCCTCGGCGAGCTCGATCAGCCGCCCGGCGACGGCCTCGTGCATCGCGGCGCCGCGGCTGATCGTGGGTCCCGAGCCGAGCGCGTGCTCGCCGACGGCGCGCTCGATCCCCTCGATCGGCACGTCCGTCGCGTGCGTCACGTCGATCGCGATCGCGACGTCGGGGTCGAGCCGGAAGGCCGCGGTCTGGGCGCCGGCATAGGAGATCTCCTCGCGCACCGAGGCGACCGCGATCACCTCGGCAGCGAGGTCTCCGACCGCGCCCGCGCGACGTGCGCCCTCGAGCGCGGCGAGCGCGCCGAGGCGGTTGTCGAGCGCCCTGCTCGAGATCCTGCCGCCCGCGAGCTCGATCGGCGGGGCCTCGAGCACGAGCGGGTCGCCGATGCGGACGAGCTCCCGCGCCTGCTCGGCGCTCGACGCGCCGATGTCGACCCAGAGGTTCTTCAGCTTCGGCGCCTTGGACAGCTCGTCCTCGGCCATCATGTGCCGCGCCTTCGTGCCGAAGACGCCGGGAACATGCCCTGCGCGCGTGCGGATGCGCACCCGCTGCCCGGTCGGGATCGCGGGATCCCAGCCGCCGATCGGCGCGAGCCAGAGCATCCCCTGCTCGTCGATGTGCTTGATCACGAAGCCGATCTCATCGATGTGCCCGACGAGCAGCACGCGCGGAGAGCCGCCCGGGTTGACGATGCAGTGCGCGCCGCCGAGCCGGTCGCGGTGGACCTCGCCCACCTCCGCTGCGAGCTCGCACCAGGCGTCGACCGCCTCGTGCTCGTACCCCGACGGTCCGACCGCATCCAGGAGGGTCAGCAGGCTCGTCCGAAGGGAAGCTGTCATCTCCTCAGCCTAATTGAGCCGTTGCGGCCGCCCGTGCGCTTGGGGGTCCACGCGTACGGGCGGCGGAGCTCTTGTACAGTCGGCGGGGTATGCGCACCGTCATCACCGGCATCGGGATGGTCACGCCGGTTGGACTCGATACGCCCTCGTCGTGGGCGACGCTGCTCGCCGGGGGCTCCGGAATCGCGGAGATCGCGCAGTTCGACGCGAGCGAGCTGCCGATCCGCGTCGCCGGCGAGGTCAAGGGGTTCGATCCGTCCGGCCTCGTCGAGTACAAGGAGGCTCGCCGGCTCGATCGCAACGTCCTGCTGAGCATCGCCGCTGCCGACGAGGCGCTGCGCGACTCCGCGCTCTCGATGGCCGGGAGCGACCGTGTCGGCGTGCTCTTCGGCACGGCGATCGGCGGCTTCATCACGATGATGGAGCAGCACGACATCCTGCGCGACCGCGGCGCCGAACGCGTCTCGCCGCACTTCCTGCCGATGTGCCTGCCCGACTCCGCGAGCGGTGCGATCGCGCAGCGCTTCGACCTGCGCGGCCCGAACTACGCGCCGATCTCGGCGTGCTCGACCGGAGCGCACGCGGTCGGCGAGGCGAGCGAGCTGATCAGGCGCGGCGATGCGGACGTCGTGCTGGCCGGCGGCGCCGAGGCCTGCATCCACCCGCTGATCTTCGCCGGCTTCACGAACATGAAGGGCCTCGGCGCGCCACGGCCCGGAGAGGGGCCGGAGACGGCCTCGCGGCCGTTCGACGCGACGCGCGGCGGCTTCGTCTGCGCGGAGGGCGCGACCGTGGTGGTCGTCGAGTCGCGTGATCACGCGCTTGCGCGCGGCGCCACGATCTACGCCGAGGTGCTCGGCCACGGCAACTCGAACGACGCCTTCAACGCCGTCACCCCGCGCCCGGATTCGTCGGGCGTCGTCGCGATGATCGAGCAGTCCCTGCGGCGCTCGGGGGTCGAGCGTGAGCGCATCGGCTACGTCAACCCGCACGGCTCGGCGACGCCGCTCGGCGACGCGGCCGAGTCGCACGCGCTCGAGCGCGTCTTCGGCGAGCATGCGGCGAAGCTCGCGGTCTCCTCGACGAAGTCCGCCACCGGTCACCAGTTTGGCGGCGCGGGATCGTTCGAGATCGCGGTCTGCGCGCTCGCGCTGCGCGACGGCATCGTGCCGCCGACCTTGAACTACCGCGACGCCGATCCGGAGTGCCGGCTCGACTACGTGACGGAAGGCGCCCGGCGCATCGACCTCGACGTCGCCCTCTCGAACTCGATGGGCCTCGGCGGGCACAACGGCTGCGTGCTGCTCGGCCGCGCGGACGCGTAGGCAGCTTCAGGCGCGGGTCTGGCCGTTGCCGCGCACGACGTACTTCGTCGTCGTGATGTCGGCCAGGCCGACCGGGCCGCGCGCGTGCAGCCGAGCGGTCGAGTTCGCGATCTCGGCGCCGAAGCCGAACTCGCCGCCATCGGTGAAGCGCGTCGACGCGTTGACGTAGACGCAGGCCGAGCCGATCCCGCGCACGAAGCGATCCGCCGCCGACAGGCTCTCGGTCACGATCGCCTCGGAGTGCCCGGTCGAGTAGCGCTCGATGTGGTCGATCGCCGCATCCACCGAGTCGACGGTCCGGACCGCGAGGATCAGGTCGAGGTACTCGGTCTCCCAGTCGGACTCCGTCGCCGGTGTCGTCGGCAGGCCGAGCGCCTCGGCGGCGTCAGGGTCGGCCCGCAGCTCGACGCCGTGCGCGCGCAAGGCGTCGCCGATCGGCCCGAGCAGGGCGAGCGCGTCGCGGTGCACGAGCAGCGTCTCGGCGGCGTTGCAGACGCCCGGGCGCTGCGTCTTCGCGTTGACGATGATCTCGAGCGCCTTCAACGGATCGGCGTCCGCATGCAGGTAGACGTGGCAGTTGCCGCCGGCGGCGACGAGCACGGGCACGCGCGAGTGCTCGAGCAGGAAGTGCTTGAGCCCCTCGCCGCCGCGCGGAACCACGACGTCGCAGAACGACGGGTCGCCGACGTAGGCCGCGAGCTCGTCGCGCGAGCAGTCGAGCGGCACGACGGCATCCTCGGCGATCCCGCTGTCGCGTAGCCCGGCGCGCACAGCCTCGAGCAGCGCCGCGTTGGTCTGGGCGGCCGACTGCGATCCGCGCAGGATGCAGGCGTTGCCCGACTTCAGCGCGAGGCATGCGACGTCGACCGTGACGTTGGGCCGCGCCTCGTAGACCACGAGCAGCACGCCGAGTGGTACGCGTACCTTCTGGACGTCGAGGCCATTCGGCAGGCGCCAGCCGGTCACGACCTCGCCGACGGGGTCGTCGAGCGCGGCCACCGCGCGCGCGGCCTGCGCGAGCGCAGCGAGGCGGTCCGGGTCGAGCAGGAGGCGGTCGAGCAGCGCGGCCGGTGTGCCGCTCGCACGAGCCGCCGCAACGTCGAGCGCGTTCGCAGCGAGGATCGCGTCGGCCGACGTCTCGATCCGCCGGGCGATCTGCTCGAGCGCGGCATCCTTGTCGCCTCTCCCGAGCAGGGCGAGCGAGCGGGCGGCGCTGCGTGCGCGCGCCGACGCGCTCGATTCGCTGGCGACTGCCATGACCGGATGGTACCGGGCTTCGAAAACGCAACCAGAAGGGTCTGACCCGTTCGGGGTCTGACCCGTTCGGGGTCAGACCCCTTAGACGCGACTAAAAATCAGTGCAGCACGAGGTTGTCGCGGTGCACGACCTCCCCGTGGCCGCGGCTGCCCGCGATCGCGCGCAGCTCGGCGGCCGGCAGATCGACGATGCCCGTCGCGAGCTCGTGACCCGCGGTCGTCGCGATCCGCACCGCGTCGCCCGCTCGGAACGATCCCTCGACCGCTCGGATGCCCACCGGCAAGAGGCTCGCGCCCTGCTCGACGAGCGCCGTGCAGGCGCCGTCGTCGATGATCAGCCGGCCGGTCGTCGGCTTGCCGTAGCGCAGCCACAGCTTCCAGGCCGAGAGCGGGTTCTCGGCGGGATGAAAGCGCGTGCCGACGGAGCGGCCCGCGACGGCGAGCGCCACGCTCTCGGGCCTCGCGCCGCTCGCGATCACGCACGCGACGCCGCCGCCCGCGGCCATCGAGGCGGCGACCACCTTGGAGCGCATCCCGCCGCTGCCGAGCCCGCTCGCGGATGGCGCGGAGGTGTCGAGGCTCTCGAGCAGGCGGCTATCGCGGACCTCCCGCACCAGCTCGGCCGCGGGATCGCGTGGATCGCGCGTGTAGACCCCGTCTGCGTCGGTCAGCAGCACGAGCAGCCGCGCGCGCAGGAGCAGCGCGACCTGGGCGGCGAGCGCGTCGTTGTCGCCGAACGTGATCTCGTCGGTGGCGGTCGAGTCGTTCTCGTTGACGACTGGAACGACGCCCCAGCGGAGCAGCGTCTCGAGCGTCGCGCGGGCGTTCAGATAGCTCGTGCGGCCGTGCACGTCGCCGGCCGTCAGCAGCACCTGGGCGGCGCGGCCGCCGACGCGCCCGAGCGCTCGCTGCCACGCCGCGAGCAGCACGCCCTGGCCGATCGCCGAGGCCGCCTGCAGCCCAGGGACGTCGGCGGGGCGTGGCCGGCCACCGAGCGCCCCGAGGCCGAGCGCGATCGCGCCGGAGCTGACGATGCAGATCGGCGTGCCCGCGTCGCGAAGGGCCTGCAACTCGACGCAGAGGCGCTCGATGCGCGCCCGCCGCAGCCTTCCCCGCGCGTCTACGAGCGTGGACGATCCGAGCTTCACGACGACGGCTCTGCGCACGATCACAGAGGCTACCCGGGCCGCCCGCGCCGATCACCCGATCGGGGGACGTCTCTCGGCTCGGCGCGCGTCGATACACGCTGTGCCCCGACGGGCAACGTCAGGGCACAGGCATCCGGTGGTCGCTCACCTCCTTCCCTCCTCGGCGGCTGCCGGGTGCCACGCCCGGCGTATGCTTCACCGGTGGACTGGCGCCGAGCGATCTTCCCGTGGTCGAGGCCGCCCACGCACGGCGAGTTCGACGGCGTGCCCGCACCGTGGGAGCACACGCGGGAGACACGCGAGGGGTGGGAGGAGCGCCACGCCGCGGGCCTTCCCGTCGACGGCTGCCCGTGCTGGAGCTGCGACGGCCACCGCCGCGCGCAGCAGGAGCCGGAGGCGTCCGGAACAGGCTAGTCTCGCGGCGTGAGGACGTGCCTCCTGCTGCTCGCGACCGTGGCTGCGCTCGCTCTCTCAGCGCCTGCCGAGGCGAGCCGGATCGCGCTCGCAGAGGTGCGTAGCTCGAAGGGCGCGCTGCTCGCGCAAGGCACCGAGAGCGGGTTCCTGTATCCGCCGATCAACCCGGCGGTCGCCGTGCAGCGGGCAGGGGTCGCGAAGGGATTCGTCGTGCTCGAGCGCGTCTCACTGCTGGGAGGGCGCATCTGGGCGAGCAAGATCGTGATGCCGATCAAGGGGACGGCGGGTGCGCGCATCGACGGGCTGATCATCAACCGCCGCCACGTCACGGCGCGGCCCAACACGCTGATCCAGCTCGGCGGTGGAAGCTACCTCGTGGTGCTCCAGCAGGCCGCGGTCTACGGCGCCAACGGCACGACTCAGATCGGCGCGATCGGCTTGCGACTGCACGTCGGCCGGCGGCTCGAAGGCCTGCCCGCCGGGTCCGAGGTGTGGGCGGGCGTCGCCTCGGGCGAGATCGCCGGCGGACCGATCACGGACTCGACGGCGGAGATCCCCGCGGCGCTCGTCCCGATCTTCAAGCGGGCGGCGCGACGGTACAAGGTCCCGTGGGAGACGCTCGCGGCGATCAACAAGTACGAGACCGGCTTCGGCCGCAACCTCGGCCCGTCGCGCGCCGGGGCGATCGGCTGGATGCAGTTCCTGCCCTCGACGTGGGCGCGCTGGGGTGTCGATGCCGACGGAGACGGCCGGAAGGATCCGAATGACCCCGTCGATGCGATCTTCTCGGCGGCCCGCTACCTTCAGGCCGCCGGTGCTGCGAGCGACCTCGGGAAGGCCGTGTTCGCCTATAACCATGCGGATTGGTACGTCAGGCTCGTGCTCGACAAGGCCGCCGAGTACGCGCGGGCCGGCTCGTCACCCGTGCCCTCCGGCCCCCTCGACCCGGCGACGCCGGGCGGATAGCTCCGTGCTAGCGTCAGGCTGATGGCTGACGAGGGCGACGCCGAGGACTACGTCGGCGACTACAAGCAGGCGATGGCAACGGCTCTCGAGGGACGGGTGGGGTTCTACTCCAGCTTCGATACGACGCGCCAGGAAGAGGTCTGGCGGCTGCTCTCGGCCGACCGCGATCGGCTGCTCACGTTCGCGCGCCGCCACGCGATCACGATCGGCAAGCTCGAGGTGCGCAAGACGCTGAAGAGCCCGCAGCCGGTCTACGAGCTGATCGCGACGGGACACGACGCAGAAGCGGTGCGGAGCTACCTCGGGGTCGCTCGCGGCCAGTTCTAGGAGGTCTGGATCGACGAGAGGGCGTCGTCGAGGATCTCCACGATCTCGGCGAGCTCGGAGTCCGGCGTGACGAGCGGCGGCGCGAGCAGCACCGCCTCGAGCGTGGTCGCACCAAGCGTCGTCGGGCACGGGTAGATCATCAGGCCTCGCTCGCGGCACGCCGCGGCGAGCTTCGCGGAGCCGCCTGAGAGCGGCGTCAGCGTCTCGCGATCGGTCACGAGCTCGAGGCCCTGCAGGAGGCCGCGCCCGCGCACCTGGCCGATCGCCGCGTGGCGCAGAGCCAGCTCGTCGAGCCGCCCGCGCAGCCAGGCGCCCTTCGTCCGCGCCGCCTCGAGCAGCTGCTCGTCGCGGATCACGCGGATCACCTCGGCCGCGACCGCGCAGCCGAGCGGGTAGCCCGAGAACGTGTGGCCCCACGGGAAGCCGTCCGGGGACCGCTCGAAGACCTCGGCGATCTGACCGCGCACGAGCATGCCCGAGAACGGCACGATCCCGCTCGTCACGCCCTTCGCGAAGGTGATCACGTCGGGAAGCGCGTCCGGCCAGTGGCAGGCTGCGAACCAGTCGCCCGTGCGACCCATCGCCGTGATCGTCTCGTCGAACACGAGCAGCAGCTCGTAGCGGTCGCAGAGCTCGCGCACGCGGCGCAGATAGTCGGCGGGCGGGGGGATCGCGGCGCCCTGCGAGCCCGTGATCGGCTCCAGGAAAACGGCGGCGACGTGCTCGGGCCCGCGCCGCACGATCGCATCCTCGAGCTCGCGCGCCGCCCACTCGGCCTCCGCCTCGGGCGATCGCCGCGCGCGGATGTCGGCGCCGGCTGTGGGCGCGATCGGATGCTTCGCGAGCACTGCCTCGAAGGCCGACCGGCGGCCCGATCCGGAGAGCGCCATCGCCCCGAGCGTCGAGCCGTGATAGCTCGGCCAGCGCGAGATGAAATCGGTCTTCTGCGGCTTGCCGGCGAGCTGCCAGTAGAGGATCGCGAGGTGGATCGCCGACTCGACGGCCTCCGAGCCCGACGAGTTGAAGAAGCTCCACGCCTTCGGGAACGGCGCGATCTCGCGCAGCAGCTCGGCGAGCTCGAGCATCGGGCGGTTGCGGAACGAGAAGCGATAGGTGAACGAGAGCTCGGCCACCTGCCGCTGCACGACCTCGACGAGACGCGGGTGGGCGTGGCCGAGGCCCATCACCATCGCGCCGCCGCAGGCGTCGATCACGCTGCGGCCGTCCTCGTCGACGATCCGCGCGCCACGACCGGAGACCGCGAGCGGCAGCGCGCGCCCCGGCGTGGCGGTGAGCGAGAAGTCGGCCACGAGCTAGCTCGGGTCGCGGAGGAGCGGCAGGGTCAGGCACGTCGGGCCGCCGGCGCCCTTCACGGCGACGTCGGATCCCGCGAACTCGTGCACCGTGCAGCCCGAGGCCCGCAGTCGCCCGGCTGTGACCGGGTTGCCCTCGAGCATCACGCACTCGCGCGGCGCGAGCGCCAGCACGTTGGGCGCCAGCGAGTCCCACTCCGAGGCCTCGATCTCGACGCACTCGACGCCGCGCTCGGCGAGCAGCGACCGCAGGTGCACCGGCATCAGACGGGTCGAGACGACGGCCAGGTCGCGGTCGAGCAGCGAGATCAGGCTGAGCGTGTGCAGGCACTCCTCGGCGCCGTTGTTGATCGGCAGGTCGATCACGTGCACCGCGTCGACGTGCGGGCGGGCCGCCGCCTCGATCTGGCGCGCTCCCTCGTCGTTCGTGCGGAACGTCCGCCCGATCACGAGCGTACGCGAGTCGAGCCACAGCAGGTCGCCGCCGTCGGCCGTCGCGCCGCCCGTGAGCCGGTGCAGGATCGGGATGCCGTTGCGCGTGAACCAGTCCGCGTGGGCGTCGGCCTCGGGCTGGCGGATCAGCTTGCTCGAGCGCAGCACGATCGCCCCGCCGTCGGTCACGACCGCCGGGTCGTAGGTGTAGATCGAGTCGGCGCCGGCCTCGTGGTCGAGGCGCTCGACGGTCGCTCCGGCGCCCTCGAGCAGCGCGACGAGCCCGTCGTGCTGGTGCTGGGCGAGCGGCAGGTCGATCGGCTCGGGGTAGAACGCGCCCTCGGTCTCGTGCCCGGCGCCGAAGCGCGGCCCCGGCCGGTTGACGAGCACGCGCCGCAGCCGGCCTGCCATGCCCTGCGCGCCGAAGGATCGAGTGGTCATCAACCTAGTCTCTCAGAACCAGGAGTTACGCTCCGGCGATGGCCGATGTGACGATCTACCACAACCCCCATTGAGGGTCCTCGAAGAGCGCCTTGGCGATTGCCGAGGAGCTGGGCGTCGAGTTCGACGTCGTCGAGTACATGAAGCAGCGCCCCGACCGCGCGACGCTCGAGTCGATCGCGGCGAGGCTCGAAGACCCCGTCGCCGACCTCGTGCGCAAGGACTCGCTGTTCGCGAAGCTCGGTCTCGCTGCGGCCGACTACGTCGAGGCCGAGCCGGTGATCGAGCTCCTCTTGCATCGTCCCGCGCTCTTGCAGCGTCCGATCGTGGTCGCCGGGGACCGTGCGATCGTGGGACGGCCGAAAGATCGGGTGCGAGCGCTGCTCGGCGGAGGGTCTGACCCCGCAGGGAGCTGACCCCGCGCGTGCGGTAGTTTCCTGACACGTTCGCCGAGCGACAAGCTCAGGGTCGGACCCCGACGGGGTCAGACCCTCTCCACCGACCCAAAGGCACACCATGACCGCCGACCTCGAGACGCTCTCGATCGACACGATCCGCTGCCTCGCAATGGACGCGGTGCAGAAGGCGAACGCCGGGCACCCCGGCACGGCGATGGCGCTCGCGCCTGTCGCCTACGTGCTCTTCCGCGAGCGGATGACGTTCGATCCCGCCGACCCGTCGTGGGTCGATCGCGACCGGTTCGTGCTCTCGGCGGGGCACGCCTGCATCCTCCAGTACGCGGCGCTGCACCTCGCGGGCTTCGACCTCACGATGGAGGACCTGCAGTCCTTCCGGCAGCTCGGCTCGCGCACGCCCGGGCACCCCGAGCTGCACGAGACGCCGGGCGTCGAGATCACGACGGGCCCGCTCGGCCAGGGCGTCGGCAATGCGGTCGGCATGGCGCTGACCGAGGCGATGCTCGGCGAGCGATACAACCGCGCGGGCCACGAGGTCGTCGACCACCGCACCTACGCGATCTGCTCGGACGGCGACCTGATGGAAGGTGTCTCGGGTGAGGCGAGCTCGCTCGCGGGCCACCTCGGCCTCGGCAAGCTCTGCCTGATCTACGACCAGAACCACATCACGATCGAAGGCGACACCGCGCACGCCTTCAGCGAGGATGTCGGGGCACGCTACGAGGCCTATGGCTTCCACGTCCAGCACCTCGAGGACGGCTGGTCGGTCGACGACCTGCGGCGCGCGCTCGACGCCGCCGAGGCCGAGGCGGCGCGCCCCTCGCTGATCGTCGTCCGCACCCACATCGCTCCCGGGGCGCCGCACGCGCACGACACGCCGGAGGCGCATGGCGCGCCGCTCGGGGAGGATGAGGTCCGGCTGACGAAGCAGGTCTACGGCTGGGATCCGGACCTGCACTTCCACGTGCCGGAGGGCGTCTACGACCACATGGGCAGGCGGCGCGACGGGGCGGCGGCGCACGCGCGCTGGAACGACGCGGTCCAGCGCCACGCGGCCGCTCACCCGGAGCTCGCCGCCCAGCTTGCGCGCGTGATGCGCCGCGAGCTGCCGGCCGGCTGGGAGCAGGCGCTCCCCGACTTCGCCGGTGCTGCGGCGCAGGCCACGCGGGCCTCGTCGGGCTCCTGCATCGCCGCGCTCGCGGCCGCCATCCCCGAGCTCGTCGGAGGGTCGGCCGACCTCGCCCCCTCGAACAACACGACGATCGCCGGGGGTCCCGGGGGCGGCCCGCTGACGAATCGCGAGATCAGCAAGGGCGACGCGGTGCTGCCGGGCCGGCTCGGCGGGCGCGTGCTGCACTTCGGCATCCGCGAGCACGGCATGGGTGCGATCCTCAACGGGATGGCCGCACACGGCGGCCTGCGCGCCTTCGGTGCGACGTTCCTGGTCTTCGCCGACTACCTGCGACCGTCGGTGCGACTCGCGTGCCTGATGCAGCTGCCGGTCGTGTACGTCTGGACGCACGACTCGATCATGCTCGGCGAGGACGGCCCGACGCACCAGCCGATCGAGACGATCATGGCCCTGCGGATGCTGCCGGGGATGCGGATCATCCGGCCGGCCGACGCCACGGAGACAGCCGAGGCGTGGCGGCTCGCGCTCGACCACGACGGCCCCGTCGGGCTCGCGCTCTCCCGCCAGAAACTCGCGGTGCTCGACCGCTCGGTGCTTGCGCCTGCCGCCGGCGTCCGTCGCGGCGCCTACGTGCTGGCCGAAGCGGAGGGCGGCTCGCCGGACACGATTCTGATCGGGACGGGCGCCGAGGTGCACGAGCTGCTCGCCGCGCGCGATCTGCTGGCCACCGAGGGCGTCCGCGCCCGGGTCGTCTCGATGCCGGACTGGAACCTCTTCGAGCAGCAGGAGACCGCCTACATCGACGAGGTGCTGCCTCCCTCGGTGACCCGTCGGGTCTCGCTCGAGGCCGGCACGACGTTCGGCTGGCGGCGCTTCGTCGGCCGTGACGGCATCGCGCTCGGCATCGATCGCTACGGCGCGTCGGCGCCCGCGAGCGCCCTCGCGAAGGAGTACGGCATCACGGCGGATGCCGTGGTCGTGGCCGTCCGCTCGCTCAGCTGACAGCTTCGCTGCGACACACCCGGAGCCCCCAGACGGCGCGGAAACGGTAGAGAGCTAGATCTGTGCGGCGAGCAGCTTCTCCATCACGTCGAAGAAGCCGTTGTAGCCGATCACCGTCTGCGCGTACTGCTCCTCGGTGAGGTTGCCGCCGGTCTGGGTCAGCGTCATCTCGGTTCCGCCCGTGACCTCCGCGAGCACCACGGTCACGGGCTCGCGCGCGTCGCTCGAAGGGTCGTCGCTCATCGTGAAGGCCAGGCGCTCGGGCGGGTCGACCTCGGTGTACTCCCCGTTCCAGTGGATCGTGCTGCCATCGGGCAGGTGCATCACGGCGTTCCACGTGCCGCCGACCCGCACGTCCATCGAGAGCGTTTCGAGCGGCACCTCGACGGCCTCGGTGCCGAACCAGACGGAGAAGTGCTCCGGCAGGGTCCACGCCGCATAGACGAGCTCGCGAGGCGCCGCGAAGGTGCGGGTGATGGTCAGTCCGTCAGTCATGGTCGTTCTCCGTGCGCGAGGGGGTGTCGGTAGGGTCGTCGTGCTGAAGCTTGGCGAGGTAGCTCCGTCAAGGGCGGCGCGCTCGCTGAGCGGATCTCCGCCTCTCAGAAGCTCTCACAGAATGCCTTGCGATGCCTGGCGGCGTCTTCTTTTGCGCCTCTGCTACCAGCAGACGAACCAAAGAAGCCACTCGCCAGCCATTCACGAATCATTCTGTGAGAGCTTCGAAGCACCGGGCCGGTGCGGCCGCGGCTCCGCGATCAGCGCGAGCCGTGGACGTGCAGGCTGCGCACCGCGGCCGCCCCGAGCTCGCCGCCGCTCGCCGTCAGCGCCACCACGCGGATGCGGTACGACCCGGGGGTCATGCCGCGCACGCGAAGCTCCCACGTGCCGTTCGTGCCCGTCACGCGGACGCCCGCGCCGGCTGACGCGCAGCTGCCCGGCTGGAAGCCGCCGGCCGTGTAGATCGAGCACGTGGGCTGCGTGCGCGTGACCTGCACGCGCACGCGCGTGCCGCTCGCGCTGGGAAGCGCGCCGCGCAGCACGTGCCAGGCGTTGACGCTGTGGCGGTGGCTCGCGCAACGATCGCCACGGAGCGTCCTGCAGGGCGGCTCGGCAAGCGTCGCGCCGTGCACCGTCGCCAACGAGGGCTGCGCTACGGCCTGAGCCGTCGCAGGCGGCACCGCCGTGCGCGGGCCGATCAGCACGCTCTCGCTGTCGGCGACGGCCAGGCCGCTCGCGTTCGCGGCCGTCAGCGAGCAGGCGATGTGCGTGCCGACGTCGCCGTCGCCGACGAGGTAGGCGGGCTCGTAGGCGTCGTCGATCAGCTCGTCGTCGCGCAGCCACGAGACGTCGGTGAAGACGCCGTCGCCGAGGATCGCCGGTAGCTCGCAGCGAAGCGTGCCGTCTGGCTCCGCGCTGCCCGCGATGTGCAGCGGGCCGTCGATCACGGGTGGCGCCGCGAGATCGGCCGCCGCGGCTGCTCCCGGCAGAAGGGCGAGGGCGAGGAGGGTCGCGCGCAGGAGCGCCATCATCCGAGCTATCGGCAGACCGCGGAGGTCGCTGAATGCCCGGGTGAGGGATGTCTCAAGGCCTCCGCCGTGACCGCCGATAGGACCGGGAGATGCTCGATCGCGACTCTTCCGGCCCTCCCGTCTCCGACGGTGAGCTCGCCGAGGCACTCGGCAGCGCCGCGGCCTCGAGCGGGATCGCGCTCGTCGTCGAGCAGTTCTGCCCGAGCTCCTCGAGCTGGCGGCGCATCGGCGCGAGCGGAGCGGCAGATCTGCTGGCGCTCGACCTCCCTGCGCCGAGCGACGGCTCGGACGCGACCGTCCACGTGCTCGTGCATGAGGGGATCGCTCGCAGCGTGCGAGAGCGCTGCCTGATCCGACGCCTCTCCGGCGGCCAGCTGATCGCCGAGCGCTCGATCTGCAGGATCCCGTCCGCCGAGGAGGATCAGGCCGAGCGTGAGAGCACCGTCGCCTCGGTCGTCGAGCAGCTCGGTCTGCACATCTACGAGGCGTTCCTCTTCGCCGACGGCACCGTCGAGCCGCTGATCTGGTCGAGCGGTCTGCTCGCGGCTCTCGGGTTCGCGGCCGGCGATGGCCCGCAGGACGAGGAGGCCTGGAAGCTCCGCCTCCATCCTGACGATCTGCCGTGCTACGTGAGCTGGTACTCGGCCTCGGCGATCGCAGCCGGCGGGCCGCTCGAGATCGACTACCGGGTGGCCGATGCCGGCGGGGCGTGGCGCGTGATCCACGAGCGCATCGCGCCGCTCGAGCTGCAGTCGGACGGCTCGGTGCGCGTGCGTGGCGTGATCTCCGATGTGACCGCGCAGCGCGCGCTCGAGCGCCGGGTCGAGCGGGTCATGCAATCGCTCGACGTGACCATGTTCGAGGGCATCTCGTACCCCGACGGCTACGTCGAGACGGTCGCCGGGGGTTACCTGTACGAGGCGTTCGGCTTCGACCGGCCGAGCGAGAGCTACAACGCCGCGTGGGAGTCGCACATCCATCCGGACGACCGTGTGCGCTACGACACGGAGCTCGGCTACGAGAGCCTCCTGCCTGGTCGCGCCGTCGAGAGCGAGTACCGCATCCTCGATGGTCAGAGACGCGAGCGCATCGTGCACGAGCGGCTCTTCGTGCGCGAGCTGCTCGCCGACGGCGGCATGCGCGTCGAGGGTCTGATCGCCGACGTCACCGAGCAGCGCACGACGGAGCGCCGGCTCGAGGCGCTCTCGCGCTCGCTCAACGTCCATCTCTTCGAGGGCGTGCAGTATCCCGACCGCTACGAGCAGCGGCTCGCCAGCAGGGGAACGCTCGAGCTGCTCGGCCTGGACGACTGGCCCGGCGACTTCGTCGGCCTGTGGCGCGAGCGCGTGCACCCTGACGATCTCGACGGTTTCCTGCAGGCCGTCGGCTGGGAGAGCTGCCTGCGCGGCCGTCCCGTCGTGGCCGAGCACCGCTTCCGGAACGGCGCCGGCGAGGAGCGCGTGCTCCGGCATCAGCTCGTTCCGCGCGAGGAGCTCCCGGACGGGGGCATCCGCGTCGAGGGCATCGTCTTCGACGTGACCGAGGAGCGTGCGAGCGAGCGTCTCCTGCAGGTCACGCTCGACTCGCTCGACGCCGCGCTCTTCCACGGCGTGATCGACCCCGAAGGGGTCTACCACTCGATCACGGAGCTCGGCAGCCAGAACCGCAGCTGGTTCGGGCCCTCGGCCGACGGCGCCTCGGCGGACGACATCTGGCGCGCCCACATCCATCCGGACGATCGCGCGGCGTACGAGGCCGTCGACGGCCCGATGCTGCTCGCCGCCGGCGACACCGTCACGCTCGAGTTCCGCGTCGTCGACGACGAGGGCCGCACGCGCCACATCCTCGAGCAGATCACGCCGGGCCGCGTGCTCGGCGACGGCTCGGTGATGGTCGAGGGGATCACGCTCGATGTGACGCAGCAGCATGAGGCGCTTGCGCAGGCGCACGCCGTCGAGCGGCGCTTCGAGGACGTGATGCAATCGATCGGCCTCGATCTCTATGCGGGCAGCCTGCATCCCGACGGCACGTTCATCGAGGAGGTCGCGCCGGCGAACGCGCTGGCCGCTCTCGGGATCAGCGAGGCCGTCGGCGACACGGAGGCGCTCTGGCGCGCCCAGCTGCACCCGGAGGACCGCGATCGCTATCGCGCGGGACTCTCCTACTCACGGGTGCGCGAGCTGCAGGCGTGCTCGATCGAGTACCGCATGATGGATCGCGACGGCAACCCGAGGAGGTTCGCCGACCACATCTTCGCGCGCTCCGAGCTGCCCGACGGGACGCTGCGCGTCGAGGGGTTCGTGATCGACGTGACGACCCAGCACGAGGCCGAGCAGCAGCTGTTCGAGGTCGTCGAGGCGCTGGGCATCAGCATCTACGGCGGCACCATCGGGGTCGACGACGTCTTCCACGAGACCAGCAACTCGGGCGTTCCCGACGCCGTGCTGCTTGGCGGCGTGCCGCCCGAAGGGATGACGCTCGACGACTACTGGCGCGATCGCGTCCACCCCGACGATCGCGAGATCTACGACCGCACGTACTCCCACGCCGAGCTGACAGCGAACGCCGCGACGAGCGCCGAGTTCCGCGTGATCGGCTATGACGGCGTCGAGCGGACGCTGTTCGGCCGAAACTTCCGGCGCCGCTCGCTGGCGGATGGCTCCTACTCCGTCGAAGGCGTGCTCGTCGACGTGACCGAGCGGGCAGCCGCGGCGCGCTCGGCGAACGCCGCGCAGCAGCGTCTCACGGAGGTCGTCGGCTCGCTCGACCTGTGGGTCTACGACGGGACGTCGTGGCTCGACCGCGGCTTCATCCCGGGGAGCTCCTCGCCGGAGCTGTACGACATGTTCGGCACGAGCTCCACGCAGCCGCAGCCGTTGACCGTGATGCACGAGCGGATCCATGCCGAGGATCGGGCGCGCTATCTCGCGACGTTCACGCACGAGGCGTACCGGCGGCTCGAGCCGATCGTCTGCGAGTTCCGGCTGATCCAGGCCGACGGCGTGGAGCGGATCCTGCTCGAGCAGGCCTTCCCGCGCGAGCTCCTGCCCGACGGCGGTGTGCGCATCGAGGGCTTCTATCTGGACGTGACCGAGCGCCACGAGGCCCGCGAGACCGAGCGCCGCTTGGCGCGCGTGCTCGAGTCAGGCGTGCTGCTCGTGACGACCTTCGCCCTGAGCGAGCGCGGTCGGGAGGAGCAGTTCCGCGGTCCGGGCATCGAGCGATTCCTCGGTCCGGACGCTCCCGTCGACGTCGATCCGTGGCTGCTCTGGGAGCGGCTCGTGGATCCGGACGATCGCGCGCTTCGCGACGCCTCGTGGTCTGCGGTCGCGAACGGCGAGGCGTCGGACGTGCGCTATCGGCTGCGCGGGCTCGACGGCCGCCTGCGCTGGGTGCTCGAGCAGCTGCGGCCCCGGCCGGCCGCCCGCGGTGGCACCTGCGTCGTCGACAGCATCATCTCGGACGTGACGCTCGCCCAGGAGGCCTCGGAGGAGCTCGCCGTGGCGCGTGACGAGGCCGAGCTGCGCCTGCGCGTGGATCCGCTGACGGGGGTCTCGAACCGCATGCATCTCGTCGACCAGCTCGAGCGAGAGCTCGCCATCGCGCGCGACGGCGGCGCTGTCCCCGCGGTCGTCCTGCTCGACATCGACCACTTCAAGCGCATCAACGACCTGTACCTGCACTCGGCCGGCGATCGGGTGCTCTGCGAGGTCGCCGAGCGCATCGCCGGCGCGTGCCGGCCGCAGGACGCCTTCGGGCGCTGGGGTGGCGAGGAGTTCGTGGTGATCATCCGCGATGCGCCGACCGGACCCGCGCTACGGCAGATCGCGAGCCGCATCCGAGACGCCATCGGCGACGTGCTGTTCGACGTGGAGGGCGAGCGGATCCGCATCACCGCGTCGGGCGGCGTCGCCCGCGCCGATCAGGGCACGGCGACCGTGATCGACGCATTCGACGCCGCGGATCGCGCGCTCTACACGGCGAAGCGCGCAGGGCGCGATCAGCTGCGCATGAGCGAGCAGGTCGACGAGCGCGAGCTGCTTGCCGGCGAGCCCGACGTGATCCGGATCGCGGAGGCCGTCAGCCGCTCGGCGAGCGCCCGCGAGGGCGAGTCCGAGCTGCACTGCGGTCTCGTCGCGCGGCTCTCGGGCGAGGTCGGCGCAGCGCTCGGACTGGGTCCGGCGGCGCAGCTCCGGTGCCGTCTCGCGGGCCTCATGCACGACATCGGCAAGATGGCGATCCCTGACTCCATCCTCAAGAAGCCCGGCGCGCTCAACGAGGAGGAGTGGGAGGTGATGCGCCATCACGCGCCCTTCGGCGCCGAGATCGTCTCGCGCATCGCCGGCCTCGCGGACACGGCCCCCGCGGTGCGCCACCATCACGAGCGCTGGGACGGCAACGGCTATCCCGATCGCCTGGCCGGCGAGGAGATCCCGGTCGAGGCGCGCATCATCGCCGCGGTCGACTCGTTCTGCGCGATGACCGAGGACCGCGTCTATCGCAAGGCGATGCCGCTCGCCGACGCGATCGCCGAGCTCGAGGCCTGTCGCGGGAAGCAGTTCGATCCCGCCGTCGCCGACGCCCTGATCGGCGTGGTCGGCGGCGAGCAGCACCTCCCGCTCGCCGCGTAGCCGAGCCGATCAACGGCGCGAGCGATCGTGGCTACGATGACGGGCGGCTACCGAAGGAGACGCGATGAGCAACCCCCTGCTCGCGATCAAGGCGCTCGGGCAGAGCATCTGGCTCGACAACATCAGCCGCGAGCTGGTCGATGAGGGCACGCTCGCCCGCTTGATCGCGGACGACGGGATCAGCGGCGTGACGTCCAACCCGACGATCTTCGAGAAGGCGATCGGGCACTCCGAGCGCTACGACGACGCGCTCGCCGCCGCGGCGGCGGACGGCCTCGACGCGCGGGCCACGTTCTTCCGCCTCACCTACGCCGACATCCGCGACGGCGCCGACCTGCTTCGCCCCAGCTGGGAGGCGGCGGGCGGCCAGGACGGCCACATCTCCTTCGAGCTCCCGCCCGAGCTCGCCCACACCGCGGCGGGGTCGCTCGAGGCCGGCAAGCGCATCTTCGCCGAGCTCGATCGCGAGAACGTGCTGATCAAGGTGCCCGGCACGGTCGAGGGCGTCGTCGCGTTCCGCGAGCTGACCGCGGCCGGCATCCCCGTCAACGTGACGCTGCTCTTCTCGGTCGGGCGCTACCGCGAGATCGCGACGGCCTGGATCGAGGGCCTCGAGCGGCGCGCCGCCGCGGGCGAGCCGGTCGACGGCCTCGCCTCGGTCGCGAGCTTCTTCGTCTCGCGCGTCGACGCCAAGGTCGACGCCGCCCTCGTCGACGTCAACCGGCTCGACCTCGCGGGCAAGGCCGCGGTCGCGAACGCCAAGCTCGCCTACCGCGCGTTCCAAGAGCTCTTCTCGGGCCCGCGCTGGGAGGCGCTCGCTGCGAAGGGCGCGCACGTCCAGCGACCGCTCTGGGCATCGACCTCGACGAAGAACCCGACCTACCCGGACACGCTCTACGTGGACAACCTGATCGGGCCGCACACCGTCAACACGATGCCCGACCAGACGATCACGGCGACGCGCGACCACGGCACGGCGGCGCGCACGATCGACGCCGACGTCGAGGCGGCCGAGGACGAGATCCTCGAGATCCTGCGAGCCGGCATCGATCTGCCCGAGATCCTCGACGGCGAGCTCGTGCGCGAGGGCGTCGCTTCGTTCGCGAACTCGTTCGATGCCCTGCTCGCCACGATCGGCGAGAAGGCCGCCGCCCTGCGCCCCGCCTGATGGGAGACGCGCAGCGGCTGTTCACCCGGGACGCGAGCCTCTGGACCTCGTCCGGCGAGGAGCACTGGCTCGGCTGGATCGACGCGGTCGGCGATGCGGTCGACGGCCTCGCCGAGCTCGAGGGCTGGGCCCGGCCGCTCGGCCAGGCGCACCGGCAGATCGTGCTCTGCGGCATGGGCGGCTCGAGCCTCGCGCCGCTCGTGATCGGCGAGCTGGCCGACGCCGACCGCCTCGTCGTGCTCGACTCGACCGATCCCGACGCCGTGCGGGCCGTCCCGGTCGAGGGCTCGCTCTTCGTGATCGCGTCGAAGTCGGGCTCGACGATCGAGCCGAGCTGCTTCGCCGATGCGTTCTGGGCCAAGACGGGCGGCGACGGCTCGCGCTTCGTGGCGATCACCGACCCCGGCAGCGCGCTCGAGACGCGCGCGCAGCGCGAGGGATGGGCGCAGATCGCGCACGGGCGTGCGGACGTCGGCGGCCGCTACTCGGCGATGTCGGCGTTCGGGCTCGTGCCGGCCGCGCTCGCCGGCGTCGACGTGCCGACGCTCGTCTACTCGGCGGCCGTGATGCTCGACGCCTGCAAGGCCGATCGCGGGCCGGGAGCGGTGCTCGCGAGCGCGCTCGCGGACGCCCACGCGCAGGGCCGCGACAAGCTGACGATCCTGACCTCGCCCGGCCTCGAGTGCGTGGGCCTCTGGCTCGAGCAGCTGATCGCGGAGTCGACGGGCAAGCGCGGCACGGGGGTGCTGCCGGTCGCGGGCGAGCCGATCGCAGCTCCCGATCGCTACGGCGACGACCGCGTGTTCGCGTACCTGCGCGCCGACGGCGTGATGGACGGGCAGGTCGCCGCGCTCGAGGCGGCGGGCCATCCCGTGATCACGCTGCCGTTCACCCCGGCCGAGCTCGGTGCTCTGTTCGTGCAGTGGGAGGTCGCGACCGCCCTGCTCGGCGCGCACCTCGGCATCAACCCGTTCGACCAGCCGAACGTGCAGGAGGCGAAGGATCTGACGGTGCACCTGCTGGAAGGGTTCGCGGCCACGGGGAAGCTCCCGGAAGAGCCCCCGGGCTCCGTTTCCGAGACGCTCTCGCACGCGGTCAAGGGTCGCTCGTACATCTGCATCCAGGCGTTCGTCGCGCCGACCGACGAGCGCGCCGAGACGCTCACGCGGCTGCAGCGCCTGCTGCGTGACGCCACCGGGTGTGCCGTCTCGGCGGGATTCGGGCCGCGCTACCTGCACTCGACCGGGCAGTTCCACAAGGGCGGACCGCCGGACGGCGTCTTCATCCAGCTGCTCGCAGGCGAGCAGGACGACGAGCCGATTCCCGGGCGCGCGTTCGGCTTTCGCACGCTGCGCGACGCGCAGGCCTCGGGCGACGCCGGAGCCCTGCGCGGACGCGGGCTCCCGCTCTGCCGTATCCCCTTCGCCGCCAGCGAGCGGCTTCTCAGCGAGGTCTCATGAAGATCGCATTCGTCGGGCTCGGCCGCATGGGCGCGGGCATGACGCACCGTCTCTGCGACGGCGGCCACGAGGTGCACGGCTTCGATCCCAACGAGGCCGCGCGCTCCGAGCTCGCCTCGCGCGGCGGGCATCCTGCCGCGTCGCTCGAGCAGCTCGTCACGGGCCTCGGCGACGGGCCGCGAGTCGTCTGGATGATGGTGCCGGCGGGCGAGATCACCCAGAAGACGGTCGACGGGCTCACGCCGCTCCTCTCGGCGGGCGATCTCGTGATCGACGGCGGCAACTCGAACTACCGCGACGACCAGCGCCGCTCGGAGGCCCTCGCCTCGACAGGCATCGAGTTCATGGACGTCGGCACCTCGGGCGGCGTCTGGGGCTACGAGATCGGCTACTGCATGATGGTCGGGGGCTCGCAGCGCGCGGCCGACCTGCTCGCGCCGGCGCTCGACACCCTCGCGCCGCCGGACGGCTGGATGCACACGGGCGCGGTCGGGGCCGGGCACTTCGTCAAGATGGTCCACAACGGCATCGAGTACGGCCTGATGCAGTCCTACGCCGAGGGCTTCGAGATCCTCCACGCGAGCGAGTTCAAGCTCGACGAGGCGGCGATCGCCGATCTCTGGGGGCGCGGCTCGGTCGTTCGCTCGTGGCTCCTCGAGCTGCTCGCGAAGGCGTTCCGCGAGGATCCGGGCCTCGCGGGCATCAAGGGCTACGTCGAGGACTCGGGCGAGGGACGCTGGACGATCGAGGCGGCGCTCGACACGGCGGTGCCCGCGCCGGTGATCGCGCTCAGCCTGATGATGCGCCAGCGCTCGCGGCAGGAGGATTCGTACGCCGCGAAGGTCAACGCCGCGCTCCGCAACCAGTTCGGCGGCCACGCGGTGAAGCCGTCGTGAGCGCGAACCCTCTGCGCGAGGGCATGCGCATGTCGCTCGTGCCCGGCCCGGGCGCGCTCGTGATCTTCGGCGCCTCGGGCGACCTCTCACATCGCAAGCTGATCCCGGCGCTTTACAACCTGGCGCTGCGCAACCTGCTGCCCTCGAGCTTCCAGCTCGTCGGCGTCGCGCGCACCGACTACGGCGGCGACGATGGCTATCGAGCCGAGGTGCGCAAGGCGATCGAGCAGTACTCGCGCACGCTGCCGATCAACGAGACGGTGTTCGAGACGTTCGCGCAGCAGACGCGCTACGTCTCGGGCTCGTTCGACGACGAGAAGCTCTACGAGCAGCTCAAGAAGGTGCTCGCCGAGGGCGACAAGTCGCACGGCACCGCCGGCAACGCGACGTTCTATCTGGCGACTCCGCCGACGCTCTTCCCCCTGATCGCGACGAAGCTCGGCGAGCACGGCCTCTCGCGCTCGCGCGCGGCCGTGCGGCGCGTCGTGATCGAGAAGCCCTTCGGGCGCGACGCAGCCTCGGCGGCGGCGCTCGACACGGTCGTGCGCGGGGCGTTCAAGGAGCGGCAGGTCTTCCGCATCGACCACTACCTCGGCAAGGAGACGGTCCAGAACATCCTCGTGCTGCGTTTCGCGAACGGGATCTTCGAGCCCGTCTGGAATCGCAACTTCATCGACCACGTGCAGATCACCGTGGCCGAGTCGATCGGCGTCGAGGGGCGCGGCCGCTTCTACGAGGAGGCCGGCGCGATGCGCGACATCATCCAGAACCACCTGCTGCAGGTGCTCTCGTTCGTCGCGATGGAGCCGCCCGGGTCGTTCGACGTCGAGTCCGTGCGCAACGAGCGCGCGAAGGTGCTCGCCGCGCTGCGCCCGCTGACGCCGAACGACGTCGTGCGCGGCCAGTACGACGCGGGCTTCGGCGGCGGCGTCGCCGTGCCGGCCTACCGCGACGAGGACGGCGTGGCGACCGACTCGATGACCGAGACCTACGTCGCCGCCCGGCTCTCGATCGACAACTGGCGCTGGGCCGAGACCCCGTTCTACATCCGCACGGGCAAGCGGCTGCCGAAGCGCGTGACCGAGGTCGCGATCCAGTTCAAGCGCGTGCCGCACCTGCCGTTCAGCTATGCGGCGGCCGAGCAACTCGAGCCGAACGTGCTCGTCCTGCGGATCCAGCCGAACGAGGGCATCGCGCTGCGCTTCGGCACGAAGGTGCCGTCGAGCCGCACGCAGATCCGCACGGTCAACATGGACTTCGACTACGACACGGCGTTCGCGCAGGCGCCGGCCGAGGCCTACGAGACGCTGCTCGCAGATGCGATGCGCGGCGACGCGACGAACTTCATCCGCATCGACATGGTGGAGGACGCCTGGCGGGTCGTCGACCCGGTGCTGAGCGCGTGGACGCACGAGGGCGGCGCGCCGCATCCGTACGCCGCGGGCACGTGGGGCCCCGATGCCGCAGACGACCTGCTGGCCCGCGAGGGGCGACGCTGGCGGCGTCCGTGAACACGATCGCATCGCGGCTCTCGACGCTCGAGGCGGCGCTCGATCAGCTGCGGCGTGGCACGGGCGGCGCGGATGGTCCCCGCACCCTCACGCAGATCCTCGACCTCGTCGTGCTCTGCGATCAGGAGCGCGAGGCGACCGCGATGCGGAAGGTGCTCGCGAAGCTCCCCGCGAACCGGCCCTCGCGCGCGCTGATCGCGCTCGCCCAGCGTGAGCCGCGCGAGACCGAGGCGGAGGCCTCGCTCGTCGAGTACGCGGGCGGCTCGAGCGATGCGCCCAAGCTCGCCTCCGAGGTCGTGCAGCTCGTCTCCGGAGACGGCGGCGTCGCGTTGCCTGCCGCGATCGCGGGCCTGCTCCTGCCCGATCTGCCCGTCTACCTGCTGCTGCGGCTCGACCCGTCGCGCTGGCCGGTCCTCGTCGACGGCGTCTGGCCGCTCGCGTCGCGTATCGTCGTCGACTCGACGCACGAGGCCTCGGCGCTGATGACGGTGCCAGAGCTGATCGCGCGGCCGCCGCGGGTGCCGGTGACCGACCTGTCGTGGACGAAGCTGACGGGCTGGCGCGACACCGTCGCACGGCTGTTCGACGATCCGCGGGGCGCGCGCAGCCTCGGCAAGCTCACGCGCCTCTCGATCACGCACGTCGGCCGGAGCAGCGCGCAGGCCCGCCTGATGGCTGCCTGGGTCTCGAGCCGGACGGGGATCAGGCCGCGCGTCGAGATCGCCTCGATCGCACGCCGCGACATGCGCTCGGGATCCCTCGTCTCGGTCGAGCTCGGCTGCGGCAAGGAGGAGTTCTCGGTCCACCGCGTCGACGAGGGCGTCGCCGAGGTGCGCTCGCCAAACCTGCCGGTGCACCGCGTGCGCCTGCATGTGCCCGCGTTCGCCGAGCTGCTCTCCGAGGAGCTCGAGCTGACCGACCACGACGCGGCCTTCGAGGACGCCGTGGCGACGCTCGCCTCGGGGTTCGCCTCGTGAACATCGTCGAGTACGAGACCGCCGAGCACGCGATCCGCGGGCTCTGCGAGCGGATCGTGCGAGCGATGCCCGCGAGCCTCGTGCTGACGGGCGGCACGACGGCGGGTGCCGCCTATCGCCTGCTCGCGAGCGAGGGCTGGCGCGATCGCATCGAGTGGGCCGGCGTGACGCTCTACTTCGGCGACGAGCGTCGCCTGCCGCCCGACGACGAGGGCTCGTGCTTCCGGCTCGCGCAGGAGACGCTGCTCGCGGGCGTCGAGCCGGAGGGCATCGAGCGGATGCGCGGTGAGGCATCCGACCCGGAGGCCGAGGCCGACCGCTACGCCGCGACGCTGCCGGCGCGCTTCGACGTGACGCTGCTCTCGATGGGCGAGGATGGCCACTGCGCCTCGCTCTTTCCCGGCTCGCCGCAGCTCGACGAGACCGAGCGGCTGTGCGTCCCGGGCCTCGCGCCGTACGCGCCGGTCGAGCGCTACACGCTCACGCTGCCGGCGCTCAATCGCTCGCGGCTCGTGCTCGTGCTCGCGCTCGGCGAGCGCAAGGCCCAGGCCCTCGCGCGCATCCGCGCCGGCGAGGCGCTTCCGGCAGCGCTCGTGCAGCCGGCTGGCGGGCAGGTCGTCTGGCTCGCCGATCGGGCTGCGCTCGGGAGCTGAGCTTCCTCATGAGGTAACCTCATGAGGATGAGCCGTCACAAGGTCACGGCCGGCGGGCAGATCCAGCTTCCGGCGCCCGTGCGCAACCGCTGGAAGACGTCCACCGTCGAGGTGATCGACGAGGGCGATCACGTGGTCGTTCGCCCGGCGCCGGAGAACCCGTTCCTCGCCCTCCTCGGCGCGCTCGCAGCCGAAGGCATCGATTCGAGCGCGCTCCGCGAACGAGCCCGCCTCGAAGAGCGAGCTGCCGAGGAGCGGCGGCAGCCGCCCGCTCGATGATCGTCTTGGACGCGTACGCGCTGGTCGCGCTGCTCGCCAACGAGCCGGCGGGCAAGATCCTCGCGCCTCGGCTCGAGCCCGGAGAGGTCGCCATCTCGGCGGCGAACCTCGCCGAGTCGCTCGACGTGCTCAACCGCATCCACGGGGTTCCGGTGCCGCAGGCCTCGACCCTGATCGGCGCGCTCGTGAGCGACGCGATCCGCCTGATCCCGCTCGATGGAAAGCTCGCCTACCGCGCCGCGGAGCTGAGGGGACGACACTACGCGCGGCGTGGCGCGCAGCTCTCGCTGGCCGACTGCGCCGTCGTCGCATCGGCTCCCCTGGGATCCACGATCGCCACCGCGGATCGTCCGCTGGCGACGATGGCACGCGCCGAGGGGTTCGGGGTTCTGGCGCTCCCGGACAGCGCAGGCGTCACGCCGTGAGGCTCGCTCAGCCCGTGATCGTGAT
>JANLRV010000102.1:0-2139 GCA_031361905.1 Actinomycetes bacterium
CTGCGCGATCGCCTGCAGCGACCCGAGTTCGCACGCGGCGAGAAGGTTCTGCTTGCCGAGCGCGACGGCGTCTACGAGTCGGCCTTGCTCGAAAGCGATCATCGCCAGTGACCCCAACGTCCCTGCCTCCATCTCCTTGAAGCCGAGTGCTTGGGCCTGCGCCAGGTTCGCTTCGTGCAGTGCGCGGGCTCGCTCGAGGTCGCCACTGCTTGCGTACGTGAACGCGAGCGTGCGCGTCGCCGCGACCGTGTGGTGCTCGTCGCCGGCCTGTCGGAAGAGGGCCAGGCTTTCCTCGGCGAGCTGCTGCGCCCGCTCGAGCTCTCCGTCATCGATGGCGGCTACGCAGAGCACGTTGAGGTCTTGTGCGGCGCCCCGCGGGTCGTCAAGGCGGCGATGAAGCTCGAGCGCCTGCTCGGCGATCGACCTGGCTGCCGGAACGTCTCCGCTCCCGTACGCCATGAAGGCTGCTCCGGTGAGGGCCCTGGCACGGGCCGCTGTCGGACGCTTCTGGCCCTGGAGCGCGCTCTCGAGACGCTGCCTGCCCTCGGTAACGTGCCCTCCGTCGTGCCAGAAGTCGCCCAGGGCTCCTGCCAGTTGCAAGACAAGCTCGTCCTCGCCGGCGGCTGCGAGGTGATCGAGCGCTGCGCGGAGGTTGTCGTGCTCCGGCTCGAGCCGCCTGATCCATTCGCCGGAATAGACTCGTGTATGGGGCTCGGCCTCCTCGCCGAGCGCGAGGAAGTGTTCCGCGTGGCGGCGCTGCAACAGCTCGGCCTCGCCCGAGTCCTGGAGCCGTTCGACTGCGTACTCGCGGATCGTCTCCAGCATCCAGAAGCGGTCGCCCTCGCGGACGCGAACCAGGCTCTTGTCGACGAGCGACTCGAGGATGTCGAGGTCGGCGTCGCAGACCGCCTCCGCTGACGCGAGCGTACAGCCGCCGACGAAGACGGCGAGCCGCGCGAAGAGCCGTTGCTCATCCTCGTCCAGCAACTCGTGGCTCCACTCGATCGTCGCCCGCAACGTCTGCTGGCGCGGGTCGACTCCCCGCCCTGCCTTGAACAGGTCGAGTCGGTTCGAGAGGCGCTCGAGCAGTTGCTCGGGGGATAGAACCCTCACGCGTGCAGCCGCGAGTTCGACTGCGAGCGGCAGGTTCTCGAGCCGCGCGCACAGTTCCGGCACCATGTCGCTCGCGACGAAGCTCGGCAGCACCGCCCGCGCCCGCGCCACGAATAGCTCCGTCCCGTCCTGCGGCTCGAGCGGCGGCACCGGATAGGCCTGCTCGCCGGGAACGCGGAGCAGCTCGCGACTCGTCACGAGCAGACGGACATTGGGGCAGGAGGCGAGCAGCTCGGAGAGGCGCGGAGCTGCCTCGACGACGTGCTCGAAGTTGTCGAACAGAAGCAGCAACGACTTGTCGGCCAGGTGCTCCGCCAGACCGTCCTTGGCTCCGAGCGCCTGCCCCGCCGTCGCCAGGACGAGCTCAGGATCACGCAAAGGCGCCAACGGCACCCAGAAGATCCCATCCGGGTAGCGCTCCCCAGCCTCGGCGGCCGACTGTAGGCCGAGACGCGTCTTGCCCGTCCCGCCAGGCCCCGTAAGGGTCAATAGGCGGGCGTCTTCCAGCAGCCCGCACACCTCGGCCAGCTCCTGCTCGCGGCCCAGGAACGGAGTTGCCGGAATCGGCAGGTTCGTTCGGTAGAGACTCTTCAGCGGCGGGAACTCCTCGTCGCTGCGCTGGTAGATCCGCTCGGGAGCGGAGAGGTCCTTGAGCCGGTGCTCGCCGAGGTCGAGCAGTCCGTCCGTGCCGAGCAGCGCCGCCGTGGACGCCGAGATAAGCACCTGTCCGCCGTGTCCTGCCGCCGCGATCCGCGCCGCGCGATGCACGTCGACGCCCACGTAGCCCTCCTCGCCAACGTACGGCGTACCCGTGTGAACACCCATCCGCACCCGGATCGGCCCCGCCACCAGTCCCTCCAGCGCCTCAGCGGCCGCCCCCAAAGCACCCGGCGCCGTCGGGAAGGCGACAAAGAACGCGTCCCCCTGCGTATCAACCTCGACACCACCATGGGCGAGAAACGCCCCGCGGAGGATCCGGCGATGCTCCGCAAGCGCCCCCGCATAGACATCGGTGCCCAGTTCGTG
>JANLRV010000132.1:0-5841 GCA_031361905.1 Actinomycetes bacterium
GCCTTCCCTACGCCAGCAGATCACGTCCGAGAGCGACCGCCACTCCCGAACCAGCACGCCAATTCACGGACAACGATCTAGGCGGCGTGGCATCGGCCGGAGAGTGTTCCCCTGGCACTCTCCGGCCGACGACGTGATCCCGCGTAGGCTGCGGTCATGGCCGAGCCCGCGGCGATCGTGCTCTTCGATGGCGTCTGCAACCTCTGCAACGGCGTCGTCCGGTGGCTGATCCGCCAAGACCCTGAGGGACGGCTGGCCTTCGCCTCGCTGCAGTCGGCAGCCGGCGCGGAGCTCGCCGCGCAGCAGGGGCTCGATGGGGTCGAGAGCGTCGTCGTGATCGAGGGCGAGCGGGTCTTCGTGCGCAGCGACGCGGTGCTGCGCCTGACGCACCACCTCGGGCGGCCGTGGTCTCTGCTCGGGGCAGCCGGCGTGGTCCCCCGCCCGCTTCGCGACCTCGCCTACCGTGGCCTTGCGCGCTCCCGCTACCGGATCTTCGGGCGGCGGGGGGAGTGCATGGTGCCGACGCCGGAGCTGCGTGCCCGGTTCCTCGCATGAGCGCGATCTCGCGCGCCGCGCTCGCGAGCACGGCCCATCGCCCATGGCCGCTGCCGGCCCGGCCGTGGGTGCTCTCGATGCGCTGGGAGCGCCTGCTCTTCGCGCACTGGCGCGTGCCGGCGGAGCCGCTCCGTCGCCTGCTGCCCGCCGGGCTCGAGCTCGATCGGTACGACGGCGAGGCGTGGCTCGGGGTCGTCCCGTTCGTGATGACGGGCGTGACGCCGCGCGGCCTGCCTCCGCTTCCCGGCAGCTCGGCGTTCAGCGAGCTGAACCTGCGCACCTACGTCGTCTCCGGCGGCCGACCGGGCGTCTGGTTCTTCAGCCTCGACGCGACGAGCCGACTCGCAGTACGGGCGGCGCGGTGGACCTTCCACCTGCCGTACTTCGACGCAGCGATCGAGGTCGCGCGCGAGGGCTCTGCGATCCGCTATCGCAGCGAGCGCATCCACCGGGGAGCTCCGGCGGGGAGCCTCGTCGCGCGTTACGAGCCCACCGGTCCCGTCTCCCCGGCGACGCCCGGGTCGCTCGACGCGTGGCTGACCGAGCGGTACTGCCTCTACAGCGCGACGCCGCGCGGCCGCCTGCGGCGCGGCGAGATCCAGCACGCTCCCTGGCCGCTGCAGGCCGCCGAGGCCGAGATCGAGCGGTGCACGCTCGCGGACCGGCTCGGCGTCAAGCTCTCCGGATCGCCCGTGCTGCACTACGCGAGCGAGCTCGATGTGGTCGCCTGGCCTACCGCTTGTGCGGGCGCTTGCGGTGGTGCTGGAGCGTGACGGTGGCCGTCGCCGTGTGGCCCTGGCCGTCCATCACGCGATAGGAGAGCTGGGCCGAGCGCACGCGGCAACTGCGGGCCTTCACGATCACCGTCTCGGCGTCGGACCCGAGGTGGGCCTTGACCCGGCTCGAGGCGGACAGGCCCACGATGTGCGCCGATCCGCGTGCGATCTCGTCGTTCGCGAGCACATGCAGCACGAACCAGCGATGGCAGCCGACGGAGAAGCGATCGTCGGATGCGCTCGGGCGCGAGGTGCCGCCCGTCGAGGGGACGGCCGGAGCCGCGGGCGGTTGCGCCGCGGGAGCCACCGGAGTGCTCCCGGCAGTCGCCTGCGCCGCCAGATCGGTCGTGCCGGTGCCGAAGTCCTGCGTCCAGAAGAGGCGGCCCCCGACGTTCGCGACGCCGATCCCGCTCGCCGTGAACTGCGGGCGCTCGATGTTCTCGCGGTGGCCGGACGAGCCGAGCCAGGCGGCTACGACCGACTCGGGCGTCGGCTGGCCGGCCGCGATGTTCTCGCCGAAACCGTTGCCGTCGGCGTCACAGTCACGGATGCGCTGCGCGAACGTGCGCGCGGCCGGCGGTCCGGGATCGTCGTGGTCGAAGTAGCCGTAGTGGCCCATGTGCAGCGATTTCCACTCGGCCGCGCGGGTCAGCGAGGCCGCGGCCCGCAGCTCGCCGAGCCCGAGGCTGCGGCGGTGGTCGTTGATCAGCGCGAGCACGCGTGTCGCGCTGTCGCGGTTGAGCGTGCCCCAGTCGGCGCCTGGCGTGCAGTTCGTCTCGGCGAGCGCCGAGGACGGCAGGCAGACGAGCACGAGGAAGCTGCCCGCCACTAGCAGGGCAGCGCGAATTCGGTTGTTCCAGGGGATCTGCACGAGCAATACCTCCGTGCGGTCGAGAGCAGGAGGGCCACGCGATCTGCGCGACGCTTCCCAAAGAGATGGCACAGGTCTGCGCGGAATGCACGGAGATCCAGGCGAGATAGCCGGGGAATCGCACACGATCCATGAGTTTTGCGGAGAATTTCTCTTGCTCGCGAAGCGGGGGCGCCCGCGATTCGCGTCGTCGCTATCCTGCGGCGATCGTTGCCGTCTCCGTCATCCGTTTACTCTCATGAGCCGGGGTCAGCGAAAGCAGGCCGCCCGCTCGCCGCAGCGCACGACGATCAGCGCTCGCACCATGGTGTTCGCGCTCGCCGCCTTGGTGCTGGTCGCCGGCGGCGCGCTCGCGATCGTGCAGCTCACCTCCAGCGACAGCAAGCCCGCCGCGCTCGAGGGCGTCGCCGACGCGAAGGATCTGCTCGCGGGCATCCAGGTCAACGGCGACACGATCGGCAAGGCGAGCGCTCCGGCGCTGATCACCGAGTTCATCGACCTGCGCTGCCCGAACTGCCGCGCTTACGCGCAGAGCGAGACGCCGAAGGCGATCGCGCAGCTCGTGCGGACCGGCAAGGCGCGCTACCGGCTGCGTGTCTGGCCGATCCTCGGACCCGACTCGACCTCGGCCGGTCGCGCGGCGTATGCCGCGAGCCGCCAGGGCAAGCTCTGGCAGTTCGCGACGGTCTGGTATGCGAACCAGCGAGACGAGCGTGAGACCTACGCGACGCCGGGCTTCTACGACCCGATCGCCGACGCCGTCGGGATCAAAGCCGGCCAGTTCAAGAGCGACCGCACGAGCTCCGCCGCCGACGGATGGCTGAACGCGACCTCGACGGTCGCGCTCGCCGGGGGCTTCTCGGGGACGCCCACGTTCGTCGTCGAGGGGCCGAAGGGGCGCACGGCGGCGACGGAGAGCATTCCGGACGCCGCCGGGCTCGCGAAGCTCGTCGCCAAGCTGTCGTGAGCGTGGCAGGCGAGCGTCCGCCGCCGTCACGCCGTGTCGAGGGCTTTCGCTATGTGCTCGCGTTCGCCTACGGCTTCCTCGCGTTCTCCGCCGGTGGCCGCTCGGTCTACCAGCTGGTCACGCGCTTCGACCAGGCGCCGCTCGCCGTCTCGATGTCCGTCGTCGCCGCGCTCGTCTACCTGGTGGCCGCGATCTGCATGAGGCGGCGGGGGGCGCGGATCTGGCGTATCGCCGTCGCGGCCTGCTCGTTCGAGCTCGTCGGCGTGCTCTCGGTGGGCACGGCGAGCGTCGTCTCGTCAGACCTCTTCCACCGTGCGACGGTGTGGTCGCAGTACGGCAGCGGGTACGGCTTCGTGCCGCTCGTGCTGCCCGTGCTCGGGCTCGGCTGGCTGCTGCGGCGCGAGACGAGGCGCGACTACGGCGTGGGCGAGCTCGGATGATGCGCCGGCAGGCTGCGCTGGGCGGCCTGCTCGCGCTCACGATGGTCGCGGCGGTCGTGCCCGCAGCCGGCGCCGGGGCCCGCGCGACACGCGTGCGGCCGCCGGCCGGTGCGCGCTTCGACTACCAGCTCGGCGGCGCCTATCCCCCTCCGGCCGGCGTCGAGATCGTCTCGCGCGATCGCACCGTGCGGCCGGCCACGGGTCTCTACAACGTCTGCTACGTCAACGCCTTCCAGACCCAGCCCAACGAGAATGCCTGGTGGCAGCGGAACCACCCCGAGCTGCTCCTGCGGCGAGGCGGACGTCTCGTGACCGATCCCGGTTGGCCGGGCGAGCGCATCCTCGACACCTCGACGGCGGCGAAGCGCGCGCGGCTCGCGGCGATCGTCGGTCGCTGGATTGCCGGCTGCCGGCGCGCGGGCTTCGCCGCCGTCGAGCCGGACAACCTCGACTCGTACACGCGCTCGAAGGGCCGCCTCACCCGCGCGATGAATCTGGCCTACGCGAGGCTGCTCGTGCGGCGTGCGCACGACCTCGGTCTCGCGATCGCGCAGAAGAATCTCTCCGAGATCGCCCCGGTCGGTCACGCGCGGATCGGGTTCGACTTCGCGGTCGCCGAGGAGTGCCAGGTCTACCGCGAGTGTGCGAGCTACATCCGCGGGTACGGGAGGCGGGTCTACGAGATCGAGTACTCCGACAATGGAGGCATCGCGGGCTTCCGCGCCGCCTGCTCGCGGGGCGGACCGCGAATCTCGATCGTCTACCGCGACCGCGACCTCACGGTCCCCGGCTCTGCGTCGTACGTCTACCGCACCTGCTGACGTACCCTCTGCGCGTGGACGAATTCGCCGAGTCGAACCGCAGGATGTGGGATGAGCGCGCGCCGGCGCACGCGGCGTCTCCGGGGTACCAGACCGCGCGCCTGCTCGCCGATCCCGCCGCCCTCAGCGAGGTCGTGAGCTTCGATCGCCCGCGGCTCGGAGAGCTCGCCGGCCTCGACGTGCTGCACCTGCAGTGCCACATCGGCACGGACACGCTCTCGCTCGCGAGGCTCGGTGCGGCGACGGTCTGCGGCCTCGACTTCTCGGCCGCCTCCCTCGCGGCCGCTCGCGCGCGCGCGGCCGCCGCGGGAACACCGATCGAGTACGTGCAGGCCGATGCCTACGCCGCGCCGGAGGTCCTCGGCACGGGCCGGTTCGACCTCGTCTACACGGGCGTCGGCGCGCTCTGCTGGCTGCCGAGCATCGTGCGCTGGGCCGATGTGGTCGCGCGGCTGCTGCGGCCCGGCGGCCGCCTCTTCCTCCGCGAGGGCCACCCGAGCATGTGGACGGTCGACGAGGAGCGCGCCGACGGCGAGCTCGTGCTGCGCTATCCGTACTTCGAGCGGGCCGCTCCGCAGCGCTTCGAGAGCGCCGGGACGTACGTCGAGACCGAGGTCGAGCTGCGCGAGAACGTCAGCTACGAGTGGAACCACGGGATCGGCGAGATCGTCACGGCCCTGCTCGGGACCGGGTTCCGGCTGACCATGCTCGTCGAGCACGACACGGTTCCGTGGGTCGCATTCCCGGGGCGCATGGAGGAGGTCGCCCCCGGCGAGCACCGGCTGCTCGAGGGATCCGCGCTCCTGCCGCTCAGCTACACGCTGCAGGCCGTGCGCGACGGCGGAATTTGGAAGCTCTAACAGAATGATTCGTGAGTGGCTGGCGAGTGGCAGGCGACAGCGAGACGCCGCCAGACGCCGCGAGGCATTCTGTTAGAGCTTCTTAGCCGGCGACGCTTGTGAACTCGTCGCCGAGACGCCCGACCGCGTCGGCTATCTGGAGCGTCACGTCACTCGCGCCACGGGGCGCCGGTGTGAGATCGGATCGCCCGTCGATGACGACCGTGCCGTGCTGCAGTTCAGGAACGAGGCGGGCTCCACTCCAGGTCCAGGTGACCGAGCCCTGCGATTGAACTTCGGCTCTCACGACGATCTCGACGCCATTGCGCGAAGGCGTGACTATCGACACGTCTGCGGTGAGCACACGGGTTCCCGAGGCGCGCTCCTCACGCGGCACATCGCTGATCACGATCGACGCGGATCCGTCCGAGATCGTCTCGGCAATCCGCCGTAGCCGCGGGATCACGATCTCTCGCATCGCTCGCACCGGGGATTCGTCGCGATCCCTCGTTCGCTCCACGGTGCCTCTGCGAAGCGCGCGCTCAAACGCGTCGTCATCGGTTCCGGCATCG
>JANLRV010000192.1:0-10327 GCA_031361905.1 Actinomycetes bacterium
TCGCTGTCAAGCTTCGCTTGACAGCTGACGCAACGATCCAGCGCCCAGAACCCCCGACGAACCGGAATCACTCATCTAGATGATCGATGCGACCGATCTGACGCGGTCCTCGACCACGTGCGGGTCGATCCGCGCGTCGCCTCCCACCTGCGGCACCACGGTGCTGCGAACGTCGGTGCCAGGCACCGACCGGACTCGCGCCACCTGGCACACTCCGGCCCATCATCTCTCTCGCCGCCATCCCCAGCCCGTCCAGCCCCTTCCTGATCGACGCGGGGCCGATCGCGCTGCGCTGGTACGGCGTGCTGCTGGCCGGCGGGATCCTGCTGGCGATCTGGATCACGCGCCGCCAGTTCACGTTGCGAGGCCTCGATCCCGTGGATGTCGCGACGATCGCGATGTGGCTCGTGCCGTTCGGCGTGGTCGGCGCGCGGATCTATCACGTCGTCACCGACTGGGAGCTCTTCTCAGGCCACCTCGATCGCCTCTTGACGCTGCAGCAGCGGGGGCTCGGCATCTACGGCGCGCTGATCGGCGGCGCGCTCGGCGGGTACATCGGCGCCCGCCGCACGGGGCTGCGCCCGCTCACGGTGATGGACTGCGCTGTTCCGGGCGTCGCGCTCGCGCAGGCGGTCGGCCGCTTCGGGAACTACTTCAACCAGGAGCTCTTCGGCGGTCCGACGAGCCTCCCCTGGGGGCTCGAGATCTCGAGCGCGCACCGGCCGGACGGCTACGAGCAGTACGCGACGTTCCATCCGACGTTCCTCTACGAGTCGATCTGGAACGTGCTCGTCTTCGTCGCGCTGACGACGCTCGCGCTGCGACGCTGGCGGACCCTCCCCGCCGGAACGATCCTCGCGAGCTACTTCGCGCTCTACTCGTTCGGCCGCTTCTTCGTCGAGGGCCTGCGCATCGACACGGCGCACGAGGTCGGGCCGTTGCGGCTCAACCAGGTCGTCGCGCTCGTCGTCTTCCTGGTCGCGCTCGCCGTGCTCTGGCTGCTACGCCGCCGCCAGCTCGCCCGGGTCTGAGGCCGGCGCGACGAGCGTGACGGGCCGCGGGGGCACGACGACACGGACCGTGGTCCCGCCGCCCGGCGACTCGCCGAACGTGAGCATCCCGCCGACGCCCCAGGCGCGCTCGCGCATCGCGTCGACGCCTCGGTGCATGCCGCCGCGCGAGAGGGCTGCCTCGGCCACGCCGGTCCCGTTGTCGACGATCGCGAGCTCGAGACCGCCGCTCGCGAGCGGGCTTGCGATCACGTCGATGTGGCTGCAGCTGGCGTGCTTGACGGCGTTCGCGGTCGCTTCCTGCGCGATCCGGTAGAGGCAGACCTGGGCCTGCCGGTCCTGCTCGTCGATCACCGACGCATCGACCGCGATGGTGATCCCGTGGGCCTCTGCGAGCTGGCCGGCGAGCTCGCTGAAAGCCGCGGTGAAGCCGTGGTCGCGCAGCGTGATCGGCTCGAGCGCGAACGTCAGCGTGCGCAGCGACCGCACGACGTCGCGGGTGCGCAGCCGGGCGATCTCGAGCGAGCGCAGGCCCTCCTCGATCGCATCGGCCTTGAAGGCGGTCGCTGCGGCCTGCACGATCAGGCCGATCCCGGCGATCGACTGCTGGGGGCCGTCGTGCAGCGCGAGCGCGAGCCGGCGGCGCTCGTCCTCCTCGGCGTCGAGCAGCCGGTTCGAGAGGCGCACGCGCTCCCGCTCGCGTTGCTCCGCCTCGTGGCGAAGCGTCTCGGCGAGGGTGAACAGGCGCGCGTTCGAGGCCGCTCGTGCGGCCGACGCGCAGAACACGCGCAGCTGCGCGCGCTCCAGCTCGGTGAAGGGGCGCCGGGCGCCGCGCAGCACGCAGAGCATTCCGGCGGTCAGGCTCGGGGCGCGCAACGGATGCAGCTCGACGACGCCCGGGTAGACCGAGCAGATCGCCTCGTAGAGCGCCTCCGGCGAGTCTGCGATCAGCGGTGGCGGGCGCCAGGCCGAGCCTTCGGGAGCGCCCGTCACGACCGTGTAGCGCGGGCCGGAGAGCTCCATCACGAGCGCCGTCGAGGCGTCGACGAGGCCACACGCGTCGACGGCGACTCGCTCGAGCACGCGTCCCTCGTCGAGGTCGTCGGCGACGTGGGTCGTCAGTGCGAGCAGGCGGTCGAGCGCGTCGGCCTGCTGCGTGACCTCGACGCGCAGAGCGCGCTCGGCCTGGATCGTGCGATCGCTGCGCTTGCGCGAGCGCAGCAGGCTCAGCACGAGCAGCGAGAGAGTGACGATGCAGGCCGCGAGCCCCAGCAGGGCGACGATCTCGAAGTGAGCGGTCTGCATGGTGTCCGCTCAGATCAGCGGATGATCGATTCGCGCAGAGCGATCGCGACAGCCTGCGTGCGGTTGTCCGCCTCGAGCTTCGCGAGGATGTGGCGGACGTGGCTCTTCACGGTCTCCTGGCTGATGAAGAGCTTCGCGGCGACCTCGGCGTTCGACATGCCGTCGGCGAGCAACTGCAGGATCTCGCGCTCACGCTGGGTGACGAGCGACTCGCGGCTGAAGTCGAGCAGGCTCGGCGCGAGCGCCGGATCGATGAAATCCTCGCCGCGGGCGACGCGGTCGATCGCTCGGACGATGGTCTCGTGTCCCGCCTCTTTGAGCACGTAGCCGCGGGCTCCCGCCTCGCGTCCACGCTGCAGCAGGTTGCGCTCGGCGTGCGCGGTGAAGAGCACGACGGCGGTGCCGGGGACGCGGTCCTTGATGCGAGCGGCGGCGGTGACGCCGTCGACATCGCCCATGCGCACGTCCATCAAGACGACGTTCGGCCGACGGCGTTCGGCAAGCACGACGGCACCTTCGCCATCGCTTGCCTCACCCACGATGCGGATGTGCGGCTCGCGGGAAAGCGCCATACGCAGCCCCTCGCGCACGATCTCATGGTCGTCTGCGATAAGGCAGGTAATCGGCTGTTCGTCTGTCACAGTGGCTCCCCAGGGTCTATCTCAGTACCCCTCCGGGAACTCGTATCGGCAGGACGGGCCGCCGACGTTAGCGCGGATTTCGCGCGTCAAATCATCGCCAACCAAAGTGGCTAAACTGCAAGAGGCTGACAGCGCTCGCACCAGTGTGCAGTTCTGCCCTCGTCGCCGTGCGCACGTCGTTGCACGCGGGATCCGCAGCGGCGGCATTGCCGATGGCCGTAGACGCTGCGAGGGAGCTCGCCGTGCACGCCGGCGGCGAGCACCTGCGAGCCTGCGCGGAAGGCGGTCGCGAGCTCGCTGTCGGTGAGCGCCCGGAGCGGCGTGAAGGGGTGGATGCCGGCGCGGTGGAGGGCCTCGCAGCGCGCGATGTTCCCGAAACCGGCGGCGATCGACTGGTCGAGCAGCGCCACTCCCGCCTCGTCGGTCGGCAGGCGTAGGCGCCGCAGACGCGCGACCGCGGTCTCGGGGTCGAAGCCCGGGTCGAGCACGTCGGGCCCGAGGCGCCCGAGGCCGGGATGGAGCGCGAGTCGCCCGGCGCTGAGCAGCTCGAGGACCGGCCCGTCGAACTGCACGAGCTCGACGCCCGCGGCCTCGATCACGAGCCAGGCGCGCCGCTCGGGGCGTGTCCAGGCGGCTCCCGGCTCGTAGCGGTGCCACGCGCCGGTCATGCGCAGGTGCGAGTGCACCGTGTGTCCGCCGGCGAGGTGCAGGAGCAGGTGCTTGCCGCGCGACTGGACGCCCGCCAGCACCTGGCCGTCGACTGCGCCCGCGAGGCCGATCGGTGCCTGTGGCGCAGGCGAGCGCGCGCAGAGGACGGAGCCGACGAGCGGCTCGAGGCGGAGCGCAGCCCGGCGCAGCACGTGCCCCTCAGGCACGGGAGCGGAGCGTCAGCTTGCGCGGGCCGGCCGCGAAGCCGGCTGCCAGCAGCGCCGCCGCGGCCGGCGCCGCGACGGCGGGCTCGCCGTCGATCCGCTCGAGCGCGAGCACCGGCAGGCGGCCACCGTGCACGGTCTGTGCGAGCGCTGAGGCGACGCTCGCCCAGCCTGCCTGGTCGAGGTCGGCGAGCGAGAGCAGCGAGCGACCGCCGCGCTCGACGTAGGCGAGCGGCGTCCCCCCGGCGAGCACGACGAGCGCGCCCGCGGCGCGCGAGGCGCGGCCGGCGGCGCGATCGGGCCAGCGGAGCGCCGTCCCGTAGAGGTTCGCCGGATCGGATGCGGCGAGCACGATCGGATCGGGCCGGTCGTCAGGCTCCCGCAGGTCCCTCAGCCGCTCGATCGCGCCCGCGAGCGCGAACTGCGCACCGCCGAGCCCTTCCACGAAGTAGCCGCGGCGGCAGGTCCCGACGACCTCGAGGTCGCGCAGCACGCCGTAGACCGCGGAGTAGCCGCCGGGCAGGCCCTCGGAGGCGACGAGCGGGCGGGCGACCACGCCGTGGCGCTCGAGCAGCAGCTCGGCGAGCGCGCGCTGCCGCTCGGCGGCCGGGGGGGCGGGCTCGAAGGTGCCCGACGTCGTCGACCAGCGTCCGACTGCGGCTCCGGACGGAGCGGCGCGCCGCCGCGCGAGACGGCGCTGCGCGAACCGGGTCGTCGAGACCGGGCGCGGCTGCGCGGCCTTGCGCCGTCGCAGCGGCGCCCAGCCGTCGTTCGTGACCTCGCCCGCCCAGACGAGGCGCCACAGCAGCGTCGTCAGCTCGCTCTCGTCGATCGCCGCGAGCTCGCGCAGCTCGTGGAGGTAGCGCGGCGCGGCGGCGAGCGCGGCCCGCACGGCATCGGCGGCCTCGCCGGACGGGGCATCGGCGCGCTGCTCGATGTGGCCGAGCAGCGCCGCATCCTCGCGGAAGTAGACCGCGACGCGGCTCGCCTCGCAGCCGATCCAGGTCAGCTCGCCGGACGTGCAGAGCTCGTCGAGCATCGAGGGCCGGAACTGCGGCACGCGGGCGGGCAGCACGTCACGCTCCCAGACCTCCGGCGTGAGGGGCACCCGTTGCAGCGTGAAGAGCACCTCGCGCAGGCGCTCGAGCCCGCCCGCGCCGCCTCGGCCGATGCCGTGCCAGGACGGCGCGAGCCGCTGCAGGGCCTCCGGCTCGACGGCCTCGACCTCGCGGCGCAGCACGGCGAGCGAGGCGCGCCGGATTCGCCGCAAGACGTCGGCGTTGCACCACTCGCGCCCGCTTCCGTGCGGCAGCATGCCTCCGTGCGCGAGATCGAGAGTCGCGAGCGTCCGCTCGCAGACGTGCTCGTCGACGCCGTAGCGCTCGGCGAGCTGGCGCGTCGTGAACGGACCGTGCCGGCGCGCGTAGCGTGCGACGAGGCCTCTGAACGCCTCCTCGACGGTCTCGAGGAACACGGCGGGCACGCCGCTTGGCGGCATCACGCCGAGCGCGTCCCGATAGCGCCCGGCGTCTTCCACCGCGATCAGGCGCGGCTCGCCGGCGATGCGGACGCGCAGGGCCCGGCCCGAGGCGACCGCGAGCTCGGCGAGCGCGCTCGGGTCACCATCCATGCGCGTGCCGGCTTCGTCCTCGCTGAGGTCGCCGACGCGGCGCAGCAGATCGCACAGCGCATCGGGCCCGGTGCCGCGCTCGGCCTGCAGCTCGGCCTCGACCTGCGCGATCGCCGACGCGTCGAGCAGCTCGCGCAGCTCGTCCTGTCCGAGCAGCTCGCGCAGCAGGTCGCGGTCGAGCGTGAGCGCCTGCGCGCGCCGCTCGGCGGCCGGCGTGTCGTCCTCGTAGAGGAACTGGCCGACGTAGGCGAAGTTGAGCGCCTGGGCGAACGGCGATGCGGTCTGCGACTCGACCGCCACGAGCGAGAGCTCGCCGGAGCGGATTCCGCTCAGCAGCGCGCGCAGCGCGGGCAGGTCGAAGTGATCCTGGAGGAGCTCGCGATAGGTCTCGAGGATGATCGGGAACGAGCCGTAGCGCTCGGCGACCTGCAAGAGCGACTGGGCGCGCAGGCGCTGCTGCCAGAGCGGCGTGCGCTGTCCGGGGCGCCGGCGGGGGATCAGGAGGGCCCGCGCGGCGTTCTCGCGGAACCGCCCGCCGAACAGCGGCGAGCCGGACAGCTCGCCGACGACGAGGTTCTCGAGCGCCTCGGGATCGATCGCGACCAGGTCCTCGATCCGCACGCCGTCGGCGTCGGGCAGGTGCAGGATGATCCCGTCGTCGGAGCTGAGCGCGTGCGTCTCGAGGCCGTGGCGCTCTCGCAGGAGCGCGCGCAGCGCGAGCCCCCACGGGTGGTGCACCCGTGCGCCGTGGGGCGAGAGGATGCAGAGCCGCCAGTCGCCGACCTCGTCGCGGAAACGCTCGAGCACGACGGCCCGGTCGCTCGGCAGCACGCCCGTCGCGAGCTCTTGCTCGCGCAGGTAGGCCAGCAGGTTCAGCGCCGCGTGCTGGGAGCACGCATGCCGCTCCGTCAGCCGGGCGATCGCGCTCGCATCGTCGAGCGCCGCGAGCTCGCGCACGGCGCGCCCGACCGCGAGGCCGAGCTCGACGGGCCGGCCGATCTGCTCGCCCTTCCAGAACGGGATCTGGCCGGGCTGGCCGGGCGCGGGGGAGACGAGCACGCGGTCGCGCGTGATCTCCTCGATCCGCCACGAGCTGGCTCCCAGCAGGAAGACCTGGCCCTCGCGGGCCTCGTGGACCATCTCCTCATCCAGCTCGCCGACCCGGCCGCCGCCGTCGACCAGGAAGACGCCGTAGAGCCCGCGGTCGGGGATCGTGCCGGCATTCGCGATCGCGAGCCGCTGCGCGCCCTCCCGTGCGCGCACGCCGCCGGAGACGCGATCCCAGATCAGGCGCGGGCGCAGCTCTGCGAACTCGTCCGAGGGATACCGCCCGGAGAGCAGGTCGAGCGCGCCCTCGAGCTGCACGCGCGACAGCTCGCGGTAGGGGTAGGCGCGGCGGACGAGCGCGTGCAGCTCGTCGACGGAGTGCTCGCCCATGCTGCAGATCGCGACGAGCTGCTGGCAGAGCACGTCCAGCGGGTTCTGCGGCACGCGCGTCAGCTCGACCTCGCCGTCCTGCATGCGCTGCGCCACGACGGCGCACTCGACGAGGTCGCCCCGGTACTTCGGGAAGATGCGGCCGCGCGACGGCACGCCCACCTGGTGGCCGGCGCGGCCGATCCGCTGGATGCCTGCTGCGACCGACCCGGGCGACTCGACCTGGACGACGAGATCGATCGCGCCCATGTCGATGCCGAGCTCGAGCGACGATGTGGCGACGAGGCACGGCAGGGTGCCGGCCTTCAGCGCCTCCTCGATCTCGCCGCGTGCCTCGCGGCTGACGGAGCCGTGATGGGCGCGCGCGAGCGGCTGCCCGGCGAGCTCGTTGAGGCGCAGCGCGAGGCGCTCGGCGAGTCGCCGGCTGTTGACGAAGATCAGCGTCGAGCGGTGCGCGCGAACGAGCGCGAGCAGCTCGGGGTAGATCGCCGGCCAGATCGATCGGCTGGAGGAGTCGTGCGCCCCGGCGACCTCGCCGTAGGGGACCGGCACCTGGAGGTCGGCGAGGTCCTCGACCGGCAGCTCGACGCGCAGCTCGAGCTGCTTGCGCGTTCCCGCATCGACGATCGTGACCGGCCGGTCGCCGCCCGCGAAGCGCGCGACCTCTTCCAGCGGACGCTGGGTCGCCGAGAGCGCGACGCGCTGGGGATCGCGCTCGCAGATCGCGCTGAGGCGCTCGAGCGAGAGCGCCAGATGTGCGCCGCGCTTGCTCTGCGCGACGGCGTGGATCTCGTCGATGATCACGGCCTCGACCGAGCCGAGCATCTCGCGCGCCGAGGACGTCAGCAGCAGGTAGAGGCTCTCCGGCGTCGTGATCAGGATCTCCGGCGGCGTGCGCTGCATGCGCCGTCGCTCGTCGGGCGCGGTGTCGCCGGTGCGCACGCCGACGCGGACCTCGGGCAGCTCGTCTCCCCGCGCGCGGGCGAGGGCGCGGATGCCCGCGAGCGGCCCGCGCAGGTTGCGCTCGACGTCGTAGTTGAGTGCCTTCAGCGGCGAGAGGTAGAGCAGGCGGACTCCCGGCTGCGTCGCCGGCGTCGTGATCAGCCGGTCGATGAACCAGAGGAAGGCGGCGAGCGTCTTGCCCGATCCGGTCGGCGCGCAGATCAGCGTGTTGTCGCCGCGGGCGATCGCCTCCCAGCCCTGCGTCTGCGCCGGCGTCGCCTCAGGGAACGCGCCGTCGAACCAGCGCTGCGTCGCGGTCGAGAAGCGCGTCGGCGTCGCGACGGCAGCGCCACCCGTCACCGGAACAGCACCCCGAAGGCGAGCAGCGATGCGCCTGCGATCACGACCGCCACCGTGAGCGAGGCGCGGATCGCGGCCGTCAGATCGTGCTCGGTGCGCTGCTCGCGCGCGAGCGCGGCAAAGGCGAGCGCCGACGCGCTGCCGATCAGGGTCGAGCCGAGCACGAACGCGCGGTCGTGCCAGCCCACCCAGACCGCGATCGGCGCGATCGCGACGGCCGTCACGACGAGCGCCGTCGACGCCCGCACGAGCCGCGCGCCGAGCACGCCGGCGGCGAGGATCGGCAGCACGAACCGCGTCGACGTCTCGGTCCAGCCGACCACGCCCGCGGCGAGCGCGGCGAGCAGGGCGAGCGGATCGAGCAGGCGCCTCATGCGGGCAACCTACAGCCTCGGGAGGGGAGAAAACCCCAGGGCGCCGCAGATCGAACCTATCCTGAGGCAGAGCGATGGAAACCGGAGCGAGAAAGGGATTTCAACCGTGATTCGACAACGGACTCCACGAGGGATCGTCGGCGTCGCGGTGGTTGCGATCCTGGCCGCCGGGTGCGGCGGCGCGGCCAAGAGCGCGCTCCAGGGTGGCAACGAGCTCGCGGGAGCGGCCGGGACGAAGGGCCTCGGCGCCAACGTGATGCCGGCCGGCACGCTCGCGTTCGGCGACGCCAACATCGACGCCTCGTCGGAGGGCTGGAAGCGCGCGCTCGCGCTCGGGGCGAGATTCCCCGGCTTCGGCAAGCTCGTGCTCGATTTCAACAAGGGCCTCAACGAGCGAACGGGCCAGGGCCCGACGGCCGCCGAGGTCCGCTCCGCGCTCGGAGGCGAGATCGCGATCGGCGTGACCGCGCTGAAGACCGGGGCCTCCGGAAGCAACGACCCGGTGCTGCTCGCCTACGCCGAGGTCAAGGACTCCGCGAGGCTGAAGGGCCTGATCACGAGCGCGAAGGACGTCACGCCCCTGCCCGATCGCGGCGGCTTCAGCGTGTTCTCGCAGAAGGACGAAGGCGCCTCGACCTCGCTGATCGCGATCTCCAGCTCGATGGCGCTCATCTCGAACGACCGCTCGGTGCTCGAGAGCGCGATCGATCGCTCCGTCGGCGGCGACGACCGGCTGGCCGACGCGCCGGAGTTCAAGGACGCGATGAAGACGCTGCCCGAGGAGAACATCCTCGTGGGCTACGTCTCGACGTCGCTCTTGAAGACGCTCAGCGAGGCTGAGACCGTGCATCTCGATGCTCAGAATCCGCTCGCGAAGGACCAGCTCGACCGAGCCCGAGCGGCCTACCAGGCGGTCAAGGGCATGGCCTACTCGCTCGACGCGACCACGGGCGGGTTCCGCCTGCGCTCGTCCGTCCGGATCGACGAGAGCAAGCTCGCGAGCCTCGGCGACGTCGCGAAGCAGCTTCAGTCGTTCGAGCCGACGCTGCTCTCGCGCGTGCCGTCGACGGCCTACTTCGCTGCGTCGTTCCAGAATCTCGGTCCGACGCTCAAGGCCGCGTACGGGTCGATGCTGCAGCAGCCCGAGGTGCAGAAGCAGGTCGCCGCGTTCGAGACGCTGCTCGGCGTCAAGCTCGACGATCTGGTCGCGCTGACCTCGGGCGAGCACGCGCTCTTCGTCGGGCCGGGCCTGCCGGCCTCGGGCGGGCTCCTGCTGAAGCCTGCCGACGCGGCCAAGAGCGCCGACACGCTGCGCGCGGTGACGAAGCTGCTCGGGGCACGCGGCATCGTCGTGCACGACACGGGCGATGGCCAGGATGCGACGCTCGGGACGTTCTCGGGGCGCTGGCGGAAGGTCGACGACGTGCTCGCGATCGGCACCGATGCGACGGTCGGCGACACGGTCAAGGATCCGCTCTTCGAGTCCGACGCGGTGAAGAAGCTGTTCGCCGACGCCGGCCTCGACCCTGGCGCGAAGACCGCGGGCGCGGTCTACCTCGACGTGCCCAAGATCGTCGACCTGGTCACGGCGCTCGGGCAGCTGTCGTCGACCTCCACCGACCAGCAGACGATCGACAACCTGCGCCACGTCGGCGGGATCCTCGAGTGGACGTCGCGTGACGGCGACCTCGCGGTCTCGGACGTGTTCGTCGGCGTCAAGTAGGAGCACGCGTCCGCCGGCCTCGGGCCGGCGGAC
>JANLRV010000204.1:0-27635 GCA_031361905.1 Actinomycetes bacterium
GCTGGGCGGTCCCGCGGGGCGGCGCCGGCGGCCCCCCCCCGCCCCCCCCCCACGACTCCCAGCATGATGCAACCGCTCGAGACACCGCGACACTCTTGAAACCAGCTCTTACTCAACGACGACGGAGGCGACCGCGCGCAGCTCGTCGACCGACGTCAGCGGGTGCCAGCACGCCGCCTGCTGGGTCGGCACATCGATCGAGTCGAGCACGGGCAGGTCGTTCGCGCAATCGTCGGGCACGCTCGAGCCGCCCGTCACCAGGCGTGCCTTCGGGCAGCGCGGATGGAACGCGCAGCCGGAAGGCGGAGCGATCGGCGAGGGGACGTCACCCGCGAGCACGATGCGCTGGCGCCGGATCGCACCCGTGGGGTCGACGCGCGGCACGGCCGAGAGCAGCGCCGCCGAGTACGGGTGCTGGGGACGATCGTAGAGCGCCTCGGCCTCGGCCAGCTCGACGACGCGCCCGAGGTACATCACCGCGATGCGATCTGCGATCTGCCGGATCACCGAGAGGTCGTGCGAGATGAACACGTAGGTCAGGTCGAACTCGCTCTGCAGCCCCTCGAGGAGGTTGAGGATCTGCGCCTGAATTGAGACGTCGAGCGCCGAGACGGGCTCATCGCAGACGATCAGCTTGGGCTTGAGCGCGAGCGCGCGCGCGACCCCGATGCGCTGCCGCTGGCCCCCCGAGAACTCGTGCGGATAGCGGTTGTAGTGCTCAGGGTTCATCCCACAGCGATCCATCAGATCGCGCACCCGCGCGCGCGAGTCGCCCTCGGTCTTGTGGATCGAGAACGGCGTGCCGATGATCTGGCCGACCGTCTGCCGCGGGTTCAGCGACGAGTACGGGTCCTGAAAGATCATCTGCATCTCACGCCGCAGCGGCCGCATCTCGCGACTGGACAGGTTCGTCACATCCCGGCCTTCGAAGCGGATCGTGCCGGCCGTCGACTCGATCAGCTTGAGCATCAGGCGCGCCGTCGTCGATTTTCCGCAGCCCGACTCGCCGACGATCCCGAGGGTCTCGCCGCGCATCACCGACAGGTTTACGTCCTCGACCGCATGCACCTCGCCCGCGCGCCGGCCGAACACGCCCTGAGACACCGGAAAGCGCTTCGTCAGGCCCTCGACCTCGATGATCGCCTCGCTCACGCGGACCTCCCGAGCCTGGCGGCCTCGCGCTCGAGCCAGAGCGCGCGCTTGGACTCGCCCGTGAGGTGGCACGCATCCGCGTGGCCGCCCTCGATCGTGAGGAGCGGCGGCCGCTCGTGATCGCACCGTTTGAAGACGTGCGGGCAGCGGGGGTGGAACGAGCAGCCCGACGGCAGGTTGATCACCGAGGGAGGAGAGCCTTCGATCGCGCGCAGCCTGGCGAGCTTGCGCTCGACGCTCGGCATCGACTCGAGCAGGCCCCACGTGTACGGGTGCTGCGGCTGCTCGAAGACCGCGCGCACGGGCCCGTGCTCGACGGCTCGCCCCGCGTACATCACCATCACCGTCTGCGCGGTCTCGGCGATGACGCCGAGATCGTGCGTGATCAGGATCACGCCGATGTTGAAGTCACGCTTGACCTTGTCGATCAGCTCGACGATCTGCGCCTGCACGGTCACATCGAGCGCGGTCGTCGGCTCGTCCGCGATCAGCACGTCTGGATTGTGGACGAGCGCCATCGCGATCATCGCGCGCTGCCGCATGCCGCCCGAGAACTGGTGCGGGTAGTCACGAGCGCGGCTGCGGGCGTTCGGGATGCCGACGGCGTCGAGCACCTCGACCGCGCGGTCGAAGGCGACATCCCAGCTGACGCTCTCGTGCGCGCGCACGGCCTCGGCGATCTGCGAGCCAACGCGGTACATCGGGTGCAGGCACGCGAACGGGTCCTGGAAGATCATCGCGATATCCTTGCCGCGGACGTTGCGGATCTCCGCGGCCGACGCGGTCAGCAGGTCGCGGCCCTGGAACAGCACCTCGCCGGTGATCTGCGCCCGTTTGCGGTTCAGCAACCCGAGGATCGCGAGGTTCGTCACGCTCTTGCCCGAGCCGGACTCGCCGACGATCCCGAGCGTCTCGCCTCGCGAGAGCGTGAAGCTGAGGCCCGAGACGGCGTTGACGAGGCCATCGGGCGTGGGAAAACGGACCGCGAGATCGCGGACGTCGAGCAGGAGATCGGCACTCACGAGTAGCGCACCCTAGGATCGAGGAAGGCATAGGCGATGTCCACCAGGAGGTTCATCACGACGACCGCGAAGGTGCCGACGAGCACGACTCCGAGCGTAGCCGGCAGATCCCCTCGGAAGACCGAGTCGATCGCCATGAAGCCCAGGCCGTCGATGTTGAAGACGCTCTCCGTGATCACCGCGCCGCCGACGAGGAGAGCCACGTCGAGGCCGAACATCGTCACGATCGGGGCGAGGCTCGCGCGCAGGCCGTGCCCGAAGATCACGCGGCGCTCGGAGAGGCCCTTCGCGCGCGCCGTGCGTATGTAGTCCTCGCCCAGCGTGTCGAGCAGGTTGCCGCGGACCATCCGGGCGTAGGTGGCGGCAAACAGCAGGGCGAGCACGGTCCAGGGCAAGATCAGGTGCGAGGCCCAGTCGAGCGGCGACTTCGTGAAGTCGACGTAGCCCGTGCCGGCGGTGATGTCGAGCTTGTACCAGAACAGGAACAGCGCCATCAGGCCGAGCCAGAAGACGGGTGCCGAGATGCCGAAGAGCGCGAAGCCCATCGCGAGGCGGTCGACGAGCGAGCGTCGCTTGACGGCGGAAAGCACGCCGACGCTGACGCCCATCGCGAGCCAGAGCGCGGCGGCGCCGCCGATCAGCGAGAGCGTGCGCGGAGTCTTCTCGATGATCTTGTCGCGGATCGGCACGCTCGATCCGTAGGAGTAGCCGAGTCCGGGCCAGCCGAATTTGTCGCCGAAGACGATCGACTTGACGAACTTGAAGTACTGCGCGTACCACGGGTGATCGAGGCCGAGGTTCGCCCGGATCGTGTGCAGCAGCTCGGGACTCGGCTGTCGGCCGGCGAAGCGCAGCGCGGGGTCGCCCGGCGGAAGCAGGAAGAAGATCGCGAACGTGATCGCGGTCACGATCAAGATCACGACGGCAGACCAGACGAGGCGGCGGGCGACGTAGAGCAGCATGGATTGTCGGCTCGAACCGGCGTTCGCGCCCCGGCCGAGGCCGGGGCGCGAACGATCGGATCAGATCACTTGACCGCCACGTGGGCGTAGGCGATCGTCCCGCCGAACTGGTCGAACTCCCACTTCGTCACGTTCTTCGAGACGACGGTCTGCGAGTAGGACCAGAGGTAGGGAACCCACGGCACGATCTGCGTCGTGAGCTTCTTGTCGAGGGTCGCGTAGCACGAGACCCGCGGGCCGCCGACGAGCGGCGCGCACTTGTCGAGATCCGCGTTCACGCTCGGAGCTGCGGCGATGTTCCCCTTCGCGCGGACCTTCTTCGCAATCGCCGGCGTGATGCCGAGCAGCGAGTAGTTCGTGTTGCCCTTGGGGATGATCGTACGGCCATCGAAGAGCGGGCCGTAGAACGTCAGGGCGTCCGCGTAGTCCTTGCCCCAGCCTGGCCGGAGCGAGAACGGGATGTTCAGGCTCGGCGTCTGAATCGGCGTGTACGCGTCCTTGAGCACGCGCGTCTTGAGCTTGATGCCGATCTTCTTCATGCTGGCCTCGACGATCGGGACCATGGCGATCCGGATCGCGCTCTCGCCCTGGACCGTGAAGAGGTTCTGGCAGACCTTCGCGTCGCAGAGGCCGTCCTTGTTGGCGTCGTACTTGGACAGCTTCATCTCGGCCTTGGCCTTGGCGAGGTCGCCCTTGCCCGAGGCGCCATACGGCGCGTAGCCCTTGAGCTTGTCGTTGAGGATGGCATCCGGCGCGATGTGCGTCGCGATGGCACCGGCGGCGGGTCCGCCCCAGGCCTTGCGCAGGCCGACGCGGTCGATCACGAAGTTGGTCGCGCGACGCACGTGCACGTCGTCGAACGGCGGCTGCGTGGTGTTCATCGTGAGGTACCAGGTGCGGTCGCCGTCGTTCGTCTTCAGCTGATCGGATCCCTGGTACTGGCGGAGGATGGTCGGGGTCTCGCCCGCGACCTCGTCCTCGATGTCGCCGCGAGCGATCTTCGCGTAGATGTCGTCGGTGTTCGTGTTGACCGTGAACGTGAAGGCATCCGGGAAGTTCTCGCGGGCCTTCGTCGAGTCGGTCCCGGGCTGGTACGCCGGGTTGCGCACGAGCGAGAGCACCTTCTCACCGTCGAAGCCCGAGATCGTCGAGGCCGCGACCTTGTCGCAGCTCGACGCGTCCAGCTTGTCGGAGCCCTCGAGCATGTACGGGCCGGACGAGATCAGGACGCGTCCGTACTTGGCGGCCTCGGTGAAGCAGCCCGCGACCTCTTTCGGCATCGGGCCGGCGGCCGGCATCGCGATGCGATAGCGGAAATCGCCGGTCGGCTTCGTCAGGTTGTAGACGACGGTGCTGGCATCCGGCGTCTCGACGTTCTTGACCTCGTTGTAGTAGAAGCCGTACTGCGCGCCGATCTTCGGATCCTTGATCCGCTCCATCGCGAATGCGAAGTCCGCCGAGGTGACCTGGCGGTTGAGCGGCGGGCCGAACTTGACGCCCGGCTTGATCTTGAACGTGTAGGTCTTGCCGCCGTTCGAGATCTTGCCGAGATCGGTGGCGACGTCAGGCACGAGCGCGTTGCCGGGCGCGCCCTTGACGTGGTTGTAGCCGACGAGCGTGCGCACGAGCAGGTTCGAGTAGATGCCGAACGCCTCGCCGAGGTACTCGCCGGTGGGATCGAAGCCGTCGGTGAAGTCGAACGACGATTCCCACTCGACGCGATAGGTGCCGCCCGCGCTGACCTTCTTGGCCGTCGCGTGCTGTGGTCGAGCGCTGGCGCTCGCTGCAATCGCCACTGCGGCGAGAACAGCGACGCCCGCGACGACTGCGAGTTTGAATTTCACTTGGAGGTTCCTCCTCTTGGGGTGGTGGCCCTGCGGGGCCGGGATAGCGGACTGTCGCGTTTAGACGACCACGAACGCACGTCGGTCAGTTTCAGCGATCGCTCCGAGGATCGATCGCGTCGCGCAACCCGTCTCCGAGCAGATTGAACGCGAGCGTCGTGAGTATCAGGAAGATGCCCGGGAAGATCATCAGCCACGGCGTGGTGCGATAGAGCCCGCCCTCGGCGGCCGACGAGATCGCCTGCCCCCAGGACGGCGTGTCGGGCGGCAGGCCGAGACCGAGGTACGAGAGGCCGGCCTCGAAGAGGATGTTCGCGGGGATCAGCAGCGTCGCGTAGATCGTGATCGGGGCCACCAGGTTGGGCAGGATCTCGCGCACGATGATGCGCCGGTCGCTCGCACCGAGCGAGCGTGCGGCCTCGACGAACTCCTTCTCGCGCAGCGAGAGCGTCGTCGAGCGCACGATGCGCGCGACGTACGGCCAGGTGAAGGCCGAGATCACGAAGACGACGAGCCCGAGGCCCGGCTGGATCAGCCCGCCGACGCAGCCCTGGGCGGTCTGCCCGCACGCCGCTCCGATGCCGATCGCAAGCAGCAGCTGCGGCATCGCCAGCACCACGTCGCTGACGCGCGAGAGCAGCGTGTCCGCGAAGCCCCGGTAGTAGCCGGCGACGACGCCGACGGTGACGCCGATGGTCATCGAGACGCTCGTCGCGAAGAGCGCGACGAGCAGCGAGGTGCGGGCGCCGTAGAGGACGCGCACAAAGAGATCGCGCGCGGCGCTGTCGGCGCCGAACCAGAACGACGAGTTCGGTCCCTTGGGGATGCCGAAGTCGTCGGTCATCGTCGACTGGTAGACGTCGTTCGGGCCGTGCCCGACGATGTTCGAGATCACGCCCGCGAAGGTCGCGAGCAGCACCAGGGTGATGATCACGCCGCCGCCGAAGAGCGCTGCCTTGTCCTGGCGGAAGCGGCCCCAGAAGAGCTGCCGGGGCGTGCGTCCGACGACGGGGACGTGGGTGACGGCGACATCCGTCACTTTGGCCATCGCGCTCACGCGCAGCCGCCGTCTATCGCCGTGTGCGCGCACATACGCGCCCAACTATAGCCGTTTGCATGACGTGCATAGCCGCCTGCTACCGAGGCTCGGCGCGCGCGACGAGATCGTCGACCGCGCGTGCGAGCTGCTCCGAGAACTGCTTGCCGGCACGGCCCTCGGCCAGCGCCGCCGTCGATGGCCCGTCGCCCACGCGGTAGAGCTCGCCCCGTTTGCCGGCGATCACGCGGTAGAAGCTGACCATCGGCTCGGTCGCGGTCGGCAGCTGCCAGCGATAGACGAAGCTCTGATCATCGCTCGAGAGCACGGCGACGTTCGTGAAGAGGCCGCTCGTGACGAGCTTCTTGGAGGCGTCCAGCACGGCTGCCGGCGACGTTCCCTCGAGCCGCGTCACGGTCAGGTCGTAGTCGCCCGTGACATGCACCTCGACGGTGTCGGTCCCGCCGCGCTCAGCCTGCGATCCTGCGGGAGCAGGCAGCTCGAGGTGGAATGCCGGATCGACCTTCGCGAGGTCGAGCGTCTGCGCCTTGCCGACGTCGACCCCGCCGATCACGGTGCTTGAGCCGGAGCCCGGGCCGCAGCCCGCGACGAGGCACGCGACGACGAGCACGGCGGCGAGCGGTGCGCGCATCACTCGAGCGCGTCTGCGCCGCCGACGACCTCGAGGATCTCCTGCGTGATCGCCGCCTGGCGCGCGCGGTTCATCGCGAGCGTGAGCGAGTCGATCAGCTCGCCCGCGTTCTCGGACGCGTTTCGCATCGCCGTCATGCGAGCGCCGTGCTCGGCGGCGGTCGATTCCAGCATCGCGCGGTAGATCGTCGTCTCGAGCGATGAGATGAGCAGCTCGTCCAAGATCTCGTCGGCGCCCGGCTCGAACAGCATCTCGCCCTGCGCGGCCCGCTCCTTCGGGTCGAGCTCACCGAGCTCGCCCTCGGGGATCGGCAGCAGCTCGCGCGTCTCCACCCGCTGGGCGATCGCCGAGACGAAGTCGTTCGAGATCATCACCACGTGGTCGAGCTCGCCATCCTTGAAGCGCTCCACCGCCGCGGCCGCGATCGTCTCGGCGTCGGCATACTCGGGGCGGTCCGAGAAGCCGGTCCACGACTCGGCGATCTCGAGGCGCCGGAAGCGCAGCGTGCCGAGGCCCTTGCGACCGACGGCGAGGTAGCGCACCGCGTGTCCCTGCTCGCCGTGCTCCGCCCCGAGCTGGAGCGCGCGACGCACGACCTGCGCGTTGAACGCGCCGGCGAGCCCGCGGTCGCCCGTGATCACGAGGATCCCGACGGTCTGGACCTCGCGCTTCGCGAGCAGCACCTGCCCGTGCACGTTCGCACGCGCGGCAGCCTCGACCATCAGGTCCTGGGTGCGCTCGGCGAATGGGCGCAGCGCCTCGATCCGCGTCTGCGCGCGCCGCAGCTTGGCCGCCGAGACGAGCTCCATCGCCTTGGTGATCTTGCGCGTGTTCTGGACGGACCGGATCCGTCGCTTGATGTCCTGCTGGCTTGCCACGGTCTCCTGATCAGCCGGCGACGCCGGCCGCCTCGCGCACCTCGAAGCCCTCGGCGAACTGCACGACCGCGGCCTTCAGCTTGGCGACGGTCTCGTCGCTGAGATCGCCGCTCTCGCGGATCGCGCCGATCGCGGCCTTCTCGGCCTTGAGGTGCGTGCGCAGCTCCTCGTGGAACCGGGGCACCTGATCGACCGGCACGTCATCGAGGTAGCCGTTCGTCGCCACCCAGATCGCGACGACCTGATCCTCGACCGGCCACGGCGCGTACTGCGGCTGGTTGAGCGTCGCGACCATCTTCTCGCCGCGGGCGAGCTGCTGCTGCGTGGCGGCGTCAAGATCGGACCCGAACTGGGCGAACGCCGCGACGTCGCGGTATTGCGCGAGATCGAGCTTGAGGCGGCCGGCAACCTTCTTCATCGCCTTGACCTGCGCGGCCGAGCCGACGCGGGAGACCGAGATGCCGACGTTGATGGCCGGACGCACGCCCGAGTAGAAGAGGTCGCTCTCGAGGAAGATCTGCCCGTCGGTGATCGAGATCACGTTGGTCGGGATGTAGGCCGACACGTCGCCGGCCTGCGTCTCGATGATCGGCAGCGCCGTGAGCGATCCGCCGCCGAGGTCGTCGGACAGCTTGACGGCGCGCTCGAGCAAGCGGGAGTGCAGGTAGAAGACGTCACCCGGGAACGCCTCGCGTCCGGGCGGGCGGCGCATCAGCAGCGACATCTGGCGGTAGGCGTCGGCCTGCTTCGAGAGATCGTCGTAGACGCACAGGGCGGCCTTGCCGTCGTAGCAGAAGTACTCGCCCATGGCGCACGCCGCGTACGGCGCGATGTACTTCATCGGCGCCGGCAGCGAGGCCGGCGCGGCGACCACGATCGTGTGCGCCATCGCGTCATGCTCACGCAGCTTCTGCACGACCTGGGCGACCGTCGAGGCCTTCTGCCCGATCGCGCAGTAGATGCAGACGACGCCGGTGCCCTTCTGGTTGATGATCGTGTCGATCGCGACGGCGGTCTTGCCCGTGCCGCGGTCGCCGATGATCAGCTCCCGCTGGCCACGTCCGATCGGGATCATGCCGTCGACCGCCTTGAGGCCGGTCTGCAGGGGCTCGGAGACGGGCTGGCGGTCGACGACGCCGGGCGCCTTGAACTCGAGCGGGCGCGTCTGGGTCGTGTCGATCGCGGGGCCGCCGTCGATCGGCTTGCCGAGCGGGTCGACGACGCGGCCGATCAGCCCCTCGCCGACGGGAATCGACATCACCGAGCCCGTGCGGCGGGCGGTGTCGCCCTCCTTGAGCTTCTCCCAGTGGCCGAACAGCACGACGGCGACGTTCGACTCCTCGAGGTTGAGCGCGAGCCCCGTGACCCCGTGCGGGAACTCGATCAGCTCGAGCGAGACGCAGTCCTCCAGGCCGTAGACGCGCGCGATGCCGTCGGCGAGCTGGATGATCGTGCCGACCTCTTGGATGTCAGAGGAAACCTCGTACTTCTCGATCTGCTGACGCAGGATCGAGGCGATCTCATTCGGCTGCAGGGCCACGGTTAGCTTTCCTCTCCACTCGCGACGCCGACGAGGCGTGCGGAACGTAACTGCAAACGCATGGCGTCGAGACGGCCACGCACGGACTTGTCGACGAGCTTGTCGCCGAAGCGGAGCACGAGCCCGCCGATCAGGGCGGGATCGACGGTGCGCACGAGCGTGACCTCACGGCCGCTCTGCTCGGCGAGCTCGGCGCGGATGCGCTCGGCCTCGTCGTCGGCGATCGGCACGGCGGTCGTCAGCTCGAGCTCGATCTGCCGCTTCGTCTCCTGGTAGCGGCGATCGAACTCGGCGATCACATCGGGAAGCGCCTCGAGCCGGCCGTTGTCGACCAGCAGAAGCAGCGAGTTCCGCACGACCGGCTGCGCGCCCGCCGCGAGCTGCGTGAGGATCTGCTTCTTGCCGGCATCCGGGAACGCCGGGTTGAAGAGGGCGCTCGCCAGCCCCGGCTCGCCGGCGATCGCCGCGCCGAGCTCGGTGAGCGTCACCGATGCCTGGTCGAGCGCGCCGGACGCGAGGGCGGCCTCGAAGAGCGCCGCGCCGTAGACCGCGCCTGCGGGGTCGTGAGCCATGACGCCTACTTGCTCCCGGCTCCGAGCTGGGAGAAGTCGATCTCCGCGAGCGCTTCTGAGACGAGCTTGCGCTGCTCGGCCTCGCCGAGCGCCCGTCCGACGACCTTCTCGGTCGCCATCAGGGTGAGGTCGGCGACCTCGTTCTTGATCTGGTCGATCGACTGCCGGGTCTCGGCGGCGATCGCGTCCTTCGCCGAGGCGATGTCCCGCTCGCGCTGGGCCGCGACCTCGGCCTTCATCTGCGTCTGCAGCTCGTCGCCGGTGCGGCGGGCGCGCTCGACGATCTCGCCGGCCTCGCGACGGGACTGCGCGAGCTGCTGCTTGTACTCCTCGAGCAGCGTGTGCGCCTCGTCGCGGGCCTTCTCGGAGGCCTCGAGGTTCTCGCGCACGACGCGGCGGCGCTCCTCGACGATGTTCGCGATCGGGCCGAAGGCGTACTTCCTGAGGATCAGGAACGCGACGAAGAAGACCGCGAGCGTCCAGATCATCAGCCCCGGCAGGGGCTTGACGAGCTGGCTCGAGTCGATCTCGGCGAGGACGACGGTCGGGCTCATTTGCCGATGAAGAACGCGACGAACGACATCAGCAGGGCGTAGAACGTGATCGCCTCGGTCAGGGCGAGGCCGAGGAACATCATCCCCTGCAGCTCGCCGCGCATCTCGGGCTGGCGCGAGACGCCCTCGATCGTCTTGCCGATCAGGTAGCCCACGCCGACGCCCGGGCCGATCGCGCCGAGGCCGGTGCCGATGCCGAGCGCGAGGTTCTGGGCTGCTTCGTTGACATTGCCGCTGAGTGGCATTTTCCTGCTCCTTCTGAGGTGAGAACTAGTGGTGCGGCTCGGCGGCGCCGCCGATGTAGATGCCCGATAGGAGGGCGAAGATGAACGCCTGCAGGCTCGCCACGAGCGTCACCTCGAAGACGAAGAAGGCGGCGCCGATCGGAATCGAGATGGCCGCCACGAAGACGTTGCCGATGATCACGATCAGCGAGATGCACATGATCACGAGCAGGTGGCCGGCAAGCATGTTCGCGAACAGCCTGACGCTCAGCGAGACGAGGCGCAGGAGCTGCGAGAGGATCTCGAGCGGCACGATCAGAAAGTTGATCGGCCCCTTGATCGGCGGGAACCACGACTTCAGATAGCCGATCGGGCCGTTGTGCTTGACGCCGACGTAGTGCGAGGCGAAGAACGTGACGAGCGTCAGCGCGAGCGTGACGGAGATGTTGGAGGTCGCGGCGTAGAACCCGGGCGTCGGGATCCCCCAGACCTTGTGCTCGGTGTTGAGCGGCAGGGGCAGGAACGAGATCAGGTTGCTGACCCAGATGAACACGAACAGCGTCGCGAGGTAGGGGAACCAGGTCTTGAACACCTTCGGCGGCAGCGCGGCCTTGCCGATCTGCGACTCGGCGAAGCCGTAGACGAGCTCGGCGACCGCCTGCGACCGGCCGGGGCGGATCCTCAGCCCTCCGCGGACGATCAGGAGCGTCCCGCCGACGGCCACGACGGCGGCGATCAGCAGGTAGACGACGGCCTTCGTGATCGAGAGGTCGAGCGGGCCGAGGTGGATCGGAATCCAGGGCGAGAGCAGGAACTCCTTGACCGGGTTCGTCTTGAGCTCCTTCGCGGCGCTCGCCGAGGCGGGCACGGCGAGCACGAGCATCAGCGGCGCGACGAGCGCCAGCAGCCGGCGGGTCACGCCGCCGGACCTCGCGGGATGCGCTTGCTCTCCGCCCACGAGAGCCCTCGTGCTGCGCTATCGATCGTGTAGAGCACCGCGAACAGGATCGCCGCCGGCACGGCGACGTCCTGGCCCCAGAAGTGGACGGCGACGATCAGCGCGATGATCGTGCCCCACGCGCGCGTCAGGAACGCAACGCCGGCGACGCCCACCGCGGCGGTCGGCGGGAGGCCCAGCACGAAGTGCATCACGGCGGTCTGGAGAACCCGGTTGAAGAGCCACAGGGCGGCGCAGAGGCCCCACGACCTCGCGCCCCAGCCGGCGTACAGGAAGAGCGGCAGCGCGAGCACCAGCACGGGCACGGCGAGATGCCGCAGCGCGAGCAGCCAGTGCCCTCTCGACGGCCTCACCTCGGCCATGTTCGACTCCTCGGCGACTGCGCTCATCGCGCGTCGTTCTGGATGGGTTGCTGGATGACCTGCTCCGGTTCAGTTGCGTCGACGGGGCCGCGCGGCGCGCGAAAAGAGTCCGAGCGAGCGTTCCCCCCGGCGCCGAGAACATAGCATCACGCGCGGCCTGATCGTGTCAGCACCGATCCGTCGTCGGAGCCCAGGATCGCGCGCTCCGCGAGGCCGAGGAAGAGCCCGTGCTCGACGACGCCGGTGACGAGCTTGAGCGCGCTCGCGAGCACGCCGAGATCGAGCTCGGCGGGGATCGCGCAGTCGAGGATGCGGTGGCCCTCGTCGGTCCGTGCCGGCTCGCGCCGCAGCTCGGCGCTCGGCACCAGCTCGAGCAGGCGCGCACGCGTCTCACGCCAGCCGAATGCCACGACCTCGACGGGCAGCGGCATCCGCTCGCCGAGACGCGCGACGAGCTTCGAGCGCTCGGCGACGACGACGAAGCGATCGGCCTGCTCGACGAGCAGCTTCTCGCGCAGCAGCGCGGCCCCGCCGCCCTTCAGCAGGTTGAGAGCGGGATCGATCTCATCTGCGCCGTCGAGCACGAGGTCGAGACGGCCGAGCTCATCGGGATCGCGCACGTCGAGGCGCGCTGCGCGCGCGACCTCGGCCGTGCGGTCGGACGCGACGGCGACGCGCATGCCCGGGTGGCGCGCCCCGATCAGCTCGGCGAGCGCGAAGACGGCCCGGCCCGAGCCCAGCCCGAGCGCCATCGCGGGGTCGACGAGCGCGGCGGCCTCCGCGACGGCCGCGCCGCGCGCCACGTCAGGGTCCAACGCGTGCCTCGCCGCGGCGCCGCCAGAGCTCGATCAGCGGCGTGTCGCCCGGGGTCTCGCGGCGGCGGCCGACACCGAACAGCTGGAGATGCCGCTGCTTCAGCACCTCGAGCACGACGACGATCCAGACCGTCACGGCGAGCGCCGCGATGCCGAGCAGGACGAGCAGCGACGTCGCGAGCGGCTCCCAGTGCGTCTCGTGGTGGGCATACGGCAGCGTGATCGCGCAGGCCGCGAGGGTGCCGCACCAGAGGTAGACGAGCAGGGCGGCCTGGCGCTGGCTGAAGCCGACGCGGACGAAGCGGTGGTGCAGGTGGCTCGCGTCGGCATCCCACGGCCTCCTCCCGTACTTGAGCCGGTGGAGCACGACGAACGAGGTGTCGAAGAGCGGCACGAGCAGCACGAGCAGCGGCACAGCGAGCGCGACCGCCGCCGTCGTCTTGAGCACGCCCTGCACGGCGATCGTCGCGAGCAGATAGCCGATCAGCAGCGCGCCCGCGTCGCCCATGAAGACGCGGGCGGGATGGAAGTTGTGGCGGAGGAAGCCCAGCGAGGCCCCGGCGAGCGCCGCCGAGAGCACGGCGGCGCCGCCGCGATCGAGCTTGAGCGCGAGCACGCAGAACGTGACCGCGGTGATCGCGCTGATGCCGGCCGCGAGCCCGTCCATCCCGTCGATGAAGTTGACGCTGTTCATCAGCGCGACGATCCAGATCACGGTCACCGGGTACTGCAGCACGCCCAGGTCGAACGGGTCGAGGAACGGCAGCGTGATGTGGTCGATCGTCGCGCCCGCCGCAACCGGGATCGCCGCCGCTCCGACCTCGCCGATCAGCTTGATCATCGGCGGCAGCGCGAAGCGATCGTCGATCAGGCCGACGAGCGTGCAGGCGAGCGCGCCCGCGAGGATCGCGTGCCGGCGCCCGCCGAGCGACGGGTCGAGCAGCGTGACGGGGATCGCGATCGCGATCAGCATCGCGACGCCGCCGCCGAAGGGCACAGCCTGGCGGTGCAGGCGCCGTCCGCCCGGGCGATCGACGAGCCCGACCCTGCGGGCCGCGAGGGCGGCGAGCGGCGTCAGCCCCAGCGCGAGACCGAACGCGAGCACGAGGGCCTCCAGCGCATGCTGCTGGGCGAACGTCACCCGACCAGTCTAAGACGTTCTCACAGAATGGATCGTGAGTGGCTCGCGGGCTCGAGCCTACGCGTCGGCTTCCGCGATCGCCTCCGCCTGCGAGACGCCGCTCGGGCGACCGGCTCGGACCCACATCAGCCAGAGGCCGCCGGCGATCGCGAGCGCGCTCGCGAGCGAGGCGATCGGATAGCCGGAGAGGAGGTTGATGCCGAGCGTGAAGGCGACGGCGATCAGCGCGATCACGTTGACGACGAAGAGCGGCCAGAAGCGATCGCGCAGCGAGAAGCGGGCCATCGCGGCGAGCCCGCTGAAGAACGAGATGAAGACGGCGACCGCGTAGAAGAGCACGAGCTCCTGCTCCTCCCCCTGAGCGGCGAGCACGCAGGCGCCGGCCGCGCCGAGGAAGACGACGACCGCCCAGTACGGCGTGTGGTGCTTGTTCGTGCGGCCGAGCGAGGCCGGCAAGATGCCGAGGTGGCCCGGCGTGCGAGAGAGCGCCTTGAGCAGGCCGGGACCTGCCGCGAACGAGGACGAGGCTGCCGAGAGCAGCAGGATCGCGCTCGTCAGATTGAAGAACGCGGTGATCGCGCCGTCGCCCGCGGCCGCCTCCGCGATGTTGCCGATCATCGTTGCGCCCTGGCGCGGCAGGCCGACCTCGAGCGAGTCGGCCAGAAGCGCGAGGGCGAGCGTGAGCGTGCCGACGATCCCCACCGTGAGCGCCAGCGTGCCGCGGCCGAAGCGCCGGCGTCCGTCGTTGTCGAGCTGGCCGAGCTGGGCGATCGCGGTGAGCGGCGCCTCGACGCCGGTCGCGAGCGCCATCGCGACCGGGAACGCGAGCAGGATCGCGACGATCCCGGCGTGGGCCGGATCGCTCGAGGGCGGCTTCGAGAGCGCGGCGCCACCGCCGCTCGGATCGAGCACGCCGGTCACCAATACGAGCGCCGCGGCGACGAGGAAGAGCAGCGTGAAGGCCGCGAAGACGAGGCGGCCGAGATGCCCGAACCAGGTCATCCCGGCGACGACGACGCAGAGCACGAGCGCGATCGGTATGCGCAGCGGGTCGAGCCCGGAGACGACGTTGATGATCGCGCTCGCCGCAGCGGCGACCGAGATCGCGATCGTCAGCGCGAAGTCGACGATCAGCGCGCCCATCGGCGGGAACGCCCAGCCCTCGCCGAAGGCGAAGCCCGAGGCCGCGGCGTCTCCCCCGCCCTCGGGGAAGCGCTTGACGAGGAACCAGTAGTTGAAGACGACGATCGCGACGATGCCGACGACGAGCGCCATCGTCCACGGCAGCAGCGAGAGCTGTCCATCCAGCTTGACGAGCGCCGCCTCGATCGCATACGCGACCGAGGACACGGGATCGGCCATCACCGCGAAGGCGAACGCCACGAACAGCGCCGAGCGGAGTCGCACGGCCTGAGAGCCGGTTCTCAGAGCGTGCCGTAGAGGCGGTCGCCGGCGTCACCGAGACCGGGCACGATGTAGCCGACCTCGTTGAGGCCGCGATCGAGCGTCGCCGTGACGATGTGCACGCCGGCATCGCTCGCGAGCACCGCGGACACGCCCTCGGGCGCCGCGATCACGCTCACGCAGGTCACCTGCGCCGCGCCCGCCTCCCGGCAGAGCTGCACCGCGTGCGCTGCCGATCCGCCCGTCGCGAGCATCGGGTCGAGCACGAGCACGCTCCGCCCCGCGAGGCCGCTCGGCAGGTTGAGGTAGTACGGCACGGGGCGCAGCGTCTCCTCGTCGCGCTGCACGCCGATAAACCCGACCGGCGCCTGCGGCAAGAGCTCGAGCGCCGCGTCGAGCATCCCGAGGCCGGCGCGCAGCACGGGCACGATCGCGACGGTCGCGCCCGAGACGTTGACGCCGTCGGTCTCCTCGAGCGGCGTCGAGACGCGGATCGCGCGACCGGGCAGCGTGCGGGTGGCCTCGTAGAGCGCCAGCAGCGCGACCTCGTGGACGAGCGCGCGGAACAGCTGCACATCGGTTTCGATCGCGCGCAGCAACGCGATCTTGTGCGCGACCACCGGGTGGTCGAGAACGGTCAGCCGGGGGTCATTCACGAGCGGGCGAGCGTGCCGTGCTCGAGCGACTCGTAGAGCGGGCAGCGATCGAGGATCGCCGTGATGCGGTCGGCCAGCGCGGGCAGGTCGGCGTCCGGCAGCACGGCCTCGCCGATCACGTGCCCGACCTCGAGCGCATCGGCGGCATCGAGGCCGCGCATCGTCGCCGCCGGCGTGCCGACGCGCACCCCCGAGGCGATCGCGGGCGGCCGCTCGTCGTACGGGACCGTGTTGCGGTTGACGGTCATGCGGCACTCGTGCAGGCGCTCCTCGGCGTCCTTTCCCGAGAACGGCGAGCTGCGCAGGTCGAGCTGCACGAGGTGCGTGTCCGTGCCGCCCGTGACGACGTGGCCACCGCGCTCGATGATGCCGGCCGCGAGCGCCGCGGCGTTCTGCTTGACGCTCACCTGGTACTCCCGATAGGCCTCCGTCATGCAGATCGCGAAGCAGACGGCCTTGGCCGCCGTCGCGTGGCAGAGCGGCCCTCCCTGGAGCCCGGGGAAGACGGCACGATCGATCCGCTCGCCCAGCTCCTCGCGACAGAGGATGAAGCCCGAGCGCGGCCCTGCGAGCGTCTTGTGGGTGGTCGAGCAGACGATGTCGGCGACCTCGACGGGGTTCTGGTGCAGACCGGCGGCGACGAGACCCGAGAAGTGCGCCATGTCGACCATCAAGAGCGCGCCCACCTCGTCGGCGATCTCCCGGAACGCGCGCGAGTCGATCTCGCGCGGGTATGCCGAGCCACCCGCCACGATCAGCTTCGGGCGGTGCTCGTGCGCGAGCGCCCGCACCTCGTCGAAGTCGATCAGCGAGTCCTCGCGCCGCACTCCGTAGCCGACGAAGTTGTAGTAGCGACCGGAGAAGTTGACCTTGAGCCCGTGCGTGAGATGCCCGCCGTGGCTCAGCTTGAGGCCGAGCACCGTGTCACCGGGATCGAGCACGGCGTAGTACGCGGCCATGTTCGCGGAGGCGCCGGCATGCGGCTGCACGTTCGCGTGCTCGGCACCGAACAGCTTCTTGGCGCGCGCGATCGCCAGGTTCTCGACCTCGTCGACGACCTCGCAGCCCCCGTAATAGCGCTTGCCGGGCTGTCCCTCGGCGTACTTGTTCGTGAGCACGCTGCCAACCGCCTCGAGCACCGACGGCCAGGTGAAGTTCTCGGATGCGATCAGCTCGAGCTGGTCGCGCTGACGCGCGAGCTCGCGGTCGCACAGCTCGGCGATCACAGGATCGATCTGCGCCAGACCGAGGGTCCGCAGATCGTTGAGGCTATGCATCGAGGAGCTCCTTCAAGGTGTGCGGGCCCTGTCGTCCAGCGCGAAGGATGACGGGTCGGGGTCCGGTCAGGTCGAGGACGGTCGAGGGTATCCCCTCCACGCGGGCGCCGTCGACGAGCACGTCGACGCAATCGGCGATCGACGGGGGCACAGCCGCGAGCGTCGCCGGGTCCGCTCCGCCATGCACGTTCGCCGACGTCGCGAGCAGGGGCCCGACCGCGGCGAGCACCATCTCGAGGCCTGGATCGAAGCGCGACAGGCGCACGCCGATCCGGTCCGGCGTGAGACCACAGAGCCAGGCATAGCGGCGCTCTCGGTTCGGCATGATCACCGTCGCACCGGTCGCGAGCAGGGCGAGCGTCCGCTCGTCGCCGCCGGTCAGCTGCTCCGCGGCCTCGAGGGTCGCGACGAGCACGCTCGACGGCTGCCGCGGATCGCGGCCCTTCAGCCGCGAGAGCTCGGCGCAGGCGGCCTCTTGCGCGGCGGCGCAGACGAGGCCGTAGACGGTGTCGGTGGGAATCACCGCGGTGCCGCCGGCGCCCAGCGCGACGCCGAGCGGCGCGAGGTCGTCGGCGAGAGCGAGGCGCAGCGGCATCGCCCGATCGTAGGAGAGCTGCATGCTCGGGGTCTGACCCGCACGTCGCGGGTGAGACCCCGAGCATGCATGTCAGCGCTCGCGGAGGTAGCGCTCCCGCGTCTCCGCGCTCATCGGATAGAGGCCGGGCAGCGCCTCGCCACTCGTCACCTGGCGCATGATCCACTCCTCTTCGAGCTCCTGCTCGGCGGCGGCCCCGGCGACCTCGTCGGCGAGCGCCTGCGGGATCACGATCGCGCCGTCGCCGTCGGCGACGATCACGTCGCCGGGCAGCACGGCAACGCCACCGCAGGCGATCGGCTCCTGCCAGCCGGCGAACGTGAGCGCCGCGACCGAGGCCGGTGCCGCGGCGCCGCGACACCAGACGGGGAGCCCCGTCGCGGCCACGCCGGCCCCATCGCGGATCGCGCCGTCGGTGACGAGGCCCGTGACGCCTCGCTTCCCGATGCGGGCGCAGAGAATGTCGCCGAAGATCCCGGCAGACGCGACGCCCATCGCATCGGCCACGCAGACCGCGCCGGCCGGCATCTCCTCGATCGCCGCGCGCGTCGAGCGGGGCGAGGACCAGCTCGCGGGCGTCGCGAGATCCTCGCGCATCGGCACGAACCGCAGGGTGAACGCCTCGCCGACGATCCGGGTCCCCTGCGCCGCGGGGCCGAACGGCAGCGGGCCGCGCAGCCAGGTGTTGCGGATGCCCTGCTTCAGCAGCACCGTCGTGAGGGTCGCGGTCGTGACCGCTGCGAGCGTGGATCTGAGCTGATCGCTGATCAAGAGACGTCGTCCTTTCCCGTGGCCTTCCGTGCGCACACGACCCGGTCGAAGCCGGCGAGATCGCGGGCGACCCGAATATCGCCGAACCCGGCGCCCGCGAGCAGGGCCGAGACAGCCTCGCCCTGCGCGTGCCCGATCTCGAGCACGAGGCGATCGGCGGTCGCCTCCGCCGCGAGCCGGCGCAGGACCGCGAGGCCGTCGGGCCCGGCGAAGAGCGCCCCCTGCGGCTCGAACGCCGTCTCGGGATCCACCGCCTCGCCGTCGGCGACGTATGGCGGGTTCGCGATCACGAGATCGAATCGGCGGCCCGCGACCGGGGCGAACAGATCGCCCTCGAGCAGCTCGAGCTCGAGGCCGAGCCGCTCGGCGTTCTCGGCTGCGAGCGCGAGCGCGTCCCCCGACGAGTCCGTCGCGGTCACTCGCGCATCCGGCCGCACCGCCTTGACGGCCAGCGCGATCGCGCCCGAGCCCGTGCCGAGATCGAGCACCGCAGGCTCCCCCACGTCCGCGATCTCAGCGAGCGCGTGCTCGACGACCAGCTCGGTCTCGGGGCGCGGGATCAGCGCCCGCGCGTCGCACACGACGTCGAGACCGCGAAAGCCCCACGAGCCGACGAGATAGGCGAGCGGCTCACGCTGTCCCCGACGCCGCACGAGCTCGCGGAAGCGGTCCACCTCGGTCGGCTCGACCGGCTGGTCGAAGCGCAGGTAGAGATCGAGCCTGCTGACGGCGAGCACGGCTGCCAGGAGGTGCTCGGTGTCGAGCCGTGGCGAGCGCACGCCGCGCTCGGCGAGGTAGGGCGGCGTCCGTCGCAGCAGCTCGCCGACCGTCAGCATCACGTCGTCGCGGCGAGCCGCCGGCGGCGGTCCTCAGCCTGCAGCGCCTCCGAGAACTCGCCGAGATCGCCTGCGAGCACGGCCTCGAAGGCGTGCGACGTGTGCTTGATGCGATGGTCGGTGATCCGCTGCTGCGGCACGTTGTAGGTGCGGATCTTCTCCGAGCGGTCGCCGCTGCCGATCTGCGAGCGACGCTGCGCGTCCTCGGCCTGGCGGCGCTCCTCGAGCTCGCGCTCGTAGAGCCGTGCACGCAGCACCTTCATCGCACGCTCGCGGTTCTGGATCTGCGAGCGCTCGTCCTGGCACGTCACCACCATGCCCGTCGGCAGGTGGGTGATCCTGACGGCCGAGTCGGTCGTGTTGACCCCCTGTCCGCCCTTGCCCGTCGCGCGCATCACGTCGATCCGCAGATCCTTGGCGTCGATCTGGATGTCGACCTCCTCGGCCTCCGGCATCACCGCGACCGTCATCGTCGAGGTGTGGATGCGACCCTGCGACTCGGTCTCGGGCACGCGCTGGACGCGGTGGACCCCGGACTCCCACTTGAAGATCGAGTACGCACCGTCGCCTCGCACCTCGACGGTCGCATCCTTGATGCCGCCCTGGTCGCCGGGCGTGACCGAGAGCGGCTCGACCTTGAAGCCGAGCCGCTGGGCATAGCCGGTCAGCATCTTGTAGATGTCGCCGGTGAAGAGCGCGGCCTCGTCGCCCCCCGCACCGGGGCGCAGCTCGATGATCACGTTGCGATCGTCGTTCGGGTCGCGCTCGAGCAGCGCCGCGCGCAGCTCGTCCTCGAGCAGCGGGATCGCCGACTCGTTCTCAGCCAGCTCCGACTCGTAGAACGCTCGCAGCTCCGCATCGGACTCGCTCGCGAGCAGCTCGCGCGCCTCCGCGACGGCCGCGGTCGCTGCGCGCCACCGTCCGGCGAGGGCGCTGGACTCGGCAAGCTCCTTGTGGCGCCGGCCGAGCTCGGCGAGCCGTGTCTGGTCGGTCGCCACGGCAGGGTCGGAGAGCTCCCGCTCAACCTCCGCGAACGAGTGCTCGATCTGGCTGACGAGGCGGTCCATCACCAAGAGGATGGCACGCCGGTCGAGCGACCCGTGTCGTCAGGCCATGATCTCGACCTTGGCGGACCCGGCGGTGCTGCGGGCCTCCTCGGTCGAGAGCACGCGCTGCAGGGCCGCGATCGAGACGGCGACCTGCTCGAGCGTCGGCTCGCGCGTCGTCAGCCGCTGCAGCCACAGCCCGGGGAGCAGGATCGCGTGCACGATCGGGTTGTGGCCGAACCGCGCCGCGAGGCGGATGACCTCGTAGGCGAGGCCGGCGATCAGCGGCAGCGCCAGCACGCGCGAGAGCACGAGCAGGTGCAGGGGCTGCTTGCCGACCACGGCGAAGACGAAGATCGCGATCACCATCACCCAGAGCAGGAACGCGGTGCCGCAGCGCACGTGGATCAGGCTGTGACGCTGCACGACCTCGGGCTCGAGCGGCTCGCCGGCCTCGAGGGCGTTGATCGCCTTGTGCTCGGCCGCGTGGTATTGGAACACCCGGCGGAGATCGGGGAAGAGCCCGATCAGCGAGAGGTAGCCGACGAGCATGCCGACGCGGATCAGTCCCTCGACGATCAGGAACGGCGGGCTGCCGCCATCGAGCCCGATCCACTTCGTGAGGAGCAGCGGCGAGACCTTGAAGAGCGCGATCGAGAACACGATCGCGAACGCGAACGAGATGAAGATCGTGCCGCGGCCGAGCTCCTCGGAGGCATCGCTGTCATCGTCGTCCGAGACCGAGAAGCGAGCGGAGACGGCGAGCGCGCGCATGCCGATCGCAAGCGACTCGCCCAGCGCGACGACGCCGCGGATGACCGGCAGGCGGAGCCAGCGACGCGTCGAGGCGATGCTCGCGACGTCGTGGGAGATCTCGGAGATGCGCCCGTCCGGCCGCCGGACCGCCACGGCCCAGCTCGAAGGGCCGCGCATCATCACGCCCTCGAGGACGGCCTGCCCCCCGAACGTCGTCATCGCGGTTAGGCCGTGGGGGCGACTTCAGCGCCCGCGCGAGCCGCGCGCTTGCGGAAGCGCTCGACGCGTCCGCCGGAATCCATCAGCTTCTGCTTGCCCGTGTAGAACGGGTGACACTCGCTGCAGACGTCCACCGAGAGCTCGGAGACGGTCGCGCGGGTGGTGAACTCGGCGCCGCACGAGCACTTCACGTGAGCGGTCTCGTACGTCGGATGGATGTCGGCGCGCATGGACGCAGGGTAGCACGCAGGCAGGGTCGAGCCGTGCCACCAGGCGCTGCGCACGGCGGTGCGGCCCTGCTCTACGATCGGCTGACATGCCGAGCAAGCGCCCCGCCGCCTTCCCGCCTCCGTTCGACGCGTCGAGCGTGATCGCGGTCCCCGAGGCCGCCCCCGACGACCGGCTCGAGGTCGGCGTCGCGATCGTCGGCGGTGGCGCCGCCGGGCTCGCCTGCGCGATCCGGCTCGGCCAGCTGCTCGAGGCCGACCCGGCGACCGCCGAGACGCTCGGCGAGGTGCCGGTGGCGGTGATCGAGAAGGGTCGCGTGCTCGGCGCCCACCAGGTCTCAGGCGCCGTCGTCGATCCCGCCGTGCTGACCGAGCTGCTGCCTGGCGTGACGCTCGCCGAGATGGGGAGCTACGGCGAGGTCGAGGGCGAGGCGATCTACTTCCTGACCGCCTCGCGCAGCGTCAGGCTGCCGATCGTGCCGCCGCCGATGCGCAACCACGGCAACCACGTGTTCAGCCTCTCGCGGCTCGCGCGCTTCCTCGGCGAGCGCGCCGAGGAGCACGGCGCGATGGTGCTGCCCGAGACCGACGCCCAGCGCCTGCTGGTGGCAGACGGCGCCATCGTCGGCGTGCGCACCGGTGACAAGGGGCGTGGCCGCGACGGCGAGGAGCTGGCGGCGTTCGAGCCGGGCGCCGAGCTCGTCGCGCAGGCGACCGTGCTGGCCGAGGGCGTGCAGGGAATGCTCACGCAGGCGGCGATCGAGCACTTCGAGCTGACGCCCGAGAACCCGCAGATCTACGCGCTCGGCGTGAAGGAGGTGTGGCGGGTCCCGAAGCCGCTCCACCGCGTGATCCACACGCTCGGCTGGCCGCTCAAGCCGGGCAAGCGCTACCACGAGTTCGGCGGCTCGTTCATCTACCCGATGGGCGACGAGATGCTCTGCATCGGCCTCGTCTGCGGCCTCGACACGGCGGACGCCTCGGTGTCGGTGCACGATCTGCTGCAGGAGCTCAAGCTGCACCCGCTCGTGCGCGCGCTGCTCGAAGGCGGCGAGCGGATCGGCTGGGGCGCGAAGGCGATCCCCGAGGGCGGCTTCTTCAGCCTGCCCGCGAGCGTCTCGATGCCGGGCGCGGTGGTGCTAGGCGACGCCGCCGGGTTCGTCAACGTGCCGCGCCTGAAGGGCGTCGGCTACGCCGTGCGTAGCGGCATGCTGGCCGCCGAGTCGATCTACCACGCGCTCGCGGCCGGGCGCGACCCGCGCGAGCCCGGCGTGCTCTCGAGCTACGACGCCGCCGTCGGCTCGAGCGAGATCTACGACGACCTCCACCGCTATCGCAACACGCGCCAGCTGTTCAGCAACGGGCTCGTCCGGGGCGGCCTGCTCGGCGGCGCCAACGACGCGCTCTTCGGCGAGTTCCCTCCGGGGCGGCTCGCGACCCACCCGGACGCCGAGCAGGAGCTGTTCGACGGCACGCGCCGCTACTCCGAGCGAGACGGCACGCTGACGTTCGACAAGCTCTCGAGCGTGTACCTCTCGGGCAACCGCTCGCGCGACGACCAGCCCGACCACCTGCGCGTGGCCCGCCAGGTCGCGCCCGAGGTCGCGCAGGCCTGGGCGAGCATGTGCCCGGCGGCGGTCTACGAGGTGGGAGAGGCCGTCGGCGATGGCCTCGTCGAGCTCAAGGTGACTCCCTCGAACTGCGTGCACTGCGGCGCGATCACCGCGAAGGGCGGACGGCTCACGCCGCCCGAGGGCGGGAGCGGACCCGAGTACACGCTGACCTGATCCGCACCGGTGATCTCAGGTTCCGGCGCGCTCGCGGATCAGCGCCGTCAGCCTCGGCACGACGACGTTCAGATCGCCGACGACGCCGAGGTCGGCGTAGTCGAAGATCGGCGCGTGCGCGTCCTTGTTGATCGCGACGATCAGATCGGAGCCGGCCATCCCCACCTTGTGCTGGATCGCGCCCGAGATGCCGACGGCGATGTAGAGCTTGGGCGAGACGGTCTTGCCGGTCTGGCCGACCTGGGCCGAGTAGGGATACCACCCTGCGTCGACGACGGCGCGCGTCGCGGCAACCTCGCCGCCGAGCGCCTTCGCAAGCTCCTCGCAGAGCGCGAACTTGTCGGCTCCACCGAGCCCGCGGCCGCCGCCGACGAGGATCTCGGCCTGCGTGATGTCGACGCCGCCGGTGTCGGCGGCCTCGTGGCCGACGATGCGCGCCGCGGCGGACCACTGCTGCACGCTCGCCGCCACCTGCTCGACCGGCGCGGCCGCTCCGCCGCCCTCGCCGGGCGCGAACGTCCCGGCGCGCATGATCACGCAGCCGCGGCCTCCGCGCAGGGCGCAGTGGGCGAAGATGGAGTCGCCGAGGCCCGGCCGCAGCGTGACGAGTCGACCGTCGCGCACGTGCAGCTCGACCGCATCGACGATCACCCCGGCGCCGAGGCGCGCGGCGAGCGCGGCGGCCGAGTCCGCCGCCAGGACCGAGCCGGCGAAGAGCACGGTGCCGTATGCGCGGGCGCCGACGACGCCCGCGAGCGCGTCGACGATCGGCTGGGCGAGTGCCTGAGCGAGCGCCGGGTCGTCGCAGACGACCACGCTTCGGGCGCCATGGCCACCGAGCGCCGCAAGCGCGGCGTGATCGAGTCCCGAGCCGCAGACGACGGCGTCGCAGCCGACGCCGAGCTCGCCGGCCAGCCGCGAGGCGGCACCGAGCAGGCCGAGGGAGCCGGGCAGCACGCTGCCCTCCCGCTGCTCGCAGAACACGAGGAGGTCAGACATCACGCGACCACCTTCCGCTCGACGAGGAAGGCGAGCACCTGCTCGGCGCTCGAGCCGCCCTCGTCCTCGATCGTGACGCCGCCCTGCTTGGCGGGCGGCGGCGACAGCTCGAGCACCTCCGTGCCCGGCTCGGGAGAAACGCCGAGATCGGCCAGCGCGAGCTGCTCCTGCGGCTTCTTGCGCGCGCCCATGATCGCCTTCAGCGAGGCGTAGCGCGGCTCGTTGATCGAATCAGCAACCGAGATCACGGCGGGCAGCGGGAGCTCGATCACGTCGTAGCCCGACTCGCTCTGGCGCTTGGCCCGCAGCGTCCCGCCCGCGATCTGAAGGCTCGCGACCTGCGTGCAGAGCGGTCGCTTGAGGTGCTCGGCCACGGCGGCCGCCATCACGTAGGAGTCGCCGTCGGCCGACTGCTGGCCGAGCAGCACGAGGTCTGCTCCCTCGCGGGCGACGGCTGCCGCCAGCACCCGCGCGGTGACCGCGATGTCGGCGCCCTCGAGGGCCACATCGGAGACGAGCACCGCGCGATCGGCGCCGAGCGAGAGCGCCTTGTGGAGCGTGCGTGAAGCGCCCTCGGGCCCCATGCAGAGCGCGACGACCTCGCCGCCCTCGGCGCTCTCCGCGATCCGCACCGCCTCCTCGAGGGCGTGCGTGTCGAAGCTCGAGAGAGCCTTCTCCCCGGAGCGGTCGAGCCGCTTCGTCAGCGGATCGATCCGCCGTGCGGCGGCCGAGTCGGGCACCTCTTTGACGCAGACGACGATCTTCACGAAACCCCCGGAGAGTGCTGGCTCAACGACCTTTGAAGTGTGCCTGACGCTTCTCGACGAAGGCGCCGAGCCCCTCGCGCGTGTCCTCGGTGCTGAAGAGGATCGAGAACAGATCGATCTCACGCTCGAGATTCGCAGCGAGATCACCGGCGAGCGCGCGGTTCGTCGCCTGCTTCGCGTAGTCGAGGGCGAGCGGGCTCTTCATGGCGATGCCCCGCGCAACGGTCGTGACCTCGTCCAGCAGGCTCTCGAGCGGGTGGATCGCGTTGACGAGACCCCGCTCGAGCGCCTCGTCCGCGGTCACCATGCGGCCGGTCAGCACGAGCTCCTTCGCGAAGCCCAGGCTCGTCGTCCGCGCGAGCCGCTGCGAGCCGCCCCAGCCGGGAATGATCCCGAGGTTGATCTCGGGCTGTCCGAAGCGCGCGTTCGGCGAGCAGAAGCGCAGGTCGCAGGCGCACGCGAGCTCGCAGCCGCCTCCGAGCGCGAACCCGTTGATCGCCGCGATCACCGGCTTCGGCATCGTCTCGATCAGGCTCGCCACGCCGTGGCCCTTGGATGCGTACGCCCGGGCCTCGAGCGGCGTCTTCGTGCGCATCTCCGCGATGTCCGCGCCGGCGATGAACGCGCGCTCGCCGGCTCCGGTGAGGACCACGCAGCCGACTGCCTCGTCGGCGGCGAGCCCCCGCAGCGCGAGCTCGAGCTCGTCGAGCACGGCGCTCGAGAGCGCGTTCATGACCTCGGGGCGCGTGATCGTGACGACGCCGACGCGTTCCTCGACGGAAACCGTGACGGAGCTCACGCGACGCCCACGTCGATGTGCTCGCGCAGGTAGTCGACGATCGCACCCATCGGCGTGCCGGGGGTGAACACCTCGGCCACGCCGCGCTCGCGCAGGGCCGCGGCGTCGTCTGCCGGGATCGTTCCGCCGACGACGACCAGCACGTCGTCCGCCTCGCTCAGCTCGAGCAGGTCGAGGATGCGCGGCACGAGGGTCATGTGCGCGCCGGAGAGCACCGAGATGCCGATCGCGTCGGCATCTTCCTGGATCGCCGTCTCGACGATTTGCTCGGGCGTCTGGTGGAGTCCCGTGTAGACGACCTCCATGCCCGCATCGCGCAGCGCGCGTGCGATCACCTTGGCGCCACGATCGTGACCGTCGAGACCGGGCTTTGCGATAACGACTCGGATCGGGCGCGACACGGCGGCAGTCTACCGATTGGTGCTCATGCGAGACGGGAGTTCGTCCGATACGGGGAACACACCCGGTACCGTGTGGTCGGGTTTCCCCTACCCGCTATTCCCAATGCCTGAAATCAGCGATCCTCACGAGACCCTCGGCGTCCGCCGTGATGCCTCGCTCGCCGAGATCCGGATCGCCTATCGTCGAAGCACGCAGATCCTCGCGCCCGAGCGCTTCGCGAACGCGAGCGAGACGGTGCGGGCCGAGGCCGAGCGGCGTCTGAGCACGCTGCACGCGGCGATGCAGGCGATCGAGGAGGCCCAGGGCGGCGACGGCTCGTCCCTCGGCGCGCTCGGCTCGACCCTGCAGTCGCGCATCAAGGTGCTGCCGGTCGACGCCACGCCGGTTGTGCCCGAAGCGCCGGATCCCGTCGCCAAGCCGGCCCGGGCCCGCAAGGCCGCCGCGCCGACGACCCCGCCGGCCACCGCTGAGACCGAAGCCGACGCAGAGGCCGTCGTCGAGACGCCGATCGAAGCGCCGGTCGAGCCGGTCGAAGCCGAGGTGGCAGCCGAAGCCGAGGCCGAGGCCAAGGCCAAGGCCAAGGCTGAAGCCGAGCCCGAGCCCGAGGCCAAGCCCGAGGCCCAAGCCGAGGCCGACGCCGAGCCCGAGGCCGAGCTTGAGGCCGAGCCCGAGGCCGCCATCGAGGCCGAGGCCCCGGCTCTCGCGGACGAGCCCATGGCTCCACCGGTCGCGCCTCCCGTCGAGGATTTCACGCGCGAGCGCTACCTGCCGACGCCCACCAAGGCGAAGCGCTATTCGGCTATGCAGCGGCGCCTGGCGGCCGGCGCGCTCGTGCTCTCACTGCTCGCGATCGCCGGGATCTGGATGCTCAACGGAAAGAGCAGCAGCAGCTCGACGACGCAGACCTTCACGAACGCCGGTTTCTCGTTCGACCACCCCGCCTCGTTCGTCCCGCGCACGCCTCCGACCGGTGCCAAGCAGCCGACAGCGAGCGCCGCGTTCGGTCCGGACAACCAGAACTACGTCGTGGTTGCGACCTACCGCGCCTCATTCGACGTCCAGCCTGACGGCTCCGCGATCAGCGCGACGGGCGCGAAGCTGACCGCCGACCGGCTCGCGACCTCGATCGAGGTCGCCGTGCGCGACATCGCGCGGGCGTCGGGCCTGACCGCCGGCGGCCAGAAGCAGGATGCGAAGCTCGGCTCGATCAACGCCCGCGCGTTCACGTACGCGGCAACCGACAACAGCCGGAACACGACCTACGTGATCGGCTTCTCTGGCAAGACCGAGCTGTACGTCGCGTGCGCGTCGACGCCGAAGTTCGCCGACGTGATCTCGAAGGCCTGCGATCAGGCCCGCTCGACCGTCACGCTGCACTAGAT
>JANLRV010000206.1:0-16324 GCA_031361905.1 Actinomycetes bacterium
TCACGACGCTCTTGCTATCTGCTCCCTTCCCAGCATTGCGGCATCGCAAGTCCCATCGCAGGAACCTTCTTCGCAGCCAAGCTCGACGCCGACCGTTGCTAGTTCCGATCTGCCGTCGCAGTATCCCAGCTCGGGACCCAGCTCCCTTCCCAGCATTGCGGCATCGCAAGTCCCGTCGCAGGGACCTTCTTCGCAGCCAAGCTCGACGCCGACCGTTGCTAGTTCCGATCTGCCGTCGCAGTATCTCGACCGAGCAGACCGACACGACCGCGGAGACGACGACCGAGTCGACCGACACGACCGTCGCATCGACTGACTCGGGCACCGCCTCCACCCTCGCGGAGACAACCACCACGGGCTAGTGGTCTGAGCCTGGATCCACCGTGGGCTGGGTTCGTGGCGGGCCTGCTGGTGGCCGTCAGTACGAGCTGCGCTGTCGCAGGCGCGGCCGGACGCCTCGGCCAAACAGCGCAGCCCGGAGCGCACCACGCGGGTGGGAGCCCGCGAGCGAAGCACCCAGCCGCGTGGGGAGCGGCCTAACACCAGCCAGCAGGATCCGACACACCCAGCACACGGTGGTTCCAGGCTGAGTCAGGACGCTAGGGCGTCGTCGTCGTTGCCGCCGGGTCCGGCGTCGGCGCCGGGGGGGTGACCGGCACGGTGTCGGCGGGCGGGGTCGGCTCGATGATCGGCGTCAGCGGCGGGGTCGTCGTGCCCGGCTGCACCTTCTTCTTTTTCTTCTTCTTCGGCTTGTCCGGCGCGGCGGGCGGCGGCGGCACGTAGCCGAAGCTCGTGTTCGTCTCGAACGGCGTGAAGACGAGGTTCTCGGGCGCCGGGAAGTCGAGTGGCGGCTTGCCCTTGAGCGCCACGCTCATGAAGTTGCGGAAGATGTCCGCCGGGATCGTGCCACCGTAGATGTGGCCGTAGCCGCCGATCCCCGACATCGTGGTCGGCGTGTTGTAGCCGATCCAGACGCAGGTCGTCAGCTGCGGCGTGTAGCCGCAGAAGACTGCGTCCTTGTACTCCTCGCCCGTCCCCGTCTTGCCGGCCAGGGGGCGGCCGTCAGGCAGCTGGGCGTTGGTCCCGGTGCCGCTCGTGATCACGCCACGCAGGATGTCGGTGGCCTCGTAGGCGATCTTCTTCGGGATCACGCGCGTCGAGCGGACGCGGAAGCTGCGCGGGAACGCCTCCTTGTCGCCGCGCAGGTCCGTGACGCTGTCGATCACGCGCCACGGGTGGTAGACGCCGCCATCGGCGACCGTCGAGAACGCGTTCGTGAGCTCGAGCAGGTTGACGCTCTCGGTGCCGAGCACGATCGGGCAGACGGATGCGAGGTGCGCCGTCTTGATGCCGAGCTTGCGCGCCATCTCGATGTAGCGAGCGGGCGTCAGGTCGCTGATCAGCTGGGCGTAGAAGACGTTGACCGAGTGCCAGGTCGCCGAGCGGAGGTTGAAGAAGCCGCCCTCACCGGGATCGGAGTTCTTGGGCGCCCAGGTCTCGTTGCTGCCGCAGTTGCCACCGGGCGGGATGCGCACGCTCGACGAGGCGTACTGGACGCGGTCCGGATCGGCTCCGAGCGCGAGCGTCGCCACGAGCGCGATCATCTTGAACGTCGAGCCGCCTCCGCGACCGTCGAGGATGTTGTAGCTGACGGGATTGCCGGTCGTCTTCATGGCGACGACGTTGCCCGTCTTGTTGTCGATCGAGACGAGCGTCCCCGTCGGGTCGGTCGGCAACGGCAGGGCGTTCCTGAGCGCGTTGCGCGCCGCGAACTGGAGCCGCGGGTCGAACGTCGAGTGGATGCCGAGGCCGCCGACGCCCTCGTTGCCGAGGATGCGCTTGGCGGCGCGAGCGGGCAGGCGCTGCGTCAGCTGCGCCTCGACGACCTGCTGCACGTACTCGTCGTTCGAGCAGCCGTAGCAGCCGGGCTTGATCCCGAGCGGCGCGCGCGCCGCGGCCCGGTAGCGGCGGTTCGTGATGTAGTGCTGCTCGTACATCGCCTTGAGCACCTCGTTGCGCCGCGTGCGGGCCCGGATGCGCGCGAGCGTTCGGCGCGTCGGCGAGAACACGTCATAGGTCGAGGGCGCCTGCGGAAGGCCCGCGAGGAATGCGGCCTGGGACAGCGTCAGCTTTCCGGGACGCGTGTCGAAGAAGTAGCGCGCGGCGGCGCCGACCCCTTTCGCGTTCGGGCCGTAGGGAACCGAGTTGAGGTAGGCGATCAGGATCTCTTTGCGCGTGAACTTGTCGGCCAGCTGCATCGCGAGCCAGGCCTCGTTGGCCTTGCGGTCGAGCGATTGCGACGTGCGCTGCCCTTGCGCGATGTAGAGGTTCTTCGCCAGCTGCTGCGCGAGCGACGAGCCGCCCTGCGTGACCTTGCCGGCCTTGACGTTCTCGACGAGGGCTCGCCCGATGCCCTGCCAATCGATCGCGCCGTGCTCCCAGAAGCGCTTGTCCTCGATCGACACCGTCGCGTTCTTCATCAGCCAGTTGACCTCGTCGAACGTGACGGCCTCGCGGTTCTCGAGGCGCGCGATCCGCGCGATCAGCTTGTCGACACATGGCTTCTTGCTGCAATCGCGCTCGTAGATCTTGGAGTTCTGCCCGAGCGGCACCGGCGGCACATCCGAGAGCTTGTCGAGCGTGCCGATGTAGGCGGCAGCGCCCGCGAGCGCGACTGCGATCAGCCCGACGAGCGAGCCGAAGACGATCACGAGCGCGAAGCCGAGCCGGGCCTTGCGGCTGCCACGACGGGCACGCGAGCGGATGCGCTTGCGCTTGTCTGCGCGAGAGAGGAGGAGCTCGTCTTCGAGGTCGCTCATGCGTGGCCCTCGGCGATCAGCGTGGCAGCGACGCCCCGCAGCTCCAGCTCGGCGGCGACGGCGGCGACGGCGGTCGCCGCGCGACCGTGCAGGCCGACGATCGACCCCTCGTGCAACACCGCAACCACTCCGAAGTCTACGCCGTCGAGCTGCAGATCCCTCGCCCGTGCGCTGAGCTGCACGCCGATCGGCTGCCAGTCGACCGTCACGGGAACCTCGACTCGGATGCTCACGGGATGGGTGCCGTCGCGGGCCGTCGCATTCGCGATGACCTTCGATGCGACGAGCGCGTTCGGCAGGCTGGTGCGGGTCCCATCGGCCGACGCGAGCCGCGTATAGCTGAGGCCGATCTCCTCGACGATCCCCTCCGTGCCGTCGATCGTGACGCGGTCGCCGAGCCGCAGCGGCTGGCTGAACGACAGCATCACGCCTGCGAGCAGGTTTCCGAGCGTGCTCTGCGCCGCGAAGCCGACGATCACCGCGAGCACCGCGGACGACGCGAGGATGCCGCTCGCGAGCTCGCGCGTGCCCCGCGGGATCGTCAGGGCGAGCGCGACGCCGACGACCACGATCAGGCCTGCGTTGAGCCGTCGAAGAGAGCGCCAGCGCGTGCGGATCGCGGCCTCGTCGCCCGGGAGGTGCCGCATCACCGACTCCGCCCGGCGCTTCACGACCTGGTCGATCGCGAACGCCGCGATGGCCGTGACGCCGACAGCGATCAGCGACTGCTGCGTCTCGGTGAGGGACGACATCGCCAGTCATTATGCAGGGCAATTCTCCCCGTCGGCGTATTCTGCCTCGGTGCGTGCTCTCGTCGCGACTCTCCTGGCCTGCGGCCTTCTCGCTGCCGGCTGCGGCGCCAAGCCCGAGCCGACGGGAACCGCCGTGCAGCAGACGTTCCCGATCGAGGTCAAGGACGGGCTCAACCGGACCGTCACGGTCTCGGCCCTGCCGAACGTGATCGTCCGGCTCAAGAACGGCCCGCGCAAGCTGTTCGGCAAGCGCTGGCTCGGGGTGCCGACGCAGCTCGCGGCGGCGAGCGCGGGGTCCGCCGCGCTCAAGACCCTCGAGCCTGACATCGTGATTGCCGGCCCGGCGATCACGACGGCCGACTCGAGCCGCTACGCGCGGATCGCGAAGGAGCTTGGCAAGCCGGTCTTCGTGATGCCCGGAAACGATCTCGCCTCGATCGAGATCGCCGTCTCACGGATCGGCCGGGTGACCGGGCGCCCCGAGCAGGGCCGCACGCTCGCGCTGCGCCTGCGCTCGGCCCGCCTCAGCGTCGAGAAGCGCCTGGTCGGCGTGCAGCCGCGCACGGTCTTCGTCGATCGTGGTCTCGGCGCGTCGCTGCCGCGCACCACGTTCTACGCGCGGCTGATCGAGCAGGCCGGCGGCAGGCTCGTCGGGCCGGCGGACGGGAGCTCGCTGACGCCGCAGCAGCTGCTCAAGCTCAACCCCGACGTCTACATCGGCACCCTCGCAAACGGCCTGACCCTCCAGCAACTGCGGCGCCAGCCGATTCTCAGCAAGCTGACCGCCGTCCTGGACGGCCGCGTCGCGCGCATCGATCCGAGCCGGGCGAGCGCGGACGTCGGTGCGTTCGGGCTGCTGCGCGAGCTCGCGGGCATCCTCCACCCCGAGGCGTTCAAGTGACCCGAGCGGTGCTGTTCGACGCGATCGGCACCTTGATCGCGATCGAGCCGCCCGCACCGCACCTGCAACGCTCGCTCGCGGGACGCCTCGGCTGCGAGCGAACGCTCGAGGAGTGTGCAGCCGCGATGCGAGCCGAGGGGGCCCACTACCGCGCGCACTGCATCTCGGGGCGCGACGAGGAGTCGCTCGCGGCGCTCAGGCTCGGCTGCGCGGGGGTGCTCGCGCGGGAGCTTCGTCTGGCGCACGATCCGCGCGCCGTCGTCCCCTGCCTGCTCGATGCCCTGCACTTCTCGGCCTATCCTGACGTGGCGTCGGTGCTACGCGAGCTCTCAGGGCTCGGCTATCGGCTCGCGGTGGTCTCGAACATGGACTGCTCTCTGAGCGCCGTGCTCGCCGGGTGCGGGATCGGAGCTCACTTCGAGGCGATCGTTGATGCCGCAACGACTGGCTGGGGGAAGCCTCACCCCGCCCCGTTCGAGCGGGCGCTCACGGAACTCGGCTGCGCGCCGGAGACAGCCGTGCACGTCGGTGACGATCCGTCGACCGACGTCGAGGGTGCACGTCTCGCCGGCATCCGCGGGATCCTGCTCGATCGGAGCGGCTCGTCGGCCGGCGCGCTCGGAACGCTCGCCGAGCTGGGGACGCTGCTCGCGGTCGCGGCGTGACGCCGCCCGTCGCGACCCGGCCGGAGCTGCGCTCGTCCCCCTGGGTGCTGCTCTTGCCGCTCGCCCTGACGGCTCTCGCGGTCGCGGGCGCCGCGGACGGCGGGTCGTCGACGCGAGAGGACGGCTCGAGCCCGCTCTCGGACCTGCCGTACGCGATCAGCGGGCTCTCGCTCTACCTCGTCGTGCTCGTGCTCGCCTACGTCTGCGTCCGGCGGAGCTCCGATCGACGAGCGACGCTCGGGCTCGTCCGCCCGCCCCGCTGGGGAACGGCGTTCGGGCTCGCGATCGGTCTCGTGATCGGCGGGCTCGTGCTCGGCCAAGCCCTCGACCGCCTGCTGCACGCATCGAAGGCGCAGGGGCTGAACGGCGCGCTGGAACACGGAGCCGCGGCGTCGATCGCGATCGCGATCTCGTTCGCTGCCTACGCGATCGTCGGCCCGATGGTCGAGGAGCTCGTCTTCCGAGGCATCGTCACGAGCGCGATCCGAGGTCGCCTCGGCGCCGTCGGGACGCCGCTCGCCTCGGGCACTCTCTTCGCGCTCGCCCACGGCGACCCGCACATCGTGCTGGCGCTGCTCCCGCTCGGGATCGCGCTCGGCTTCGTCTACGAGCGGACCGGATCGATCGTGCCCGGCATGGTCACCCACGTGCTCTATAACGCGATCGGTCTGATCGCCGTGCTGTACTAGCGATGCCGGTACGCTTGCCGTCGTGAACCAGGGCGACGATCCGGCCGTGCAGGCCTTTCGCGAGCGCGTCACCGCGTGCGACGAGACGCTCTTGCGGACGATCAACGAGCGCCTTGAGACGGTTCGCGAGCTGCACGCGTACAAGCGCGAGCGTGGCTATCCGGCCTTCGACGGCTCTCGCGAGAGCTGGGTGAAGGAGTGGCTCGCGGGCGCGAACGAGGGGCCCCTCTCGGACGAGGCCGCCCGCGCGATCTGGTCCGCGCTGATCCCGGTGCTGACGCGCGAGGCCGCGCGCCTGCTCGACGAGGGGTAGCGCTTCGAAGCTCTAACAGAATGATTCGTGAGTGACTGGCGAGTGGCTCGCAAGTCTGGGCGGGGATCGCCTTGAAGCGGCTCCTGTACCGAACGGAACCGCAAAGGGCGATCACCGCCCAGGCACCAGCGAGACGCCGCCAGACACCTCGAGGCATTCTGTGAGGGCTTCTTAGCGTCGATCCAGGCTTAGCTGCTGCTCTCGCCTGCGAAGTCGTCGGGCCGCACATCATCGAGGAAGCGCCGGAACTCGTCGACGACCTCCTGGTCCGGCTCGGGCGTCTCGGCCTCGACCGCCGACTCCTCGACGACGTCGTCCGCCGCGAAGATCGGCGCCTCGACGCGCACCGCGAGCGCGATCGCGTCGCTCGGGCGCGAGTCGATCTCGATCTCCTCGCCGTTGACGCGCAGCGTGATCACCGCGTAGTAGGTGTTGTCGCGCAACTCGGTGACCGTGACGCGCACGATCGCGGCGCCCATCGCGTCGACCACGCTCTGCAGCAGGTCGTGCGTCATCGGCCTCGCCGGCTCGCTCCCACGGAGCTTCGCCATGATCGCATTGGCCTCGTTCGGCCCGATCCAGATCGGCAGGAGCAGCCGCTCGTCGGAGGTTCGCAGCAGCACGATCGGCTGTCGTCCGACGCTATCGTACTGCAGCGCGTACACCGTCATCTCTTGCACGTGCGCCTCCCGCGGGGTCGGGGGTCAGTCTACGCGGATATGGGCGCGGCAGGATTCGAACCTGCGACCGATGGCTTAGAAGGCCATTGCTCTATCCACTGAGCTACGCGCCCGGATGCGAGATCTGTGCCGACTGTGGTGGCGGAGCATGGGCGATCGTGGATTCGAACCACGGACCTCCTCCTTATCAGAGAGGCGCTCTAACCGACTGAGCTAATCGCCCGGAGAGCCACACGATACCAGGGGAAAGGGCTCCCCTCGTCACACCGCGCGAGGCTCGAGCGAGCCGAGCCGAGCGACCAGTTGCGCGAGCGCATCGGCCGTCGCCAGCGTGATCTCGAGGGTGCAGGCGTCGCCGCTCGAGGTCACTCGTGCGGGGAGGCCGAACGTCCGGTAGACACCGTCGACGGCATCGTTGGCAAGCTCGACGTCGTACCACGAAGGCCCGGCCGGCACGTGCCGCCGAGGGCGGACAGGCGTCGATCCGCGTGCAGCGGCCTCGGTCCGGCGCACCGTCCAGCCGCCCTCGATGGCGCGGCGCGCGACCACCGAGCGCTGCTCGTGGTCCTCGAGTTGCAGGAGCGCCCGGCCGTGCCCCTCACTGAGCTCGCCTCGTTCGATCCGCGTGAGCACGTCATCCGGCAAGCTGAGCAGACGCAGCGAGTTGCTCACGGCGACGCGGCTGCGCCCGACCGCCTCGGCGATCTCGGCGTGTGTCGCCGCGAACTCGTCGACGAGGCGCGCGTAGGCACGCGCAGCCTCGATCGAGTTGAGGTCGCTGCGGACGACGTTCTCGACGATTGCGAGCGCAAGCGACTCGCGGTCGTCGGCCATCCGCACGAGAGCGGGGATGGTCACGAGGTTTGCGGCGGCGGCGGCCCGCCATCGCCGCTCGCCCGCGATCAGCTCCCAGCCGTCGCCGATCGCCCGCACCAGGATCGGCTGCAACACGCCGTCCCGGCGCACCGACGCGACGAGCTCGCCGAACTCCTTCTCGTCCATCCGCGAGCGTGGCTGGCGGGGGTTCGGGGAGACGCGCGCGACGGGGATCTCGCGCAGCCGTCCGTCGCCGGCGATCTGCGCATCGCCGAGCAGGATCGAGAGCCCTTGACCGAGCCCGCGCCGCGGCGGCATCGTGCTAGCCACGCTCGACGACCTCGAGCGCGAGGCGATAGTACGCATCCGCGCTCTTCGAGTTCGGCTCGTACTGCGTGATCGGGAGACCATGGCTGGGCGCCTCTGCGAGCCGCACCGAGCGCGGCACGACCGACTCGAAGACCTTCGGTCCGAAGTGGGTGCGCACCTCCCGCTCGACGTCGCTCGAGAGCCGGGTGCGGCGGTCGAACATGGTCAGCAGGAGGCCTGTCAGCGCGAGCTCGGGATTGAGGGAGTGGCGGATTCGCTCGACGCTCTCGAGCAGCTGCGCGAGCCCCTCGAGCGCGTAGTACTCACACTGCACGGGCACGATCAGGCGATTGGCCGCGGAGAGCGCATTGATCGTCAGCAGGCCGAGCGAGGGCGGGCAATCCAGGATCACGTAGGGATAGGCGTCGCCGACCGACGCGAGCGCCTCGCCGACGATGCGGTCGCGGTTCGAGCGGCCCGGGAGCTCGAGCTGCGCGGCTGCCAGGTCGGGGTGCGAGGGCGCGAGGTCGAGGTTCGGCACGTTCGTCGGCACGATCACCTCGGCCAGCGGCACGCCGTGGAGCATGTCGTAGGTCGACCAGGGCGAGGAGCCCGGGCGCACGCCGAGGCCGCTCGTCGCGTTCGCCTGCGGGTCGAGGTCGACGAGCAAGACCGGTGCACCGGCCTCGGCGAGGCACGCGGCGACGTTGATCGCCGTCGTCGTCTTGCCGACACCGCCCTTCTGGTTCGCGAGGGCGTAGATCCGAGACATGGAGGCATGCTAACGACCGTGCCGGTCGCCGCTCGTGGCGTGCAGCTGCGATGTTCCACATGAAACTTCCACGTCGGCGCCTGCGGCCGGATGGCGATGTTCCATGTGAAACTTCGTCCGATACGCTTGCCGGATGCCGGACTCGCAGACGGAGCTCCACGAGCTCCTCGAGACGGCGTCCCCGATTGCCCTCTCGGCGGTCCAGGCGGGACAGCTCGTGCGCTTCGCCCTGCTGCTCGCATCGGCGCCGCTCAACGTCACGGCGACGCAGGGAGCGGCGGCGATCGTGGAGCGCCACGTGATCGACGCGCTCCGTGGTCTCGGGCCGGTCGACGCCGCTCCGGACGGCCCGCTGATCGACGTCGGCAGCGGTGGGGGGTCGCCCGGGATCGTGCTCGGGATCGTGCGTCCCCAGCGCGAGCTGCACCTCGTCGAGTCGGTCGGACGCAAGGCGGCCTTCCTGCGCTCGCTGGCGGACGAGCTCGGCGTGGCGGCCCGCGTGCACGCCGAGCGGTCCGAGTTGCTGGCAGCGGGCCCGTTGCGCGACTGGGCCGCCTGCGTCACCGCGCGTGCCCTGGCCCCGCCGCCGATCGCGATCGAGCTCTGCGCGCCGCTCGTGCAGCCGGGCGGATTACTCGTGCTGTGGAGTCGCGCGCCCACCGACGCGGCGGTGCTCCAAACCGCGCAGGCGCTCGCATGCAGCCGCCTCGCCATGGGCGGCGATCACCTCGTGTTCGAGAAGCAGGGACCGACTCCTGCGGCCTATCCGCGGCGGCCCGGCATGGCGGCCAAGCGGCCGCTCGCGCGGGGCTACGGTGCTGGGTCGCCGGCCGGGGAGACGACGACGTAGCGTGCGGGCTCGCGACCGGCGCTCTCCGTCACGACCGCGCCGTCGTCGGCGAGCACGAGGTGCACGATCCGCCGCTCGGCCGCCGACATCGGCTCCAGGTGCTGCTCGGCGCCCTCGCGGGTCGCCCGCTCGGCGGCACGCAGCGCGATGCCACGGAGTCGCTGCTCGCGCCGCTCGCGATAGCCGGCGGCATCGATCGCGATCTCCCACCGCTCCTCGCCGGAGGGCAGGCAGATCGCGCTGACGAGATGCGAGATCGCATCGATCGTCTGGCCGTGGCGGCCGATCACGAGCGCGGTGCCTGCGCCGCTGACGACGGCGTTGACGCGCAGCCCGCTCTCGCTGACCGCGACGCGCAGCTCGGGATCGATCGCTCCCACGATCCGCTCGAGAACGTCGTGGACGTGCTCGCCGACAGGCCCGAGCCCGTCGTCGACGAGGATCCGCGCGAGCACCTCGGCAGGACGGATGCCGACGCCCATCAGGCCCGGGTCGCCCTCGTTGACGACGACGACCTCGGCTGCGGCCTCGTCGAACGAGCCCGCGAGCGCGCGCAGCGACCCGAGCGCGGCTGCGCGGGCCGACTCCACGCTCTCACCGCTGCCATGCGCCTCGAGCGAGCGGCCGGTCACTTCGCCGGCTTCCGTTTCGGCTGCTTGCGGACACGGCCGGCGCCCTGCAGGCCCTTGCCTCCGGTCGAGTCGGAGCGCGGGATCAGCGCGTTCGAGGTGCCCGGCGGAGGAGGTGGCTGCGGCGCGAGCTTGCGGATCACGAGCTGCTGGAAGAACGTCCAGATGTTCGAGGTGACCCAGTACAGCATCAGGCCGATCGGGAAGCGATAGACGAACAGCAGCGACGCGAACGGCAGGATCAGGAAGATCCGCCGCATCTTCGGATCCATGCCGGGCTGGGGCAGGATCACGGTCGATGCGAGCTGGCTGACGACGTAGATCACCATCAGCACGATCCCGGCGATGCCCGCCTTGTCCGTGTTCCAGGCGATTCCGAGCGCGTCCGGCGGGTTGTACGGGATGAAGCTGCCGAGGAAGCTGAAGTCGCCCGACGGGCCGCTGCCTTTCTTGATGTCGCTCGAGAGCGACCGCAGCACGTAGAAGAGCGAGAAGAAGACGGGCAGCTGCGGCAGCATCGGCAGGCAGGAGCTGAACGGGTTGACCCCGTGCTCCTTGTAGAGCGCCATCATCTCTTCCTGCAGCTTCTTCGCGTCGTTCGGATACTTCTTCTTGAGCAGTTGCATCTGCGGCGCGACCTTGGCCATGCCGCGCATCGAGCGCACCTGCAGGAACACGAGCGGGACGAGCACGAGCCGGATGATCAGCGTGAGGCAGATGATCGACCAGGCCCAGGTGAACCCGGTCGACGACTGGATCCAGAACAGCAGGTCGTGGATCGGCCCGATGATCGGCGAGAGGATGTCGTTCACTTGGGGTTCACCGGGTCGTAGCCGCCGTGCGAGAACGGGTGACAGCGGCAGACGCGCCTCGCGGCGAGCCATCCCCCGCGCAGGGCGCCGTGCCGGTGGATCGCCTCCTCCGCGTAGCGCGAGCAGCTCGGCTCGAACTTGCATGTGCCCGGGCCGCCCGGGACGAGCCCGGCGATCACGTACCGCCAGGTCCAGATCGGGAGCAGCAGGAGCAGCCGACCGACCCTCACGCCGCGTGCTCCGCCGTCTTGCGGGCCTGCTCGCCGAGCTCGCCGACGAGCCACGGCAGGCCATTCGCCTCGAGCGCCTCCGCGAGGCCCGGGCGCGCCACGATCACGAGATCGGTGCCGGCGGGCAAGCTCGGGCGCAGCTCGTCGACGGCCTCACGCAGGAGCCGCTTGCAGCGGTTGCGCTCGACGGCGCCGCCGACCTTGCGCGAGACCGTCAGTCCGACTCGCAGCGGCGTCCCCGGCTCGTCCTCGCGAGGAAACGCGTAGACGACGAGGTGCCTCGAGGATGCGGATCGACCCTTGCGGTACACGGCATCGAACTCCGCGGCGCGAGAGAGCCGGCGGCTCTTCGTCGTCGGGCTCGCCATGGTCCTAGGCAGAGAGCTTCTTGCGCCCGCGCAGGCGGCGTGCCTTGAGGATCGCCCGGCCCGCTCGCGTGCTCATGCGATGACGGAAACCGTGCTTCTTTGCGCGCTTGCGCTTGTTGGGCTGGTACGTGCGCTTCACTGGAGACTCGTGGCGTCGGGAACGGGAGTGCGTAGTGTAGCCGGGTGGGGCGAACCAGGTCGAGATCCGCGTCGCTGTGGAGAAGCCGTCGCCGGTCGCTGCCTCGCGCGGTCGCAGATCGCCCGCAACCATCGCGAAAGCAGCCGTGCCGACCGTGATCGCCGGCCTGTGGATAGATCTGTGGGAAACCATTCCACCTTCGGAAAGAGCGGCTTTTTCACCGCCGTGCACGACGCCTCCGGCTGCTCGATCGCGGTAGGCTCGCTGTCTCGACACGCTCGGTTCAACTGCCTGCGACAGCGTTTGACCGACCTCACGCTGCTGCATGCCCGAACCGCATTCCCACTCACCCGCCGAGCTCTGGTTGACCGTCACGGATCGACTCCGTGGAGAGCTGGCCCCGGCGGTCTATGGGATGTGGTTTCCCGCCATGCAGGCGCTCTCGGTAGAGGGCGAGGTGCTCGAGGTGGCCGTGCCGAACGACTTCACGCGCGCCTGGGTGGAGGGTCAGCTCGGCGAGCTCGTCGCCCGCGCGGCGCACTCGGCACGGCCCGAGCTCTCGGTGCGCTTCTCGGTCCGCGCGCCGGTCGAGCCCGCGCCGCCCGGAGAGATCGAGCCCGAGGTCGCTGCGGCGCCGGCCGGGATCGGCCGCCCCGAGCCGATCCGGCTGCACGCGCGCTACACGTTCGACTCGTTCGTGATCGGAAGCTCCAACCGCTTCGCGCACGCTGCGGCGCTCGCTGTCGCCGAGGCACCCGGCCAGGCCTACAACCCGCTCGTGATCCACGGCGGCACGGGCCTCGGCAAGACGCACCTGCTGCAGGCGATCGCGCAGTACGCCGAGCAGCACACCCCGGGGCTGCGCGCCCGCTACCTGACCTGCGAGGCGTTCACGAACGAGTTCATCGCCGCGGTCAAGGACAAGCGCATCGAGGCCTTCAAGCAGCGCTTCCGGACGGCCTACGACCTGCTGCTGATCGATGACGTCCAGTTCCTCGCGGGCAAGGGCGGCATCCAGGAGGAGTTCTTCCACACGTTCAACACGCTGCACGAGAGCGGCCGGCAGCTCGTGCTCACGGCCGATCGCCCGGCGCGGGAGATTCCCGATCTCGCCGACCGCCTCCGCTCGCGCTTCGAGTGGGGCCTCGTCGCGAAGGTCGACGCACCCGACCTCGAGACCCGCATCGCGATCCTGCAAAAGCGCGTCGCCGCCGATCGCGTCTCGATCACCGACCCGGATGTCTTCGCGGCGATCGCCCGGCGGGTGCCATCGAACATCCGCGAGCTCGAGGGCGCCCTCACCCGCGTGCTCGCCTACGCGCGCCTGACCGGCCGGACGCCGACCGAGGCGCTAGTCCGCGAGACCCTCCACGACCTCGCGGACGCCGACGCGCCGGTGCCCATCGATGCGATCAAGCGCGTGATCGCCGACACCTTCAGCGTCTCGCTCGCAGCCCTCGAGGGCCCCGGACGCACGCAGGCGATCGTCGCCCCGCGGCAGCTCGCGATGTACCTCTGCCGCGAGCTCACGGACGCCTCGCTGCCTGCGATCGGTCGCGCCTTCGGCGGGCGGGACCACACGACGGTGCTCTACGCGGTCACCAAGATCGCCGAGCGGATCGGCCAGGATCGGCGCCAGTACGACCAGGTGCGCGACCTGATCCACCGCATCAAGCGCGCCTGATCGTCCCAATGCGGGCGGCCGCCCTGTGCACCGGTCTGTTGAGAGACGGTCCGGAAGGGCGGGAGAACGCTCCCAGGCGCAGCGCCGCACGGCGTTTCCGCCGACGGGGCTGGGACGGCGGGGAGCGTGATCCCCAGGCCATCCACAGGCGGATCTCCGCACGATCCAGGCGCTTTCCGTGTTCTCCCGCGTTTCCACAGGCCCTATTACGACGATGGGGTTTTGAAAGAGCTAGAAGATCAACAACAAGCGCCGCAAACCCGGCATTCTCTGCGGGTCGAGCGGGCGACCCGATCATCTAGACTCACCCCTCGATGAAGATCTCCGCCCCACGCGACGAGTTCCTGCAGCGTCTCCAGATCGTCGCCCGCGGTGCATCGCAACGCTCCAGCGTGCAGATCCTCTCAGGCGTCCTGATCGAAGCCACCTCCGCCGAGGCTCCCGTCTCGCTCTCGGCGACCGACATGGAGATCTCGGTCCAGGCGACGCTCTCGGCCGACGTGCAGGAGCCTGGGAAGGTCGTCGTCCCGGCGAGGCTCCTGCTCGACATCGTCCGACACCTGCCAAACCAGCCCGTCGAGCTCTCGGTCGACCCGAGCGGCGGCCTCTTGCAGCTCACCTGCGGCTCGAGCGCTTACTCGCTCCACACCTACGACGCCGACGACTACCCCCGGCTTCCCCCCGTCGACCACGAGCGACTGTTCTCGCTCGATCGTGCCGTCTTCCTCGAGACGATCGAGCGGGTCATGAAGGCCGCCTCCCGCGACGACTCGCGACCGGTGCTGACCGGCATCCTCGTGGAGCTCTCCGATGGCTCGCTGACGATGGCGGCGACCGACTCCTACCGGATGGCCGTGCGCACCACGCCGATCACGAGCGGCCCGCCGGAGGCGCTCACCGCGATCGTCCCGGCCCGCGCGCTGAGCGAGCTCAGCCGGATCGCCGCGACCGTCGGCGGCGAGTCGCTCGAGGCCGTCGTCGAGCAGAACCAGGTGCTCTTCGGCGTCGGCGGCGTGTGGATCAGCGCTCGCCGCATCGAGGGCCAGTTCCCCGAGTTCCGCCGGCTCTTGCCGGAGACCTTCGAGCACGAGGTCGCGCTGCCCAAGGCGGAGTTCGCCCAGGCGATCTCGCGCGTCGAGGTGCTGGCGGGCCGCACGCCGCTGCGGCTGCGCTTCGAGGAGGGCCAGCTGACCGTCTCCGCGCAGACCCAGGAGGTCGGCGAAGGCCGCGAGTCGCTCGCCTGCGACTACCGCGGCGAGCCGCTCGAGATCGGCTTCTCGCCGCTCTTCCTGCGCGACGGCGTCGAGACGATCCCCGACGACCAGGTGATGCTCAAGCTGACGACGCCGCTGCGGCCGGGAGTCGTCACCGGAGCGGGCGAGGACTTCTGGTACCTCGTCATGCCGATCCGCCTCGCGGGGTAGCGCGGGGTGCGGGTCGACCGCGTGCGGGCCACGTCGCTCCGCGTCTACGACCGGATGGAGTGCTCCTTCGAGGGCCCGATCACCGCGATCGTCGGGGCGAACGGGGCCGGCAAGACGACCGTGCTCGAGGCGATCCATCTGGCTCTGACCGGCTGGTCGCCGCGCACGACGGAGGACGCGACGATGGTGCGGCTCGGCCACGAGGTGCTGCGCGTCGAGGTCGACGCGGAGGTCCGCGGCGTGCCGACGAAATTCGCGCTCGGGTTCCAGCCGGGTCACGCCCGCAAGATCACGGTCGACGGGGTGGGCCTGCGCTCGGCCGACGGGCTCGCCGAGCGCGCCGCCGTGCTCGTCTTCACCCCCGACCGGCTGCTCATCGTGAAGGGCGCGCCTGGCCTGCGCCGCCGCTTCCTCGACCGCTCCGTCGCCCGCCTCTGGCCGCGCTACGCGCGCACCGCCTCGGCCTACGCCAAGTGCGTGACGCAGCGCAATCACCTGCTCAAACGCATCCGCTCGCGGCAGGCGGGCACGGAGTCCCTGGATGTCTGGGATCGGCAGCTCGCCGAGCTCGGTGCCGAGGTGTGCGCGGCGCGCTTGCGGCTGGTCGAGCGGCTGGAGCCCGGCTTCCGTGCCCACCTCGCCGAGATCGGCGAGCTCGGAGGCGATGTCGAGCTGCGCTACGAGCCATCCGGGCCGACGGACCGCGAGGGGCTTGCGGCCCAGCTCGCCGAGCGGCGCGCGGGCGACATCGAGCGCGCGATCACGACGGTCGGTCCCCAGCATCACGACCTCGCGCTGCTCCAGGACGAGCGCGATCTGCGTGTCTACGGCTCCCAGGGCGAGCAGCGCTCGGCGATCGTCGCGCTGCTTCTCGCCGAGGCCGACTTCGTGCGCGAGATCCGTGACCTGCGGCCGCTGATGCTGCTCGACGACGTCGCGAGCGAGCTCGACGAGGGCCGCGTCCGGCGACTCGTCGAGCTCGTCGCTCAGCGCGGGCAGGTGATCCTCACGACGACGGAGGAGCAGCTCGTCGAGGGCCTCGCCGAGCAGGTCGTGCACGTCTCGGACGGGCGACTGGTGGCGCGCTGATGGACAAGATCGGCGATCTCATGCGGCGAGCGCTCCCGGCGCCCCCCGCCGCTGCGGACGAGCTCACGCAGATCTGCACGGCGTGGCGAGCGGTTGCCGGCGCGCGCATCGCGGAGGCCTGGCCGACCCGTCTGACGCGCGATCGAACGCTCGTGATCAACGCCACGAGCGCCGTCTGGGCACACGAGCTGACGATGCTCGGCGAGGAGCTGCTCGCCGGCCTCGCGGCGCACGGCTGCGAGATCGCGCGGCTGCGCGTCGTGGTCGGGCCGGTGCCGCGGGTCTGACGACCCGAATTGATAGGCTGCAAGCGGGTTCCGGGCGCCGACTGGGCGCTGGTATCGCTTTCGAAACGAGAGGCGCGCATGAGTGACCAGCAGGGC
>JANLRV010000214.1:0-15874 GCA_031361905.1 Actinomycetes bacterium
AGCGCCGGAACCGCGCCGTAGCGAAGCGCGTGCGGCGTGCGGCAGCGAGGCTCGGGCTTGCCTCGCTGCCGCTGCTGACGCTCGCCACCGCGAGCGGCCTCTGGCTCTACACCGAGGCCCTCCGCGATGCACGCCCCTCCTTCGCGCTGATCTGGATCCACGTGGCGAGCTCGGCCCTCGGCCTCGCGATCGTCACCGCGAAGCTGATCGAGCACGGGCGCGCGCGGATCGCGCGGCGGCTTGCCGAGGGGCTCTCCGTGCTGCTCGCGGCGCTCGCGCTGCCGCTGCTCGCGACCGGCGTGCTCCTGCTCGCCACGCCCTCGAGCGACTCACGCGCGGCGTACGTCCACCTGATCGTGGCGAGCTGGTGGATGGCCCTGCTCGGTCTCCACGTGCTGCGCTACCTCTCGCGCGCGCTCGAAGCGGCACTGCGCGGCCGCGCCGCGAGCTAACGGGATCCCTCAGCTAGATGAGTGATTCCGGTTCGTCGGGGGTTCTGGGCGCTGGATCGTTGCGTTCTGCCGGGGTTTCCGGGCGCAGGCGCTGCAGAGACGCAACGACAAGCCCGGAAACCCCGGAGTGACGCTCGCCGCGAGACGGCCCGCACTCGCCACAACGCCTCTCGAGCAGCGATCCGGGGCCGACTCGCGGCGAGCAGAACGCCAGAACCAGCCGAGACACACCCCAGAACCCCCGACGGAACGGAATCACTCATCTAGATGAGTGATTCCGTCAGAGAGCCGCTTCGGGCACGAGCACGGCATCGGAGGACGCGGGATCCGGCGCCGGCAGCAGCAGGCACAGGACCGTGCCGACGAGCGCCGAGGCCGGCACCGTCCAGAGCGCATCCCGCAGGCCGATCGAGTCGGCGAGGCCGCCGATCGCGAGCGCGAACATGCCGCCGAGGCCGATCGAGAGCCCGATCGAGAGCCCGGCCGCGGTCGACAGCCGCGAGGGCAGGTACTCCTGCGCGATCACGATGCTGACGCCGAACGACGAGATCATGCAGGCGCCGCCGAGCGCGATCGCGACCAGTCGCAGCGGCCCCGGGATCGCGATGTAGCACGCCGTCGTGGGGACGATCAGGGCGAAGCTCCCCGCGAGCGCCTTGCGCCGGCCGAAACGGTCGGCGATCGGCCCCATCGCGAGCGTCGCGATCGCGCCCGAGAGCAGCAGCAGCGTGAGCACGCGCGAGCCGTACGCCTTGCCGTTGCCGAGCTCCTCCTGCTCGAACAGCGGGACGAACGAGAGCAGGGCGAACTGGGTGTATCCGCGGATCCCGACCGCGGCCAGCAGCACCGCGAGCGGGCCCCAGCGGTCCCGCCCCGTCGCCGCCGCGGCGGCCCTGCGTCCCGGCTCGCCGGCCTCGGCCAGCCACCCGAGGCGCGAGAACAGGAGCACGCCGAGGATCGCTCCGGGGATCGCGATCAGCCAGATCCCGTGCAGGCCGTACATCTCCGCCACGAGGCCGGCGAGAAACGGCCCGAGCGCCATGCCGAGGTTGCCGCCGACCGAGAAGAACGACATGCCCGTCGAGCGGCGCTCGCCCGCAAGCCAGGCCGCGTACTTGCTCCCCTCCGGGTGGTACGCCGCGACCCCGACCCCCGCGGCGAAGACGCAGCCGAGCGCAGCCGGATAGCTCGGCGCGACCGCGAGCAGGGCGATCCCGAAGCAGCCGACCGCAGGGCCGACCGCCATCAGCCAGGGCGCGCCGCGCTCGTCCGAGAGGTGGCCGAAGAGCGGCTGGATCACCGAACTCGAGAATGTCAGCGCGAGCATCACCCCGCCGACCTGGAGGTACGACAGGTGGAACGAGTCGCGCAGGTAGGGGAGCAACGCGGGAACCGAGCCCTGCGACAGGTCGGTGACGAGGTGGCCGCACGTGAGCAGCGCCATCGGCCAGCTGATGGCGCGCGACGAGCGCGGGAGCGAAACCGAGGCCACGGTCAGCCCACCGTAGCGGTCGTCAGCCGGTGATGCGCACGGCGCCGGCGTAGTTCGCGCTGTAGTAGCCGCTCAGGCTCGAGACCTTGACGACGTCGCCCGTGTGCGGCGCGTGCACGAACTGCCCGCCGCCGATGTAGATCCCCATATGGCCCAGGTCGGAGCCGAAGAAGACGAGATCGCCGGCTGCGAGCTGCGACGAGTCGACGTGCGGACCGGCGTTCCAGAGCGCGCCCGTGTAGTGCGGCAGACCGGACCGTCCGGCCTGCGCGTAGGCCCAGACGACGAGGCCGGAGCAGTCGAAGTTGCTCGGCCCTGCCGCGCCCCAGACGTATGCGACGCCAAGCTTGCCGAGCGCGAAGCGGACGGCGGAGCTGCCGAGATCGGAGGCGGCCGGGAGCGGGATCGAGCTCGCAGGTGCGCCGCCGACGCCGATGTCGTTCGTCGCCACGGTGTGCACGCTCGCCGCCGCGAGGGCCTGCTGCGCGACGTACGCCGAGTGCGCGGCCGCCGCGGCCTCGGCGCGCTGCCGCGCCTCGATCAGCCGCTTGATGCGTCCCTTGAGACCGGCGTAGCGAGCGGTGTTCTGGGCGACGAGGCTGCGGACCACGCGGCGGCGCGAGGCGAGGTCGTCGACGAGACCCTGACGGCCCGCCCGCTCGCTTGCGAGCTCCTGCTGCCGCGAGACGACCTCGCGCTTGTAGCTGCGCACGTCTCGCATCAGCACGGCGTTCCGGCGGTTCGTGCGGTTGAGCAGCGAGATCTCCTCGAGCACCGAGCCGAGCGAGCGCGCCTGCAGCACCACGGCCACGGGGTCGGGCGCCGGGTTGCGGTAGGCGGCGAGCAGCGAGGCGTTCAGCTCGGCGCGGACGCGCTTCACGTTCGAGCGCGCGACATCCAGCCGGATCGTGTTGTCGCGGATGCGGGAATCGGTCTCGGCGAGCCGCAGCCGGGCGCCATTGAGCCGCTCGTTGAGCGCGTCGATGCGTCGTCCATCCGCCTCGAGCCGATCCCAGACGCGGCTCGCCTCGGCGCGCGCATCGCCGATCCGATCGGCTTGCGCGGGCACGGCCAGGACGCCCGTGCCGAGAGCTGTGCCGAGGGCGCAGATCAAGGAGACGAGAGGTGTGCGTCGACGGGCCCGGTCGAGGACCCGCACGCTGCTGTTCGCAGCCACCATCGGGGAGACCCTACCAATCGACCGCCGGAACTGTCGCGGTCGATGGTCAAATTGCCTGCAATCTGGCTTTTTCCGAACCACACAACTAAACCATCTGGCGAGTTCGTGGCGGGCCTGCTGGCGGCCGTCAGGACGGGCTGCGTCGTCTTGTCGAGGCGTCCGGCCGCGCTGTCGCTGGGGTTGCTCAGACGTTTGCAACCGGCTCTAGCCACCAGACGCCACGAGGCATTTTCGAAACGAGCTCTACGGTCTCGGGAGCGCCAGCCGGTCCCACGCGGCACGCCAGCCGGCCGCATCCGGCAGGCCGTCGGCGGTCACCGGCGCGTGGGCCAGCGCGACCCGGCCGAGCGTCTTCTCGAGCGCGACCGTCTGCCGCCGGCAGGTCTCGGGCGAGACGGCGTCGCAGCTCGACCGGACCGGCCACTGCACCCGCGCGGCCGCGAGCGCGGCCTGCGACTCGGGCAGAAGGACCTGCGCCAGGAACGCGCGCGCGCAACCGGGGTGCGTGGCTCGGGCACCCACCGAGAGCACGCGCTCGGCTCCCACCGTGCCCTCGCGCGGGATCCTGCGATCGGTCGCGACCTTCAGGCCGACGAGATCGGCCGGGGTCGCGAGCGCGAGCTGGATCGCTCCCCGCTCGAGCGCACGCCGCAGCTCGGCGCCGCTCGCGTAGACCCCGGGGCGGGCGAGGTCGAGCGCGTCGCTCGCCGCGCGGAGGTCGTCCCGATCGAGCGCGAACGGGTCCGCTCCCCCGAACAGCCTCGCGGCGATCGCGAGCGACAGCGGCGAGCCGGCGACCGCCACCCGGCCGGCGAAGCGGCGCGCGAACAGGAGGCGCAGGCTGTCGGCGGCGGCGGCGCCGGCCGGCTCGGGGCGCGCCGAGACGAGCACCTGCGCCGACCAGAGGTAGGGCAGGCCGGCGTGCCCGCCACCTACGAGGCGAAGCGGGTCGACGAGGCGGCCGGGGATGTCGCCCGCGCCGGGAACGTCGCCGAGGTCGAGCGGCGCGACGAGGTCGCGCTCGGCGAGCGCGCCCGTCTCGTCGCCCGAGCGCTCGTAGAGATCAGGCGCCGCGCCCGACTGATCGGGCGCGACACGGCGCACGGCGCACCCGCTCGCCTGGCTGAAGCGCACGAGCACCGCGGCGGGAAACGCCGATGGGCCCGCCGAGAGCACCAGCAGGTCCTCCGGCTCTCCGACGAGCGGCGTCGTGCCAGGCGTCGTGGTCGATGAGCCGTGCGAGGCGCCGCCGCCCGAGCACGCAACGGCGGAGAGAGCCGCCGCCGCGAGCAGCGGCAGCCACCTCCACCGGGAGATCAGACCTCCGCGAAGCAGCTCTCGAGGATGTCGAACCCGGTCTCGAGGTCCTGGTCCGAGATCACGAGCGGGAAGAGGAAGCGGATCACGTTCGAGTAGATGCCCGCGCCCATCAGCAACAGGCCGCGATCGCGTGCGAGCCCGATGATCCGCCCGGTCTGCTCGGCCGCCGGCTCCTTCGTGACCGGATCCGTGACGAGCTCGATGCCGAGCATCGGCCCGCAACCGCGAACCTCGCCCAGCAGCGGGTAGCGCCGCTGGATCTCGAGCAGGCGCTCGGTCGCGCGCGCGCCGAGGACCTCCGCCCGGGCGAGGAAGGCCGGGTCGAGCACCATCTCGAAGGCGACCTTGCCGGCAGCGCAGGAGAGCGGGTTGCCGGTGAACGTGCCACCGAGCGCGCCGACGTGCGGCGCATCCATGATCTCGGCGCGACCGGAGACACCGGCGAGCGGCAGGCCGCCACCGATCGACTTGCCCCAGACGATCAGGTCGGGCTCGACGCCGGGCGCGAGGCGCTCGACGGCGACCACGCTGCCCACGCGGCCCATGCCCGACTGCACCTCGTCGTCGATGAAGACGATCCCGTGCTCGCGGCAGAGCTCGGCGAGGCCCTCGATGAAGCCCGGCGTGGCCGGCAGGAAGCCGCCCTCGCCCTGCACCGGCTCGTAGATGATCGCGGCGACGGACTCGGCGTCGACCTGGCTCTTGAACAGCTTGCGCACGGAGGCGAGCGCCTCGGCCGTGCCGATGCCCCGGTACGGCCACGGCGCCGCGGCGCGGTAGATCTCGGGCGCGAACGGCCCCATGCCCTTCTTGTAGGGCATCACCTTCGAGGTCAGCGACATCGTCAGCAGCGTGCGACCGTGAAACGCCTGGTCGAAGCAGACGATCGCCGGACGGCCGGTGTGGTAGCGGGCGATCTTGACCGCGTTCTCGACGGCCTCCGCACCCGAGTTCGTGAGCATGCCCTTCTTCGCGAACGAGCCCGGGTGGTGCTCGCACATCAGGCGGCAGATGTCGACGTAGCCCTCGTAGGCCGAGATCGAGACCATCGTGTGCATGAAGCGCTCGGCCTGCTCCTGCACGGCGCGGACGATCGCCTCGGGCGTGTGCCCCTGGTTGAGCGAGCCGATGCCGCCGACGAAGTCGATGTACTCGCGTCCATCGAGGTCGGTGATGCGCGCCCCGTGCGCGTGCGCGATCGTGATCGGCGCCGCGCTGACTCCGCGTGCGACGTGCTGGTCCCGCTCGGCTGCGAGCTTCGCCGAGAGGCTCTCCGTGGTAGCCATTCTCGTCCTCGAGTTGGTGTGGTGGCCTGACTCTAGCGAACGTCAGCTCGGCTGATCGATCGGCCCGGCTGACAGTCCCTGCCCGCCCGACACGCGCAGGAGCGCGCGCGGCCACGCGGATGCAGCTCCGGCGCGACGGGCCAGGACCCCTCAAGGACAGGGGGCAAACGGCCGATTGCGTCAGCGTGCGCTCGCGCCTTCCCCGCCCCCTCACGCTGCTTGCCTTCCTGCCGATCGCTGCGATCGCGCTCGTCGGCTTTCTCGCCGCGCGCGGCAACGTGCAGAAGGAGGAGCGGCGCGCCCGCATCGACCGCACCACCCAGGTCCGCCAGTTCTACGAGGCGAGCGACCACGAGTGGGATCGGGCGATCTCCGCCGCCGGCATCGCCGCCACGCTCAGCGATCGCCGCGGTCACGGGTTCACGCGCGCGCTGCGCGACCTCCGCCCGGATCACTCGATCCGTCAGATCGCGCTGCTCGTCGAGCACCGCCGGCTACACATCGCAAGCTCGATCGACGGCGGGCGCAGCCATCTCTGGATGCGCCTCACGCCCGACCAGCAGCGCGCGATCGAGGGCGTCGTGCGCAGCGGGCGCGGCTCGTGGAGCACGTCGGCGCCGGTCGCCGGAATCCGCTACTTCGCCCGCGTCGCAGCGGTGCGGCCAGGCCGCGCGATCTACGTCGAGGCGACCGCCCCGAAGGCGCGCACGAACGCGGGCATCGAGTTCGTCGTGGTCGCGAACGGCGCTCGCGTGGCCGGCAACGTGACGGATCGGATGGACGGCGCCCGCAGCGAGCGGATGACGTTCCTCGGAGGCGCGGCGACGCTGCGAACGCGATCGACGGGAGCGCTCGCATCGTCGGTCGCCCGCGCCGTGCCCTGGCTGATCCTGGTCGTCGGGCTCGTCGTCGCGCTCGCGATCTCGCTCCTGACCTCGTCGCTGAGGCGGCGGGCGGAGTTCGTCAAGGAGCGGCGGTCGCACGAGCAGAACCTCCGCTCGCAGGCGCATCACGACATCCTCACCGGCATCGCGAACCGCGCCTACCTCTACGACAACTTCCCCGAGCACGCGACGGCGATCATGCTCGACCTCGACGACTTCCGGACGCTCAACGACAGCCTCGGCCACGTCGCCGGCGACGATGTGCTGCGCGAGGCGGCGCGCCGCATCGCCGAGATCGCAGGCCCGGAGGCCGCCTGCGCCCGGCTTGGAAGCGACGAGTTTTGCGTCGTCACGAGCGCGCTCTCGGACGAAGAGGCCGCAGGCCTCGCGGTGCGGATCCTCGGCCGGCTCGGTCAGTCGTCGGCCGTGGCGGGCCACGACCTTCACCTCGAGGCGCGGGTGGGCATCGCACACGGGAGCGACGTCGTGACGGTCCTGCGAAACGCCGACATCGCGCTCAATCACGCGCGCGCCGACCGGCACGAGCGGATCGCCACCTTCGATGACGAGATGCTCGCCGAGGTCCACGACCGGATGGCGCTGAAGGCGGACCTCGAGCTCGCGCTCGAGCGCGGCGAGCTGTGCCTTCACTACCAGCCCATCGTCGATATCGAGCAGCACACGCTCGTGGCGGTCGAGGGTCTGATCCGCTGGCGGCACCCCACCCGGGGGCTGCTCGCGCCGGGCACGTTCATCGGCCTCGCCGAGGAGACCGGGCTGATCAATCCGATCGGCCGCTGGGTCGTCGAGGAGGCCTGCCGGCAGGCGCGCGAGTGGGATCCGATCGCGCCGCATCTCTATGTGAGCGTGAACGTGTCGGGGCGCCAGCTCGCCGATCCGGGCTTTGCCGAGGCCGTGCGCACGGCGCTTCAGACGAGCGGGCTCGCGCCCGAGCGGCTGATCCTCGAGCTGACCGAGACGCTGCTGATCAGCGAGGCAGCGGCGCGCCCCGTGATCGAGGATCTCAAGCGATCCGGCGTGCGGCTCGCCGTCGACGACTTCGGCTCGGGGTTCTCGTCGCTCGACTACCTGCGCCGCTTCCCGATCGACATCCTCAAGATCGACCGCAGCTTCGTGGAGACGCTCGACCAGCCCCGCGACGCAGCGCTGCTCGCCGCGATCGTCGAGCTCGCCAAGCGCCTCGGCATTGCCACCGTGGCCGAGGGCATCGAGACGCGCGAGCAGCTCGGACAGGTGCGGAAGACCGGCTGCGATCGCGCGCAGGGCTTCCTCTTCGCCAAGCCGCTCGACCCCGAGGCGCTCGCAGCGCTCGTGCAGCCCGCCGCCGCGGCATGATGGCACGGTGTCCTGGATCTTCCCCGAGCCGGACGAGCAGGGCCTCGTCGGCGTCGGCGCGGACCTCGCTCCCGCGACCCTCGTAGACGCCTACCGCCAGGGCGTCTTCCCCTGGCCGCACCCGGGCCTCGACGAGATCCCGTGGTTCTCGCCCGATCCGCGCGGCGTGATCACCGGCCCGCCGCACATCGGCCGCTCGCTGCGACGCCGGATCGCACGCTGCGGCTACGAGATCACCGTCGATACCTCGTTCGCCGAGGTCGTACGGCGCTGCGCGCGGCGACCCGAGCCTGGCACCTGGATCACGCCCGAGATGGAACGCGCCTACGTCGAGCTCCACCGGGTCGGCGCGGCGCACAGCGTCGAGGTCTGGGACGGCGCGCTGCTCGTGGGCGGCATCTACGGCGTCCAGGTCGGCGGGATCTTCACCGGCGAGTCGATGTTCCACGCCGCTCCGGACGCCTCCAAGATCGCGCTCGTGGCGCTCTGCCGTCGGCTCGCAGAGGCCGGCGGGTCGACGCTCGACGTCCAGCTCGTGACGCCCCATCTCGCCTCGCTCGGAGCACGCGAGGTGTCGCGCGCCGCCTTTCTCGCGCTGCTCGCGCGCGAGCGGGAGCGCGAGATCTGGCTCGCGGCGGACCGCACCGACGCGTCACTGCTGCTCGAACCCTGGTAGCCTTCGTCTCGCTATGAGCACCGCGTTTGCGACATCCCGGAAGGAGTACGGCTGCCAGGAGTTCCTCGGCAGCCGTGGGGTCGTGGGCTCAATTGGCATCTCCGCGTTCAGCCGCTGACGGCACGCGCCCGTATCTGAGGCAGGCGTGACGATGATCCGCATCTGCGTGCTCCCGGGCGACGGGATCGGGCCCGAGGTGACGGAATCGGCGCTGGCCGTGGGCGAGCGCACCGCCGAGCTGTACGGCTTCTCGCTCGAGACCGCAGAGCACCCGTTCGGAGGCGCGGCGATCGACGCCTGCGGCCACCCCTTCCCCGACGCGACGCGCGAGGCCTGCCTCGCAGCCGACGCCGTCTTGCTCGGCGCGGTCGGCGGCCCGCAGTGGAACGGCGCGAGCGTGCGTCCCGAGCAAGGGCTGCTCGCCCTTCGTGCCGCGCTCGGCTGCTACGCCAACGTGCGCCCGGTGCGACGCGTCTGCAAGCACGTCACGAGCCCGCTCCGCGAGGAGCTCGTGCGCGACCTCGACCTCGTGATCGTGCGCGAGCTGATCGGCGGCATCTACTTCGGCGAGCACACGCTCGAGGACGACTCGGCACGGGATGTCTGCACCTACAGCTCGGCCGAGATCACGCGCATCCTGCACCGCGCGTTCCAGCTCGCGCGCACGCGCTCGGGCCACCTCACGAGCGTCGACAAGCAGAACGTGCTGGCGACGAGCAAGCTGTGGCGCCGGCTCGCGGACGAGACGGCCGCCGACTACCCCGACGTCGTGCTCGAGCACCAGCTCGTCGATTCGATGGCGATGATGCTCGTCGACCGTCCCGCCGCCTACGACGTGGTGGTCACCGAGAACCTCTTCGGCGACATCCTCTCCGACCTCGCCGCCGCCGTCTCCGGCGGCATCGGCCTGGCGCCGAGCGCCTCGCTCGGCGACGACGGGCCCGGCATCTTCGAGCCGATCCACGGCAGCGCGCCCGACATCGCCGGCAGCGGGCGCGCGAATCCCGCGGCCGCGATCCTCTCGCTCGCCCTGCTGATGCGCGAGGCCTCGCAGCACGAGGCCGCGAGCGCGATCGAGCAGACCGTCACCGCCGTGCTCGACGACGGCCCCCGAACGCCCGATCTGGGCGGCACCGCAACCACCACGGAGGTCACGGACGCCGTGCTCTCCGCTCTCCACCGAGGAGCGTGATCGGCATGTCCACCGCTGCACCGAAGGAGCCCGCCGCCGAGGCGGCGCAGAACCCCTACGAGGGCGTCGAGATGACCGGCGCCGATGCCGTCATCCGCAGCATGGAGCTGGTCGGCGTCGAGGTCTGCTTCGGGATCCCCGGTGGCGCGATTCTGCCGATCTACGACGCTCTCCACTCGACCGGAACGCTGATCCGGCACATCCTCGTGCGGCACGAGCAGGGCGCGGGTCACATGGCGCAGGGGTACGCGCGCGTGACCGGCAAGGTCGGCGTCGCGATGGCCACCTCGGGCCCGGGCGCGACGAACCTGGTCACGCCCGTCGCGGACGCGATGCTCGACTCGACGCCGATGGTCGTGATCACGGGCCAGGTCCCCACGCACCTGATCGGCACGGACGCGTTCCAGGAGGCGGACACGACAGGCATCTTCATGCCGATCGTGAAGCACTCGTATCTCGTGCAGCGCGCCGAGGACATCCCGCGCGTGATGCGCGAGGCGTTCCACCTCGCCTCGACCGGCCGCCCGGGCCCCGTGCTCGTCGACGTGCCGAAGGACGTCGCGCTCGCGCGCTTCGTCTTCCGCTGGCCGGCCGAGATCGACCTGCCCGGCTACCGGCCGACGATCAAGGGCCACGCCCGGCAGATCCACGAGGCGGCCGACGCGATCCTCGAGGCGAAGCGACCGATCCTCTACGTCGGCGGCGGAATCATCAACGCCGGCGCCGAGGCCGAGCTGCTCGCGCTTGCCGAGGAGGCGCGCATCCCCGTCGTGACGACGCTGCTCGCGAAGGGCGCGTTCCCCGACTCGCATCCGCTCTCGTTGCAGATGCCGGGCATGCACGGCTCGAAGTACGCGAACTGGTCGATCAACCGCTCCGACCTGCTGATCACGATCGGTGCGCGCTTCGACGATCGCGTGACGGGGAAGCTCGACGGCTTCGCGCCGAACGCGCGCGTGATCCACTGCGACATCGACCCGGCCGAGATCTCGAAGAATCGGCACGCCGACATCCCGATCGTCGGCGAGCTGCGCGATGTGCTCCCGGCCGTCACGGCACGGATCGCCAAGCGCAAGGCCGAGGGCGCGCAGATGGACCACCGCGCCTGGCTCGATCAGGTCGACGAGTGGAAGTTCAAGTACCCGTTCCGCTATCGCCGAGCGGGCGCGCTCAAGCCCGAGTACGTGATCGAGCGGCTGCGTGATCTGACGGAAGGCCAGGACGTGATCTGGACGACCGGCGTCGGCCAGCACCAGATGTGGGCGGCGCAGTGGCTGCGCATCGACGACACGCGGCGCTGGATCACCTCGGGCGGCCTCGGCACGATGGGCTTCGGCTTCCCCGCGGCGATCGGCGCGAAGATCGGCCGCCCGGAGGCGACCGTGATCTGCATCGATGGCGACGGCTGCTTCCAGATGACGCTCCAAGAGCTCGCGACGGCGGTCATCTACAAGATCCCGGTGATCGTCTGCGTGATGAACAACGGGTGGCTCGGCATGGTGCGCCAGTGGCAGGAGCTGTTCCACGACGAGCGGTACTCGGAGACGCACCTGTTCGCCGAGATCCCCGACTACGTGAAGCTCGCCGAGGCCTACGGCTGCGGTGCCTTCCGGGCTCGAACCGAGGAGGAGGTCGACGTCGCGATCCTCGGCGCGCTCGCGTGCGGCAAGCCGGCCGTGATCGACTTCCGCGTCGACCACGAGGAGAAGGTCTATCCGATGGTGCCTTCCGGCGCGTCCTCGAGCGACATGATCGATGCCGCCTGGATCGATGACGACAACAGCTGGGTCGAGGAGGGCGTGTGATGGCGCGACCGCAGATTCACCACACCTTGTCCGTGCTCGTCGAGAACTCGCCCGGCGTGCTCGTGCGCGTCGCATCGCTGTTCTCACGCCGCGGGTTCAACATCGAGAGCCTCGCCGTCGGACCGACGGAACGCTCCGACCGATCCGTGATCACGATCCGGGTCGACTGCTCGGAGGTGTCGATCGAGCAGGTGATGAAGCAGCTCTACAAGCTGATCAACGTCCTCAAGGTCAACGAGATGATCTCCGAGGACGCGATCGAGCGCGAGCTGATGCTGGTCAAGGTCACCGCCAACGCCGACAAGCGCGGCGAGCTGATCCACCTCGCCGAGGTGTTCGGCGCACGGGTCTCGGACGTTGGCCGCGACTCGCTCGTGTTCGAGATCTGCGAGCACCCCGACAAGCTCGCGGCGTTCGAGGAGCTGCTGCGCCCGTACGGGATCAAGGAGACCGTGCGAACCGGTAGGATCGCCGTCCGTCGGGCGCTCGGCGAGCAACGCGAGCAGCGCGCGCGCATGCGCGTGCTTGCCTGAATCGAGATACTTCAACCTCAACTGGAGCTAGAGAGTTTATGACGACGAAGGTCTACTACGACGCCGACGCCAACCTCGACGACCTGCGCGGTAGGCGCATCGCGGTCATCGGCTACGGCTCGCAGGGTCACGCCCACGCCCTCAACCTGAAGGACTCGGGCTTCGACGTCGTCGTCGGGGTCCGCCCCGGCTCGGACGGCTGGAAGCGCGCCGAGGCGGACGGCTGGGAGCCGAAGTCTCCCGCCGACGCCGTCGCCGGCGCCGACATCATCGGCATCTTCGTCCCCGACCAGGTGCAGGTCGACGTGTGGGAGAGCATCATCGTGCCGGTGCTTCGCCCCGGCCTCACGATCCTCTTCGCACACGGCTTCAACATCCACTTCAAGACGATCACGCCGCCCGCGGACGTCGACGTGATCATGGTCGCGCCCAAGGGCCCCGGCCATCTCGTCCGGCGCCTCTACGAGCAGGGCGCCGGGGTGCCGGCGCTGATCGCGATCGCGCAGGACGCGTCCGGCAAGGCGACCGCGACCGCGCTCGCGTGGGCGTCCGGCATCGGCGCGGCGCGCGCGGGCGTGCTCGAGACGACGTTCGACGAGGAGACGATCACCGACCTGTTCGGCGAGCAGACCGTGCTCTGCGGCGGTGCGACCGAGCTCGTCAAGGCCGGCTTCGAGACGCTCGTCGAGGCCGGCTTCCAGCCCGAGATCGCGTACTTCGAGTGCCTGCACGAGCTGAAGCTGATCGTCGATCTGATGTACGAGGGCGGCATGAACTGGATGCGCTACTCGATCTCCGATACGGCCGAGTTCGGCGACCTGACCTGCGGCCCGCGCGTGATCGGCCCGGAGACGCGCGAGACGATGAAGAAGATCCTCGCCGAGATCCAGTCCGGCGAGTTCGCCGAGGAGTTCATCGGCGACCTGAAGAGCGGGGCGACGCGCTTCAACAAGCTGCGCCAGGAGAACTCGACGCACCAGATCGAGGTCGTGGGCGCCGAGCTGCGCTCGATGATGCCCTTCGTTGGCGGGGGTAAGAAGATCTGAGCGGTTGACTCGTGGGTTGGGAGGGCTGCGGCCCTCCCAACCCACGAGGTAGCCACGCTGCGATTCTTAGGTGCCAGGCTCCGACCGTGGCCCACTGTGCGGCACGCGGAAAGCAGTGCTAGGTGCCTGGCACCGACGTCTGCCGGCTTAGGTGCCAGGCTCCGACCGTGGCCCACTGTGCGGCACGCGGAAAGCAGTGCTAGGTGCCTGGCACCGACGTCTGCAGCAGTGTCGCCGCCTTCCCGAGCCATGTCCGAGGCGCAGCCGATGCAATCGGCCGCCACCACCGCTCGTGGAGCGCGTTGCAGACCAATGCTCGACACGTTCGCGACAGAGCCGCGAGGCAAGAGAGGGTCAGGCACCTAGCACTGCTTTCCGCGTGCCGCACAGTGGGCGAGAGTCGGAGCCAGACCCTTGCCACAGGCCCTCGACTAGAGGATGAAGCCGAGCCCGATCGTCGTCGCCACGAGGCCCAGCGCCACGATCACCGTGAGGCGCGTGAGGTTGCGCTCCATGATCTGCGTCGAGCCGAAACCCGAGCTGCCGAGGCCGAAGGCACCGGAGAGCCCGGCATCTTTCCCCGAGTGGGCGAGCACCAGCGCGATCGTGCCGAACGCGAGCAACATGTGCACCGCGACCACGGCGTATTTCACATACTCCATGACGCGGAGGGTATCAGGAGACGGTGATCCGACCGCCCGGACCCGCGACGCAGCGCCCGATCGCGCGGGCCGGCAGCGAGCGCGCCGCGAGCGCGTGCGCCAGGTCGTCCGCGCGGTCGGCAGAGACTGCCAGCAGGAGCCCTCCGGAGGTCTGGGCGTCGCAGACGACGATCTCGCGCACGCCGAGATCGCCCGCGAACGCCGCGTAGCGATCTGCCGCCGCACGGTTCCGCTTGCTGCCACCCGGGATCACGTCGGCCTCGGCGAGCTCCACCACGCCGGCGTACAGCTCGAGCATCGACGAGTCGATCTCGATCGCGAGCCCGCTCGCCGACGCGAGCTCGTGCGCGTGTCCGACGAGGCCGAACCCGGTCACGTCCGTCGCGGCCGAGGGGCCGACCGTGTGGGCAGCCTCGGCGGCGTCGCGGTTGAGCCGCGACATCCAGCCGATCGCGGCGCGCTCGACGTCAGGCGGGGCGACCTCGCGCTTGATCGCGCGGGCGACGATGCCGGCGCCGAGCGGCTTCGTCAGAAACAGCACGTCTCCGGGGCGCGCTCCGCTGTTGCGCCAGAGCGCGCCGGGCGCGCACGTGCCCGTCACGGCGAGCCCGTACTTCGGCTCGGCGTCGACGATCGAGTGGCCGCCGATGATCGAGCAGCCCGCCTCGCTCGCCTTCTCGATGCCGGCCGCGAGCAGCTCGGCGAGCGCGTCGGCCGGCAGGTCCTGCGGCCACGCGACGAGCGCGAGCGCGACGAGCGGCGTCGCGCCCATCGCGTAGATGTCCGAGATCGCGTTCGCCGCCGCGATACGGGCGAAATCGCCCGGGTCATCCACGACCGGCGCGAAGAAGTCGACCGTCTGCACGATCGCCAGGTCGGCTGCGACCGCGACTGCGCCGGCATCCTCGAAACCGTCGTTGCCGGCCAGCACGCGCGGGTCGGTGCTGCGCGGGAGCCCGCCGAGCACCTTCGCGAGATCCTCCGACGCGATCTTCGACGCGCAGCCCCCGCCCTGGGTGTACCGCGTCAGCCGCAGCTCGGTCACGCGTACAGGTCCCGCCCAGACTGGACCGAGACGATCCGCCGCATCAGGGTCGCGCCGATCGCCGGCCAGGCGGCGCCGATGATCAGGAAGTAGCCGATCACGGGATCGAGCCGCATCAGCGAGATCGCGACTCCCGCGCCGAGCGCGAGCGCCGACGCCGAGCCGAAGCCGCGCTTGAACGCGAGCACGGCCGCCACGGCCGCGATCGGCAGCGCACCGAGCGGCGAGCCGAACCAGAGACCGCCGGAGAGCGCGACGAAGCCGATCGTCAAGAGCATCTGACGCTGCTGCTGGACGCTCCACTGCCGCCGGTCGAGCAGCACGCACCCGATCGCGAGCAGCGCGATCGCGCTGACTGCGACCGCGCGGGGAAGCGAGCCGGCGGCGGCCCGCCAGATCACCGGGAGCGTCGCGATCGCCGCCAACGCCAGCGCTGTGCTCGCCGAGCGATCGAGCACGCGAGCGAGCGCGAGGCCGCCATCGATGGCGGGCGCGGCAGCGGGTGCCGAGTCCCGCCGCCGCGGGGGCGGTCTCTTCGCCTTGCGCTTCGCCATCGTCGCTACGCTACTCCATGTGTCCGATCAAGACCGTGATCGACTCCGCAAGCTGATCGTCACCGGGGACAACCGCCTCAAGCAGGGCGGGCCGAGGCAGGCCGCCAAGGCGCGCGAGTCGTTCGCCGCGGCGCTCGCCCACGCCGAGCAGACGGGGCTCGCCGACGAGCGCATCCGCGGGCTTCTCGAGCGCCGGATCACGGACGCGCTTGCGATCGAGAGCGCCGGCGACGCGTAAGAGCCGGTTTCAAGAGTGTCGGTCGTGTCTGGGGTTGCTGGAGCGAGCGGGGGTGCCGGCCGGCTCGCGGGGCAGGCTGGTGGCCTGTTCAAGAGCCGGCCGGTGCTCCCGCGAAGCCCCGCAGACCGCGCGTCGCGCGGGCTGCGGGTCGCC
>JANLRV010000227.1:0-11133 GCA_031361905.1 Actinomycetes bacterium
TCGGCACGCACTGGATCGACACAGTCTCGTTCATCCTCGGCGCACGGGTGCGGGAGATCCTGGCCGACCTGGGCCTGCTCCACAAAACGCGCCAGCGGCCGCTCGGCGAGGTCCAGACGTTTACAAAATCCAGCCAGCCCGTGCGGACCGCAAGCTTCCGAGTCGCCACCGAGGACTTCGCTTCGATTCTGCTCGGCTTCGCGGGCGGCGTGCGAAGTCACGATCGCGATCTCGCCGGCGCCGTACTCGGCGGCGACCTGCTCGAGGCCGGCGCGGACGGCGTCCGGCGTGCCGACCACGGCCCGTCTGCCTCCGGGAACCTCCTGGTTCCCTGGCTGTGCAAGGAACGCGAGCGCCGTCTCGACGGGCGGAACCGCCACGAGCCGGCCGCGTCGAAGCAGCGTGATCGCCATCTGCTGGCTGGCGGCGAGCCGGCGGGCCTCCGCGTCGGTCTCAGCGCAGATCGCCGACACGCAGATGCCGAGCTCCGGCTGCGAGCGCCGCGCCGACGGCTCGAACCGCTCGCGATAGAGGCGCGCGTTCTCGGCGCCGTGCGGAGTGATGAAGTCTGCGATCGAGTACGGCAGACCGAGCTCACCCGCCCAGAGCGCGCTCTGCGGCGACGAGCCGAGCAGCCACACGTCGGGCTTTCCGGGCGCACCCGGCAGCGCCGCGAGCCGCGCGAACGGATGACCCGGCGGGAAGTCGTTCTCGAAATAGGCCAGAAGCTCGGCGAGCTGTTCGGGGAAGTCATCCGGTGAGAGCTGGCGCCGATCGCGCTGCAGCGCGATCATCGTCTGGCGATCAGATCCGGGCGCCCGGCCGATGCCGAGGTCGATCCGGTCGCCGTGCAGCCCGCTGAGGATGCTGAACGTCTCCGCGACCTTGAGCGGGCTGTAGTGGGGCAGCATCACGCCGCCGCTGCCCACGCGGATGCGCTCGGTCACGGCGGCGACCTCTGCGATCAGGATCTCGGGCGCCGCGCTCGCAAGCATCGGCATCCCATGGTGCTCGGCGATCCAGTAGCGGGCGTACCCGAGCTCGTCGGCGAGGCGCGCGAGATCGATCGTGTTCCTGAGCGCGCTCGCACCGGTTGCACCCTCGGCGATCGGCGACTGGTCGAGCACGCTGATCCGAAGGCTGGTCAAGAGAGCGCTGTCACCTCCCCGAGTGTAGGCGGAGGGTGGTGGGCGCGGCCGCGCACCGGGAACACGCAAATACCGGCAGAAACACCTAAAATCAAGTAGAGACGTGCTATAACCTGCACGAATGCTGACGGCTGAGCGCAGGCAGGAGATCCTCGGGCGACTGGACCGCGACGGCAAGGTCGTCGCCTCCGAGCTCGTCGCGAGCCTCGGCGTGTCCGAGGACACGGTGCGACGCGACCTGCGTGAACTCGCCGACCAGGGGCTGCTGCTGCGCGTGCACGGAGGCGCGCTTCCCGCCGCGCAGGCGATCGGCTCGTTCGAGCGGCGGCTCGAGCTGGGGCACGAGGCCAAGGTGGCGCTCGCCGACGCCGCTCTGCCGCTGCTCCGCGGCGCGCGCGTGATCGTGCTCGACGGTGGCACCACGCCGCTCGAGCTCGCGCGCCGCCTCCCGCACTCCCACACGGGCACGGTCGTGACCAACTCTCCGCCCGTCGCGGCCGTGCTCGCCGCCCACCCGCAGGTCGAGGTGGTGCTCGTCGGGGGGCGCTTGCTGAAGGCCGACCAGGTCGCGGTCGGCTCGGTCGCGGTCGAGGCTCTGCGCTCGATCCGGGCCGACGTCTGCGTGCTCGGCATCTGCTCGCTGCATCCGGATGTGGGCGTGACGACGTTCGATCACGAGGAGGCCCATGTCAAGCGCGCGATGGTCGCGTCGGCGGGCGAGGTGATCGCGCTCGCGACGGCCGACAAGCTGCGCACCGCGAGCCCGTGGGTCGTCGCCTCGCTCGCGGATGTCGACCACCTCGTGACCGATGGGGATGCCGAGCTGACGCAGCCCTACGCCGCCGCCGGCATCGACGTCGTCGCCGTGTGACGCCGCGCGCCGCAACCTTCGGGGTGTTCGTGATCAACGGCGCCATGATCGGCACCTGGGTCGCGCACATTCCGTGGATGCAGGATCGGCTCGACGCCTCCAAGGCGACGATCGGCGTCTGTCTGCTGTGCATGGCCGCGGGTGCGATGGTGGCGATGCCGCTCACGGGACAGGTCCTCGACCGGCGCTCGAGCGCGAGCGTGACGCGCGCCGCGGTCCTCGTCTACTGCCTGCTGCTGCCGCTGCCGCTGCTCGCGTCGACCCCGTACGCGCTCGGCGCCCTGCTCTTCGTCTTCGGCGCGGTCAACGGCGTGATGGACGTGGCCATGAACGCGCACGGGATCGCAGTCGAGCGGACGCTGACCAAGCCGATCATGTCCTCCCTGCACGGCGGCTGGAGCATCGGCGGCTTCGCCTTCTCGGGAATCGCGGCCGCGGCGGCGGTGGCCGGCGTCGATCCGCGTCTCGAGAGTCTCGTGGCCGGCGTCGTGCTGTGGTGCGCAGGCCTCTGGATCTGCGCCCGTCTCGGTGAGGCCTCGGCGCATTCCGAGAGCGATGGCAGCGGTTTCGCGCTGCCATCGCGCGCCGTCTTCCTGATCGGCGCGCTGTGCTTTCTCGCGATGATGACCGAGGGCGCGATCGGCGACTGGAGCGGCATCTATCTTCGCCAGGAGCTCGGCGCGGGTGCCGCGGCCGCCACCACCGGCTTCACCGGCTTCTCGCTCGGGATGGCGATCGCCCGCCTCGGTGGCGATGTGCTCAACGAGCGCCTCGGCGCGGGTCGGCTGCTGCGCGGCGGGATGGCGCTCGTCGCCGTCGCGCTCGGCGCGCTGCTGCTGATCGCCGAGCCGCTGCCCGCGGTCGCGGGATTCGCGCTCGTCGGGCTCGGCATCGCGAACGCCGTGCCGCTCTTGTTCAGCGCCGCCGGTCGAGTGGATCCGCCCGGACCGTCGCTCGCCGCGGTCTTCACGGTCGGCTACGTCGGCTTCATCGTCGGCCCGCCGGTGATCGGGTTCCTCGCCGATGCGATGGGCCTTTCGCAGACGCTCGGTCTGCTCGTCCTCTCAGCTCTCGCGGTTACCGTGCTGGGCGGTCGCGCCGCGCACTCGGGCGAGACCCGCGTCTGAGAGTGAGAGCTTCTGAGGCAGAATCTCGGGTAATGGCCGACCAAGCCGACGTCCGCCGGATCGCGCTCTCGCTGCCCGAGACGGTCGAGAACAACGAGCGCTTCGCGTTCTCGGTGCTCGACAAGGGCAAGAAGAAGGGGTTCGCCTGGGTCTGGCTGGAACGTCTCGAGGCGAAGGCGCCGCGAGTCGCGCAGCCGGCGGTGCTCGCTGTGCGGATCTCGGGCGAGGACGAGAAGGCGGCCCTGATCGCGTCGAGCCCGCTGACGTTCTTCACGGAGCCTCACTACAACGGGTTTCCCGCCGTCCTCGTCAGGCTCGCCGAGATCGACCTCGACGAGCTGGAGGAGCTGCTCCGCGATGCCTGGCGCATCCAGGCCCCGCGAGCGCTCGTCAAGCGGCTCGATCGGTAGTTCACGAGCTCCTCGGGCGGTGCCCGCTACGGCTGGTACTGCTGATCGAGCTCCTGGACGGTGTCGATGCGAACGCGAATCCAGATGCCGGAGTCGAGCGGCTCGAAGAGCTTCCGGTGCGGGCCGCCGTTGACGATCCGCGACAGCTCGGCGACCGAGATCGCCGTCGAGTTGATGCCGCTGCAGTTGTTCGTCAGGACGGTGACGCGCGCGGTCGACGCCAACCGGTAGGTGAGCAGGCGGTGGCTCTCGTCGACCACGTAGCTGTCGTTCGCAACGTCGCCCGAGCCCGTGTCCTGCAGCATCGCGCGGCTCGCCGTGAGGCCGCCCGTGAACCAGGCCGGGTCGAACCCGAGCTCGAAGCGAACGCCCTTGCGCGCCAGCCGCTTGATGTGCCCGTAGAGCACCATCTGACCGGCCGGCGCCGCGGGAGGGAGCTGGACGAAGCCGGCCTGCTGCTTCGCGCCGGCCGTCGCCGGGCCGGAGGCCGCCCAGGGCTGCGCGGTCGCGAGGATGACGGCTCCCGTCAGCGCGGCCGCGGCGATCAGGAGACGTGGCGACCTCATGGCGCGGTGGGGGATGCGTTCGTCGTGGTAGCGCCGGATCGTAGCTCCTGCAACGTCCGAAGGCCGGCGGGGGGCTCGTCGGATCGACGATGGCGCGGCGCCGCGACGCGATAGGGTCGGGGCATCTGCACGATCGGACGGGAGGCGATCACGTGAACGGAACCGGCGGCGATCCGCGCGGCGACGAGGTCGATGAGGCGGGCGTCGAGTCGTTCCCGGCCTCCGACCCTCCGAGCTTCGGCTCGGCCGAGCTCGGGGGATATGCCGGCGAGCGGACAGGCAGCCCGACCGGCGAGCCGTCCGACGGGCTCCACCCGTGGACGATCGCCGTGCATGCGGGACGCGGGCCGCGCACGCCTGCAACGCCCCTCAACGCTCCGGTCGTGCTCGCCTCGAGCTATCACGTCGACGGGTACGCACGGGAGCAGGGGAGCCCTGGCTGGGAGCCGCTCGAGGCTGCGATCGGCGCGCTCGAGGGCGGCTCCACGGTGGCCTTCTCGTCGGGCATGGCGGCGATCGCGGCGATCCTCGAGGATCTGCCCGCCGGTGCGCGTGTCGTCGGCCCTGAGGCCGGCTATGCCTGGACGAGGTCGCTTCTCACCGCGCGCGCGGCGGCGGGACGGATCACGCTCGACTCGGTCGACATCACCGACACGGCGGCCACGCTCCGGGCGTGCGCTGGCGCCCAGCTTCTCTGGCTGGAGAGCCCGAGCAACCCGCTCGTGAGAATCGCCGAGCTCGACCTGCTCTGCGCGGGCGCCCGCGCCGCGGGCGTCGCGGTGGCCGTCGACTCGACGTTCGCGACGCCGCTCTTGCAGCGACCGCTCGAGCTCGGTGCCGACGTCTCGATGCACAGCGCGACGAAGTTCATCGGCGGGCACTCGGACCTCCTGCTCGGCGTCGCGACGACGCGCGATCCGGCGCGACTCGACCGGCTCCGTCACGCGCGGGCGCAGCTCGGGGCGACGCCTGGCGCGCTCGAGGCCTTCCTCGCGCTGCGCGGCCTGCGCACGCTGCCGGTCCGTCTCGAGCTCGCCCAGGCGACCGCGCTCACCCTTGCGACCCGGCTCGATCGGCACCCGGCGGTGAGCGCCGTGTACTACCCAGGGCTACCCGGCGATGCAGGCCACGAGCGCGCGCGCCGCCTGATGGACGGTTTCGGCGCGATGCTCTCGTTCGAGCTGCACGGTGGCGCCGGCCACGCCGACGCCGTCTGCGAGCGCGTCTCGGTGATCACGCACGCGAAGAGCCTCGGCGGCGTCGAGACGCTGATCGAGCGGAGAGCGCGTGCGACCGGCTCGAGCGCGCCGGCGTCGCTTCTGCGCATCAGCGTCGGCTGCGAGCACGCCGAGGACCTCTGGCGCGACCTCGAGCGGGCTCTAGGCTGAGTCGGCGAGCAGGCGCCGGATGCGAGCGGCGCGCTCGCCCGCCTCGTCGGGATGCAGCGGCTCGGTCAGCCACGGCGCGATCTCGGCGACCGCGAGCTTGGCCGATTCGCTGAACGTCACCGTGCCGTCGTCGGCGATCCGCTGGACACCGTCCCGGCGCCCGATCCGCTCCATCCACTCGATCGCCTCGTCGAGCGGCTGGCCGGGCGGGAGATCGAGCTCGACGCGGCCGTTCTCGATCGCAACCGGGTACCCGCCGGGCAGACCGAGCGGCCCGGGAACGGAGATCCGCGTGCGCTCCGGTCCGGCCAGGAGCGCGCGGAGCGTGTCGACGCACGCGGTCGCCGTGACCCGGTTGTAGACGATGCCGGGAGCGAACGCGTGCCCGGCATAGGCGAGCTCGTCCGCTCGCGTGCCCTCCTCGCCGAGGAAGACCCGCACCCGCTCGCTCTCGTCGGCCGGCAGCTCGGCTTGCATCACGGCATAGACCTGGTTGTGGTGGCCGAGCACGCGGACGAGCGGGAGCTCGGCGTCCGGCCCGAGTGTCGAGCGGAGCGCTCCCCGAACGCGCAAGTGCTGCATCGTCACGTTGCCGAGGCCGAGCGTGGGCGCGAGCCCGAGCCGGGCGAGCAGCGCGTTCGTGACGTCGGGGAACGAGAGGTTCGCGACAGGTCCCTGGAAGCCGGTCGCGCGGACCGCCCGCATCGTCGCGAGCAGGACGGGAAGCTGCATCGGCAGTGCGATCCCGAGACCGGCCCGCGCGAAGGCTCGGGCCGTCGGATCGGCGCGGTCGACGAGCGCCCACGGCGAGAGCAGGGATGCGCACTGGACGATCAGATCGGGCCTCTCGCGGCCGATCAGATCCTCGACCGCCGCCTCGCTCGTGCAGTCGACCGCCTCGAAGCGGGCGGTCACGTCGGTCGTCGAGCAGATCAGGCCGATCGCCTCGTCTCCGGCGCGCTCGGGCAGGCCGGCGAGGACGAGCTCGCGAACGATGCCGTCAGCCGCGAGACCGCGCGCGATCCGCGTGCCCATGTCACCGGGGCCGATCACGAGGACGCGGGCCATCGGCCGAGCATACGTCGCGGTGCGCGGCGCGGATGCGTGCGGGTACGGTCCCGGGCGATGGCTGAAGCGATCGTCACGATCGCGCCGATGCGCGCCGACGACTGGCGCGACGTCGCCGTGATCTTCGCCGAGGGGATCGCGACAGGCAGCGCCACGTTCGAGATGGCCATCCCGTCGTGGAGCGCGTTCGACGCGTCTCGCCTGTCGCACCCGCGGCTCGTGGCGCGCAGCGATCGCGAGATCGTCGGCTGGATCGCCGCGTCGCTCGTCTCCCGGCGCACCGTCTACCGCGGCGTCGTCGAGCACAGCATCTACGTCTCCGAGCGAGCGAGAGGCCGCGGCGTCGGCCGGGTGCTTCTCGACGCGTTCATCGAGCAGTCAGAAGCGGCCGGCATCTGGACGATCCAGTCGAGCCTCTTCCCCGAGAACGCCGCGAGCCTCGCGCTGCACCGCGCCTGCGGCTTCCGCGTCGTCGGGACGCGCGAGCGGATCGCGCAGCGTGACGGCCGCTGGCGGGACACCGTGCTCGTCGAGCGGCGGGCGGCCGGCGATCCTTCGTAGACTCGCGTGATGGGTGAGCTGAGGTCGGCGATCGTCACCGGGGCCGCGCGGGGCCTGGGAGCCGCGATCGCGCGCCGGCTCCACGGCGACGGGCTCGCAGTCGTGCTCGGCGATCTCGACCTCGCGGGAGCGCAGGCGCTGGCCGCCGAGCTGGGATCGCCCGCCAGGGCGATCTCCCTCGACGTTCGCGACGAGGCTGCCTGGCTGGAGGCGATCGCTGCAGCGCAGGCGATCGGCGAGCTGCACGTGCTCGTCAGCTGCGCCGCTCGGACGGACGTGCGAGATCTCTTTGAGATCTCGGCGGAGGAGTGGGACGACGTGCTCGCGACGAACCTGCGCGGGCCCTTCCTCGGCGTGCGCACCGTCGGGCCTCTGCTGCGGGCGCGAGGCGCCGGACGGATCGTCATGATCGCGTCGGATTCTGCCTTCAAAGGCCGCGGAGTGACCGGCGCGCACTATGCCACCTCGAAGGCGGGGCTGCTCGCGCTCACGCGCCGTGCCGCCGCCGCGCTCGCTGCCGACGGCGTCACGGTCAACGCCGTGGCGCCCGGGACGATCGACGGCGAGACCGTGCGCGAGCTGGCCGGCGATCGGCTCGCGGAGCTTGCCTCCGAGGCTCCGCTCGGCCGTCTCGGACGCCCCGAGGAGATCGCGGCGCTCGTCGCCTGGCTCGTCTCGGATGAGTCGGGCTACGTCACCGGGGCGACGCTGCTCGCCGACGGCGGGGCCGCGTTGTAGCGCTCCGGCTCGGTCGGCAAGAGCAGCGAGAGCGCGCCGGCGGCGAGCACGAGCCCGACGGACGCCCAGAGACACGCGACGAGGCCGTGCCACTGGTAGAGCAGCCCGGAGAGCACCGTGCCGGTGAGACGGCCGGCAGCGTTCGCCATGTAGTAGAAGCCCACGTTCATCGCGACCTGCTTGCCGTCGGCGTAGGCGAGGATCAGATAGGAGTGGACGGCGGAGTTCAGCGCGAAGACGACGCCGAACGCGATCAGGCCGCCGACGACCACGACCGTCGCGTCGAGCTTCGCCGAGAGCAGCAGCGCGATCGCCGCCGGAAGCGCGGCCAGCGCGAAGGCGAGCAGCGTCGCCGTCCGTCCGTCGGGCAGGCGACGGCGCCCGAGCAGGCGAGGGGCCGAGGCCTGCACGGCGCCATAGCCGATCACCCAGATCGCGAGGAATGCGCCGACCTCCCAGAAGCTCCAGTCAAGCTCGCTGCGAAGGAAGACGGGCAGACCCACGACGAACCAGACGTCGCGCGAGGCGAACAGCACAAGGCGCGCGGCGGCGAGCAAGTTGACGGCCCTGCTCTGCGAGAGCATCTGCGAGAAGCGCGCGCGTGGGTCCGGCCGCCCGAGGTCTCCGCGCAGCCGCGAGGCCACCAGGAGCAGGGCCAGCAGGACGAGCCCCGCGAGCAGCAGCAGCGCCGTCCGGAAGCCCACGAGGGACAGAAGCAGGCCGCCGAGGAAGAAGCCGACGCCCTTGAGCGCGTTCTTCGATCCCGTCACGATCGCGACCCAGCGGAAGAGCGCGTCCGGAGCGTCCGCCGGCGCGACGAGCTTGACCGCGCTCTTCGAGCTCATCTTGGTCAGGTCCTTGGCGATCCCCGAGAGGGCCTGCGCCGCCATCACGTAGGGGACGACGAGCCACGCGACCGGCACGAGCGCCAGCATCGAGAGCGCCACGACCTGCGTGGCGAGGCCGCCGAGCAGCGTCGTCTTGAGGCCGAAACGCGCCGCGAGCCAGCCACCGACGAGGTTCGTGACGATGCCGAAGATCTCGTAGAAGAGGAACAGCGAGGCGACTGCGAACGGCGAGTAGCCGCGCTCGTAGAAGAAGAACAGCACGAGCACGCGGCTCGCGCCGTCGGCGATCGTGTCGGCCCAGTACGCGCCCGTCACGAGGGCGTAGCTGCGGAGGTCGGCCGAGCGCGACCCGCCGGTCGTCATCGCGTGCGCACGTCGGGATCGCCCGCTCGCCCGCGCGCGACCATCCGGGCGAGCTCGACGAGGCGATTCGCGTAGGCCCACTCGTTGTCGTACCAGGCGAGGATCTTCACCTGGGTCCCGTCGACGACCATCGTCGAGAGCGCGTCCACGATCGCCGATCGGGGATCGCCCTTGTAGTCGATCGAGACGAGCGGACGCTCCTCGTAGCCGAGGATGCCTGCGAGCGACCCGGCCGCGGCTCTCGCGAGGAGGCCGTTCACCTCGTCCGCATCCGTGGGCCGGGCGACCTCGAAGACGCAGTCCGTGAGCGATGCGTTGAGCAGCGGCACGCGCACGGCGAGGCCGTTGAGCCGCCCCTCCAGCTCGGGGAAGATCAGCCCGATCGCCTTCGCGGACCCCGTGGTGGTCGGGATCAGCGAGAGCGTGGCCGCTCGTGCGCGCCTGAGGTCTGAGTGCGGCGCGTCGACGAGCGTCTGGGTGTTCGTCATGTCGTGCAGGGTGGTGATCGCGCCGTGGCGGATGCCGATCGCCTCGTGGATCACCTTCACGATCGGCGCCAGGCAGTTCGTCGTGCAGGATGCGGCAGTCAGCAGGCGGTGGACCCCGGGGACGTAGAGGTCGTCGTTGACGCCGACCACGAGGTTGAGCGCCCCGTCCTTGACGGGGGCCGCCACGATCACCGTCCGGACGCCGGCTCGGTGGTATCCGGCGAGCTTCTCGGCGGTGCGGAAGCGCCCCGTGCACTCGAGCACGAGCTCGACGCCGTGCTCGCTCCAGGGAACGTCCGTCGGCTCCTCGATGCTGCTGTGGCCGATCCGGGCGTCACCGATCGCGAGCTCGTCGCAGGCACCCTCCACGACGTGAGGCCAGCGGCCGTGCACGGAGTCGAAGGTCAGCAGATGCGCCGAGGTGCGGGCGTCGCCGGCGAGCTCGTTGACGTGCGCGAAGGCCAGCTCGGGCCACGACCAGGCCGCGCGCAGGGCTAGCCGTCCGATCCGGCCGAAACCGTTGATGCCGACTCGCAGCGGATCCATCAGGCCGGCGTGCAGCCGCAGCGCGCGGGCGGCGCAGCCGGATCGGACGCTCCACAGCACGCGTCCTTCGCCGACGGCTCGCAACACGCGGCGAGCGCCGCCGGCGAGCAGCAGGCCTCGCTCTCGGGCGTGCGGTCGGAAGCTCGAGGCCCGGAGTCGAGCCATCGCTTGAGAACCTCGAGGGCGTCGGGCAGCACGTAGTAATAGGCCCACTGCTCGCGCCGCACGACGCCGACGAGGCCTGCGTCGCGCAGCCGCTTCAGGTGGTGGGAGAGGGTGGGCTGCGAGATCTCGAAGAGCGGCTGCAGGTCGCACACGCAGACCTCGCCCGGGTGCCGTCGCAGGATGTCGACGATCTGCAGGCGCACGGGGTCGCCGAGAACCTTCGCGATCGCGCTCAGCCGCTGCACATCGACGGTCGAGAGCTCAACGTCGACGCGGACGCAGCATCCTTGCCCGAGACTGCGCCGTGGCTCGAGCGCGATTCCTTGTACATCCATGATCGTGAATATACAGGAACATCGATAGCTATCGATGTTCGCTGGGATGTTTGACAGTTCATCTCGGGGGTACCTGCGTATGGTCGCGAGAGATGCCTGTGGTCGAGCACGGCTTCCGCGAATCCCCGTCTGGGGCGCTCGGCGCGGACACGTCCGCACCGGGCGCCGCGGACGCTACGAGTCGAGCACGAGCTCGGCGCAGATCTCGGCGAAGGCGACCGTCATGCGCGTGTCACGCAGCCCGGCCGGTCGCGCGAGCCCGACCACGGGGGTCTCGACGCTGCCGCTGATCGGGACCGTCGCGAGCGGCGCGCCGTCGACCGCCTGAGTGGGCGCGGGGCGCGCGTTCCCGAGCGTGTAGCCGTAGTCACGGGCGACGAGGCTGCGTGCGAGCTCGAGATCGGTGACGCGCCGGGCGACCGTCGGCGTCAGGCCGGCGGTCTGAAAGAGCCCGAGGAAGTAGTCGCGCGAGAGCGGCAGATCGAGCAGCACGAGCGGCTCGGCCGCGAGC
>JANLRV010000036.1:0-6033 GCA_031361905.1 Actinomycetes bacterium
GGCCGGCCTCGGTCAGGGTGGCGCCCTGGTAGCGCGTGTGCTCGACCAGGTGCAGGCCGTGCAGCCGCTTGATCATTGCCGTCGTGGAGGCCGGCGTGACCTCGAGCCGGTCGGCCAGGTCCTGCGTCGAGACGGGCTCGCCCGGCTTTCCCTCGGAGAGGGCGAACATGCCCTTGAGGTAGTCCTCGCTCGAGGGGCTGAGAGGCCGCCGCATGAGAATGAGTCTAGCCACAAGATCGAGATTTCCAACCCCTCGATGCGTGCGGAACGCCTGCGCTCGCCCCACATCGGAGCGTCTGGGTGGTAGGGTCGCCGCGTGCGACGAGCCGTCATTCTGATCGCTGCCCTGGCAGCGCTCGCGATCCCCGCTTCGTCCGCAGAGGCGGCGAGCGGCGACCTGCGGATCGGCTCGCCGCAGGCGTTCGAGACGCCGAACCCGTTCAAGGCCGTCGAGGCGATCTCGGTCGGGGCCTACGCGACCGCGTACTACGACCAGCTGCTCGGGCTCAGGCTGAGCGACCAGAACATCGACTACGCGAGCTCGCTCGCCTCGTGTGCCGTGGTCTCGGCCGACGGAAAGACGATCACGTTCAAGCTGCGCACGGGCATCCACTGGTCCGACGGCAAGCCGTTCACGAGCGCCGACGCGTTGTGGACGTTCAACGCCGTGCTGAAGAACAAGACGAACCAGCTGCACTCGACGATCGACGGCGTCACCTCCGTCTCGGCTCCCGACGCGACGACCTTCGTGCTGCACCTCGCGACGCGCGACTCGGAGTTCCTCGACAAGCTCGCGATCCCGATCCTGCCCGCGCACGTCTGGTCGACGTACCCGCTCGCGAAGCTCGACAAGATCGACGGTCCGATCCCGACCGTCACGACCGCGCCCTTCATGCTCACGACCTGGGAGAAGAACGGCACCACGATCCTCGCCCGCAACGACCACTATGACGTGTTCCGCAACGGCGGCAAGCTGCCACAGGTCAAGCGGGTGCTGATCACCTACTACGCGAACCCCGACGGCGTCTACCGCGACGTCTCGCAGGGCAACCTCGACATCGGCTACGGCGGCCCCGTGCAGTGGGCGCGGCGCGCGCGGCAGAGCCCGAACCCCAAGGTCAAGCTCGTCTCGTCGCCTCGCGGCGGCTACTGGGAGATCGCCTTCAACTCCTGCCCGGCAGGCGGCTCGACGATCTGCACCGGCCCGGGCAAGAACGTCAAGGTGAAGGTCGTGCAGGATCTCGCGATCCGCCAGGCGGTCGCGTATGCGATCGACCGCGAGAAGCTGATCCCGACGATCTATGACGGGCAGGGCGTGACCGCCTACAGCCTGATCTCGCCGCGCTTCGCGCGCTACTACGTCGACCGCAAGAGCGATCCCCTCGGCTACGCCTTCGACCCCGCCAAGGCCAAGGCCGTGCTCGCCGCCGGCGGCTGGGATTGCGCCACGACGCCGTGCGTGAAGAACGGCGTGAAGGCCCAGTTCGAGCTGCTCACGCTGGCCTCGAGCACGCAGTTCCAGCGGCTCGCGAAGCGCGTTGCCGCGGATGCGCGCAAGGTCGGCATCGTGATCGACCTGTCGTTCGCCTCGGAGGACGCGGTCAACAACCGGATCTACGCGAGCGGCTCGAAGAAGGACACCTACGCGCCGAGCTTCGACGCGTTCCTCTGGGACTGGGACGTCGGCGGCACGACGCCGACGCCGATCATGGAGGTGCTCAAGTCGGACAACGCCTCGAGCGACTCGTTCTTCGCGAGCAAGCAGTTCGACGCCGACCTGCAGCGCGCCAAGGAGGCGACGACGCCCGCGGCTACGGTCGCCGCCGTGCGCGACGCGGAGGCCGTGGCGCTGCGCAAGCTGCCATACCTGCCGCTCGTCCACCTCAACAACATCGAGATCGTGCGCAACGACACCTGGCACGGCTGGGCGCCCTCGCCCGCGCGCACCGGCGCGGTCCTGTTCGAGACGCAGCAGCAGTTCCTCACGCTCGCGCCCGGGCCTGCACCGTCGTCGGGATCGGGCACGCCGGTCGCCGCGGTGGGACGCTCGAGCGACGGCTGGCTGACGACCCCGCGGGCCCTGCTGATCGGCTTCGCGCTGCTCGCGGCCTCGATCCTCGCGTCGGCTCAGCTGGCGAGCGGCCGGCGACGCGTCGAGCCGCTCGAGTGGACTGAGGAGTGACCTGGCGGGTCGTCGCGCGGCGGATCGCGGTCGCGCTCGCGACCCTCGTGGCGATCGTCGTCTTCAACTTCTTCCTCTTCCGCGCGCTCGGTGATCCCGCCAAGGACCTGATCCGCGGGCGGCTGCCGCCGGAGGTGCGCCAGGCGATCATCCACGACCGCGGCTACGACCAGAGCACCTTCACCCAGTTCACGCGCTACATCGGCGATCTCGCGCACGGCGACCTCGGCACCTCGAACATCTCGGAGCGCCCCGTCACCGACGAGCTCGGCGACGCGATCCCGAACACGCTGCTGCTGCTCTCGCTCTCGACCGTGCTCTCGATGGTGATCGGCACGCGCCTCGGGATCATCGCGGCCTGGCGGCGCGGGCGCGCGCGCGACACCTGGATCGGCCAGAGCTCGCTGGCGCTCTACTCGATGCCCGACTTCTGGCTCGGCATGCTCTTCGTCGGCGTCTTCGCCGGCGGTCTCGCCTGGCTTCCGGGCGGGCTCAAGGCGACGCCGGGAGGTGCGGGGGGCTTCGCGCACTGGGAGGACGTCGGCAAGCACCTGATCCTGCCCACGCTGACGCTCACGCTCGGCGAGATCGGCCAGTACGTCTTCATCACGCGCGCGGCCGTCGCCGAGGTGATGGACTCAGACCACGTGCTGACCGCCCGCGCCGTCGGCTTGCGCCCGCTGGCCGTGCGCCGGCGCCACATCGTGCCGAGCGCGCGGCTGCCGATCGTCACGCAGATCGCCCTCAACCTCGGCTTCGTGATCGGCGGCGCAATCACCGTCGAGGCGCTGTTCTCGTGGCCCGGCGTGGGCTTCGCGACGCTCAACGCGATCGCCGACAAGGACTTCCCGATGCTGCAGGGCCTCTACCTGACGACCTCGGTGCTCGTGATCGTGGCGAATCTCGTGGCCGACCTGCTGTATGCGCGTCTCGATCCGCGGGTGCGCACCCAATGAGCGTTGCCGCGAACGAGGCCGCGGAGGCCGCCGAGCGCATCCTCGCGAGCCACACGGGAGCGTGGGGCGGCGCGCGCTCCGCGCTCGCCGCGCTGCTGCGCACCCGGCGGGGGCAGGTCGGCATGGTGCTGCTGGCGGTCTTCGTCGCGCTGGCGCTGTTCGGGCCGCTGCTCGCCCCGCAGGATCCGAACGCCGCGAGCTCGTTCTCGACGAGCGGCGCCCAGAACCTCGAGGCGCCGTCGAGCGTGCACTGGCTCGGCACTGACGAGTCGGGCCGCGACGTGCTCTCGGAGCTGCTCTATGCCGCGCGCATCTCGCTCGCCGTCGGGCTCGCCGCCGCGATCATCTCGACGCTGCTCGGGACGCTGATCGGGATCGTCTCGGGCTACCGCGGCGGCTGGACCGATCGGTTGCTGATGGCGCTCGACGACTGGGTGCTCGTGATCCCCTTCATCCCCACCGCGATCATCATGGCGAGCCTGCTCGGCCGTCGCGCGCAGGACTGGCCGCTCGGGCGCGAGAGCGTGCTTGTGCTGGTGATCGGCGCGCTCGGCTGGGCGGGCACCTCGCGGATCGTGCGCAGCCAGGTGCTGACGCTGAAGGAGCGCGACTACGTGCGCCGCGCGCGCGTGCTCGGCTGCAGCGACCGCACGATCATGGCGCGCCACATCCTGCCCGGCGTGCTGCCGCTGGTGCTCGCGAACGGCGTGCTCTACGTCTCGCTCTCGGTGCTCGCCGAGACGACGCTCTCGTTCCTCGGCCTGGGCGACCCGCAGAGCTTCTCGTGGGGGCAGATGCTCAACGACGCCTACGCCGCCGGCGCGATGACCGACGGCCGCTGGGCCTACTTCGTCCCACCGGGACTCTGCGTCACGCTGCTCGCGATGGGCTTCAGCCTGATCGGCTACTCGCTCGAGGAGATCGTCAACCCGACCAGGCGAGAACGGGCATGAACGCCGATCCCCTGCTCGAGGTGCGCGACCTGCGGGTCGCCTACCGGGACGGCGGACGGATCGTGCCGATCGTCGACGGCGCGAGCTTCGAGCTGCGGCGCGGCGAGGCGCTCGGGCTCGCCGGCGAGTCGGGCTGCGGCAAGACCACGACCGCGCTCTCGCTGCTTGGCCTGCTGCCGAGCGGCCTGCGGCGCGTCGGCGGCGAGCTGACCCTGCGCTCGGAGCGCGGCGTGATGCTGCTGCACCGCCGCACGCCCACCGGCTGGCGCGATCTGCGCTGGCGCACCGTCTCGGTCGTCTTCCAGGGCGCGATGAACGCGCTCGACCCCGTGATGCGGATCGATCGCCAGATCGGCGAGGCGATCCGCCTGCACGAGCCGGGCGCCGACGTCGACGCGCGCGTCGCCGAGGTGCTCGAGCGCGTCGGCATCCCGAGATCGCGCCGCGACCAGTACCCGCACGAGTTCTCCGGCGGCATGCGCCAGCGCGCGATGATCGCGCTCGCGCTCGCCTGCGGGCCCGAGCTGATCATCGGCGACGAGCCGACGACGGCGCTCGACGTGATGACCCAGGGGCAGATCCTGCAGCTGCTCGAGGAGCTGCGCCGCGACCTCGGCCTGGCCCTCCTGCTGATCACGCACGACCTCTCCGTGATCGCCGAGACGTGCGATCGCGTGGCCGTCATGTACGCAGGGCAGATCGTCGAGCAGGGTCCCGTCAAGGACGTCTTCGCCGCCCCCAAGCACCCGTACTCGGAGCGCCTGCTGGCAGGGTTCACGCACGTCGGCGGGCCGCGCGCGCTCGGCGAGGCGATCCCCGGCACGCCGCCGCTGCCGGGCCACGTCTTCGAGGGCTGTCGCTTCGCCGACCGCTGTCACCGCGTCTTTGACGAGTGCCGCGCAGGGCCGCCGCCGCTCGTCGTCGATGCGTCCGGACGAGAGTCCCGCTGCCTGCTCGCGAGGGGCTCGTGAGCGAGCCGCTCTACCGGCTGCGCGACCTGCGCATCACCTACCAGCGCGGTCGCCGCCCGCTCGTGCGCGCCGTCGACGGCGTCGACCTCGAGTGGCAGCGCGGCGAGACGCTCGGCCTCGTCGGCGAGTCGGGCTGCGGCAAGTCGACGCTGGCGCGCGCGCTCGTCGGGCTGGACGACCCGAGCGGCGGGACGATCGAGTTCGAGGGAGCGCCCGTCGCGCACGACCTGCGGGCGCTGCGGCGCAAGGTCCAGCTGATCTTCCAGGATCCCTACCAGTCGCTCAACCCGCGCCGCACGATCGGCGCGCAGGTGCAGGAGGGCCTCGCGGCGCGCGGCGAGCGCGCCGGCGAGGCGCGCGTGCTGAAGGCGGTCTCGGCGCTGCACGACGCCGGTCTCTCGCCCGCCGACCGGTTCTGGAATCGCTATCCGCACGAGCTCTCGGGCGGTCAGCGCCAGCGCGTCGTGATCGCCGCGGCGCTCGCGCTCGAGCCCGAGGCGCTCGTCTGCGACGAGCCCGTCTCGGCCCTCGACGTCTCGGTGCGCACCCAGGTGCTGCGCCTGCTCGTCGACCTGCGCGAGGCGCGCGCCCTCTCGCTGCTTCTGATCACGCACGACGTCGGGCTCGCCTGGTCGCTCTGCGACCGCGTCGCCGTGATGTATCTCGGCCGGATCGTCGAGCTCGGCACGACCGAGCAGGTGCTCGGCGACCCGCAGCACCCCTACACGAAGGCGCTGCTCGCGGTCGCCCCGTGGATCGAGCCGCGCACGACGCCGCGCACGCTGCTCGTGGGCGAGCCGCCCGACGCGACCGCGATCCCCCCGGGATGCCGCTTCCACCCGCGCTGCCCGGTCGCGTTCGAGCGCTGCCCGAGCGACGATCCGCTGCTGCCGGAGCGCGAGCACGCGGCGGCGTGTTGGCTCGTGCAAGGCGAGGGTTTGGCCAGATAGTGCGTAGCCCGGATCGTTCAT
>JANLRV010000254.1:0-2521 GCA_031361905.1 Actinomycetes bacterium
CGATCGCCTCCTCGGCCCTCGCCGCGGCGGCGCGGGCGCGCTCGTCGGCGTTCGTGAGGCGCCGGTCGCGCTCCGACTCGGACTGCCGCGCGCGCTCGTTCGTCGCCTGCGCGCGGGTGCGCTCGGCCTTGCGCGCGGCGCGGATCTCGGTGCGCAGGGCGTCGAGCTCGCCGCGCTGCGCCGCCAGCGCCGCGAGCGCCTCGTCCCGGGCGCGCACGCGCTCGTCTGCGACGGCCAGCTCGGCGGCGTCCGCGGCGGTCTGCTGCCGGTCGCGCTCCCCCTCGGCCGCCCGTCGCGCGGCGGCCGCCTGCTCGCGCAGCCGCGATGCGTCGTCTCGCAGGGCGGCGGCCGAGCGCTCGGCGCTGGCGGCCTCGGCGAGCAGCCGCTCGGTCTCGATGCGCTCGGGCGCGATGTGCTCGAGCGCCGCGTCGACGATCGCGGCGTCGAGCCCGAGCCGCTGTGCGATCGCGAGCGCGTGCGATGGACCCGGCCGGCCGAGCACGATCTCGTAGGTCGGCTCGAGCGTCTCGGGATCGAAGCCGACGGCCGCGTTGCGTGCGCCCTCGGTGGTGCTCGCCCAGGCCTTGACCTCGGCGTAGTGCGTCGTCGTCACGGTCAGCAGCGCGCGGCCGGCGAGCGCCTCGAGCACGGCGCGGGCGAGCGCGGCACCCTCGACCGGATCGGTGCCCGCCGCGACCTCGTCGAGCAGCACGAGCGTCCCGCCGTCGGCGATCTCGAGGATCTCGACGAGGTTGCGCACGTGGCCCGAGAAGGTCGAGAGGCTGCGCGCGATCGACTGCTCGTCGCCGATGTCGGCGAGCACGTCGGCGACGATCGGCAGCACGGCGCGCACGGCAGGCACCTGCAGCCCGGCCTGGTGGAGCAGCACGCAGAGCGCGAGCGTTTTCAGCGCGACGGTCTTGCCGCCGGTGTTCGGACCGCTCAGCACGACGGCGCGCACGTTCTCGAGGTCGAGGTCGATGCCGACCACGCGCGCCGGGTCGAGCAACGGGTGCCGCGCGCCGACGAGCGCGATGTGACCGCTGATCTCGGCGACAACGCCGTTCCACGAGCGCGACAGCTCGGCGCGCGCGAAGGCCAGATCGAGCACGGCGAGCGCCTCGACCGACGCGATCAGGTCGGCCGCGTGGGAGCCGACGACGGCCGAGAGCTCGACGAGAATCCGCTGCACCTCGTCGCGCTCGTCCGCCTCGAGCTCGCGCTGCTCGTTCGACAGCTCGACGAGCTCGAACGGCTCGATGAAGACCGTCTGCCCGCTGCCCGAGCTGTCGTGCACGATCCCTCGCACGGCTCCGCGCGAGGAGGCCTTGACCGCCAGCACGGGCCGGCCGTTGCGCTCGGTCACGAACTCCTCCTGCAGGTGCGGCGCGAGCGCGGCCGAGGAGGCGAGCTGGCGCAGCCGCTCGGAGGCGCGCCGGCGCACGCGCGCGAGCTCGCTGCGGAGCGACTTGAGGCGCGCCGAGGCCGAGTCGCGCAGCTGTGCGTCGTCGAGGTCGATCGCCCGGGAGATCCGATCGGCGACCGTCCCGAGGCCGTCCGTGATCGCCTCGGTGTGCGTCGAGAGGAGCCGCGCGTCGTCGTGCTCCGTCGCGATCGACGCACGCACGCTCAGCGCGGCCGTGCAGGTCTCGGCGATCGCCGCGAGCGCGGGCTCGCCGAGCACGCCGCCGCGGTCGGCGTGCTGTGCCTCCTCGCGCACGTCGTGGGCGCCCGAGAAGCGCGGCGGCGCGCGCTCCAGCAGGCGCCGGGCCTCGGCGGTCTCGGCCTGCAGCAGGTAGACGGTGGAGGCCTGCGCGACCGGCTCCAAGGCGAGCGCGAGCTCGCGGCTCGCGCTGAACGACGTGCGCTCGGCCAGGCGCTCGCAGATCGCAGCGAACTCGAGGACGTCGAGGGCGTGCCGGTTCATAGGCTGAACCGTAAAGGTTCCGTGGGGACGGTTCTCAGATCGGAGATCGTGGGGTAGGGTGGCGGGCGGCCGCAAACAGGGTGGAAAACACCCACCGGCGTCAAAGCCCCCCAATTCGAACGAAGCCCCGAGGAGTCGGATGCGAGTCAACCGTATCGCCGCTGTGCTTGCAGCTTGTGCGTTTGCACCAGTTGTCGGCGCGCAGGCAGCCACCTTCAACGTGAACACCACGGCTGACACGACCACGTGTGCCGCGACGTGCTCGCTGCGCGGGGCGATCATCCAAGCGAACCTCGCCTCAGATGCAGACACGATTGTGGTGCCGTCCGGCACCTATGCGCTCGCGCTCGGCACCGCGGAGCCCTACAACGCACCGAATGCCGCGGTCGGCGATCTCGACATCACCACCCCGATGACGATTTCCGGCGCGGGCGCCGACCTTACGATCGTCGACGCGAAAGGGATCGATCGCGTCTTCAACGTCCACGGCGGTGGCCTGGCGCTCACGGGCAGCGCGACGATCAGCGGCATGACGATCACGGGAGGCCACGTTTCGAGCAACGCAAACCATGGCGGTGCCGGCGTGCAGGTGCA
>JANLRV010000272.1:0-11863 GCA_031361905.1 Actinomycetes bacterium
GGGGGCCCCCCCCCCGGGGAGGGGGCCGCCCCCCCGCGGACGGCTATCCGGAGGGAGCCGTGGCCGAGGGATCGGTCTGCCAGAGGCCGAACTCGTTCCCGTGCGGATCCGTGCAGGTCACGAACCAGCCCATCCCGGGCACCGGCATCGGCTCGCTCGCCTTGCCACCGAGGTCGTTCACGCGAGCCGCGCCGGCCTTGCTGTCGTCGACGTCGAAATAGGCGCGCGCGCCCTGCTTGCCGGGCTCCATGTTGGTGATCGCAACGCCCGACGTCTCGGTGTTCCGGGCCATGTGGTACTCGGACGGGCCGGGGAACGACTCGAACTTCCAGCCGAACAGCGCGCCCCAGAACTCGCGCCCCGCCGTAGTGTCGTCCGCTGGGATCTCGAAGTGCACGATCTGTCCGGGCATGTCAGTCCTCTCGCTCGTCGTTCGGTGAGGCGTCCGCTCCACCGCGGTCGATCACTAGACCGGCAGATCGGAATCATCTCATCGGTGCCAAGCTCGCGAGCGCCGCAATTCTCCGCGGGCGGCGCCCGGTCGGCGGAGGAACCGCACCGACGGTGTGCGCGCACGCCGATGCGCCACGCGGCGACAGCCGCAAGCATCGAGGCTAAGAAGCACTCACAAAATGATTCGTGAATGACTCGCGAGCCATTCTGTGAGGGCTTCTAAGCCGTGCCTCCACGCCACGCGCGGATCTGCGAGCCCTCACCTCTCGAAGGAATCTCATGCCGACAGACCTCAGCAATCACCATCGCGGAACGCTCGAGCAGATCTTCAGTCACCCGTCGAGCGCCAACATCGACTGGCGTCAGGTCGTCTTGCTGCTCGAGGCGGTCGGCACGGTCACGCACGAGCACAACGGCAAGCTCAAGGTCGAGCTCGGCGGCGACATCGAGGTGCTGCAGCCACCGCGCGGCAAGGACATCGATCAGCAGATGATCGTCGACCTGCGGCGGATGCTGACCGACGCGGGGTTCGCGCGAGCCGCCGACCGCGGCTGACGTTCTGGCGGCTCGACCGAGCGCGCAGCTACCACCGGAGCAGGGCCGCGGCACCGGCGGGGAAGGTGCCGGCCGGCAGGATCGTGACCGTCGCGTCCTGCTCGAACGCCTTGCCGATCATCGCCTCGACGAGATCCGGCTCGGGCACCATCAGCGACGCGTCGGAGCCGGGGAGCGTGACGCTCTCGAGCGCAAGCCTGCCGTCCGGGGCGCGCCATCCGACCAGGCTGAGCTCGTCGTCGACGACGAGCTGCGCGACGCGCTCCTCGGACAACACGGCGACCGTCGCATCCGAGCCGATCGCCACCCCGCGCCCGTGCGAGGACGGCTCGGAGATGGCAGCGAGCACCGACTCGGCGAACAGCCGGCGCGCCTCGGCGAGCGGGGCGGCTATCGCGCGCGCGAGCTCGGCGCTCTCCGACAGCCACTCGACGATCAGCGGCGAGAACGTCACGGGAGGCAGCTCTCCCGAGAGCCACTCGGTGAGCACGGGCGTGTCGCGGGGATCGCCGAGCACCACCAGGCCCCGCCAACCGTGGCTCGCGGCGAGCGCCGGAAGGTGCTGCGAGAGCTCGCGCAGGGCCCGCGCGTGGTTCGCACCCACGCGCCGCTCGAACTTCTCGGTCTGGAGCGAGCTCTGATAGCCGCGGATCGTCTGCCCACGCGATCGTGCACGCTGCTCACGCCAGTCCTCGCTGTCGGGCTCAGCCGGAACGACGACGACGCGGTGAAGCCCGCGATCGGTCGCCGACACGACCCGAATCTCATCCGAGGCGACGGCGATCAGTCCGATCGGCGGCACGAGCGAGAGCGCGCGAACGAGAGGTCGGAGCGCAGGCCGCGGAGCGAAGCGCACGCCGCACGGCAGTCGCAGGTCCGACGAGAACCGGCGCACGACCGAGCCGTCGATCGGCAGATACGCGGCGCGGTAGCGCGCTGCGTATGCGTCTTCGATCAGCGCATCGAGGGCGCGCTCTCCGTGGCGCTCGAGATCGACCTCCAGGGCGTGCAGCGTGCCTGCCAGCGCCATCAGGTCGCGGCGCACGCCGGCCGCAGAATGCGCATCCGTGCCGTCGATCGTGAGCGTCAGCACTGCTTCCGACGATTGCGCGAGCGCGACGATCGGCCCGATCCGCGGATCCCGGCGATCAACCATCCAACGAGCCTGCCATGGGCGCTCTCGGCTCGCATGGGCGCCGACTCGGTGTCGCGCTACGGCGGGTCCGCAGGCGCTGCAGGGGCGACCCCGATGCGGCGCGCACGCGTTCACGAAACGCTGCGGGAGGTGGCAACGTCGTCCGCGCGCCCGGCACTGTCTGCGTCGCGCCGCGCCCGACCCTGTCACGGATCTGAAAGCCGAGAGGAGACTCGATGTCCGTCGTCCGTGAAGCGCTCTCGCCTCCGAAGGTGCTCTCGGCTCGAGCCAGCGTCGCCGACGTGGCGCGGCTGATGGCCGAGGCCCGCATCGGCATGGTGCCGCTCGTCGACGAGGACCGGCTCGTCGGGGTCATCACCGACCGCGACCTCGTGCTCCGAGTCGTCGCAGCCGGGCGAGATCCCGAGACCACCGCGGCCGCCGACGTCGCAACCACGCCGGTGATCAGCGTGGACGCCGGGAGCGACCTCGTGGAGGCCATCCGCCTGATCGAGGACAACCAGGTGAGGCGGTTGCCGGTGAGGGATCACGGTCGCGTCGTCGGGGTGATCTCGGCCTCCGACATCGCGCGTTTCGCCCCGCGGGCGAACCCGCACGACGTGGTGCGCACGCCGAGCGCCGCCGAGCCGGTGGGCGAATGAAAACGTCGCGCCGGCGGGCTGCGTCGCACCCATCGCCTCGTGCGTCGCACGCCGGCAGCAGCCGCGCGAGCTTTCTGCGGCGGGCCGGGCTCGGTCTCGGCACGATTGCGGTCGCGGGAACCGGGGCGCTCGGCTATCGCGCCTACGATCAGGGCGTCCTCGAGGTCGGTCAGGGGGGCGCGTACGACCCCTGGTCTGACTGGCAGCACCACAAGGGCCTGTTGCCGCTCGTCGGCGCGGCAACCCTTGCGCCCAGCCCGCACAACGCGCAAGCCTGGCAGTTCCGCCTGCTGCGAAACCGAATCGATCTGCTCGCCGATCGCAGCCGCACGACCGGCGCCATCGACCCGTTCGAGCGCGAGCTGTACATCGGACTCGGTGCCGCGCTCGAGAATCTCGTGCTCGCCGCGCGGGCCCGCGGGTTCGCCGCCGCCGTGACCCTGCTTCCCGAGGGACCGCACTCGACCCACGCGGCGCGGATCGAGCTTGGAAGATCTCCGGCGCGCCGATCCGAGCTGTATCACCAGATCGCGAGACGGCACAGCAACCGCTACCCCTACGCCCCGGGGAAGGACGTTCCTCGTGCTGCGCTGGCCGCGATGTCTGCGCTCGCAACGACCGGCACCGCCGACGTCCGCGTCGTCTGGTTCGCCGATAAGGCGCAGCGCGAGCAGATCAGCGAGCTGCTCGTGGCCGCAACCGAGGCGCTGATCGCCGACCCCGGCCAGAGCAAGAGCGACTACCAATGGTTCCGCCAGAGCTGGGACGAGATTCAGACCCGGCGTGACGGGATCACCGTCGACGCCGCCGGGCTCTCCGACCTGACAGCGGCGCTTGCGAAGCTCCTGCCCGCGCAGTCGCGCACGGCAACCGACGACGCCTGGCTGACAACCACGCGGGATCGCCAGACGAAGACCGCCGCCGCCTACGGGATCGTGGCGGTACGCGAGGCGACCGACAACCGGCAACGGCTCGACGGTGGTCGGCTGCTCGAGCGGATCCACCTTTGGACGGCGGCGCACGGTCTCGCCCTGCAGCACATGAACCAGCTGACCGAGCGCGCGGACCGCGAGGTCGAGCTTGCGATCACGCCCCGCTTCGGCACCGCGTTGGACGGTCTCCTCCGCTCGGGCTGGCAGGCGCTCTCCACGTTCCGCATCGGCTATCCGACGCACGCCCCGCACACGAGCCCGCGCCGCGGCGTCGAGGCCGTGATCATCACGTGACGACCGAGTCGAGACGTCTCAGGAGCAGCGAACGATGAGAGCACGGGTCAGCCTTGTCGGAGCAGCGGCGACCGCTGCCCTCCTCGCGCGGCCCCGCCTGCTGCGGTGGGGCGCGACCGGCCAGGAGTGCGGCGAGGCTCTCCCCGGCGACGAGCTGATCGAGCACGCCGACCTCACCGCCACCCGGGCGATCACGATTCACGCCCCGGCCGACGACGTCTGGCCATGGATCGCCCAGCTCGGACATGGGCGGGGCGGCTTCTACAGCTACGACTTCCTGGAGAACCGCGTCGGCTGCGACATCCACAGCGCGGATCGCATCGTTCCCGAGTGGCAGGATGTCGCCGTCGGCGATGCGATCAGGCTCGCTCCGCAGATGGCTCTCGCCGTGGCCTCGTCGGAACGGGGCAGGTCACTCGTCCTCCGCGGCGGAGTTCCGCTGGGGAACGCCGCTCCCCCGTACGACTTCACCTGGTCTTTCGCGCTCAGAACGGCGCCGGGCGACACGACGCGGCTGATCGTGCGCGAGCGATATGCGTACACGCGCCGATGGGCTCGGCTCGTCGTCGAGCCCGCCGAGGCGCTCAGCTCTCTGATGACCGCCAAGATGCTGCGCGGGATCAAGCAGCGCGCGGAGCGCACCGCGCTCCAGCGAACGCGATGACGCGGTGGCCCAGCCGGAGATCCGAGCTCGAGCCCCGGACGCCGGCTGCGAGACTGGCGCGATGGAGACGCCCGATCTCGTCGAGCTCGTCCGATCGCGCGACCTCACGGACATCGCGCCCTACGCCTATGCGGCCGTCGCCCACGGCTTCAGTCGACTGGTCTTCACCGCCGGCGCGTGCCCGCTCGACTCGGAGGGTGGCACGGTGGCGGTCGGCGATGTCACGGGTCAGGCCGAGCAGGTGATGGCGAATCTCAGAGTCGCGCTGCAGGCTGCCGGAGCCGACCTCGCCGATGTCGTCAAGACCACCGTGTACGTGGCCACCCAGCGGCGCGAGGATCTGCTCGCAGCCTGGGACGTCGTGAGCCGGCACTTCGGCGACCACGATGCGCCGAGCACGCTGCTCGGCGTGGCCGTCCTCGGGTATCGCGATCAGCTGGTCGAGGTCGAGGCGATCGCCGCGCTCCGCTGATCGCCGCGCGCACGTCCGTTCCCGTGCAGCGAGCGATGCGTTCTAGGAGTTCGTTTCAGAATGAATCGTGAGTGGCTGGTGAGTGGCTCGCCAGCCTGAGGCGGGATCGCCTCGAAGCCGCTCCTGTACCAAACGGAACGGCAAGAGGCGATCACGTCTCAGGCGCCAGCGAGACGCCACCAGACGCCACGAGGCATTTTGAAACGAGCTCTAACGGTGACGCCTCAGCGAATCCCGCCGTCGACCGGCAGCAGCACGCCGGTGATGCCCGAAGACAGGTCGCTCGCCAGGAAGAGCGCGGCGCTCGCGACCTCGTCTTCTGTGACCATGCGCCCGAGCGCCGTCGATCGAGCGGCCTCGCGCAGCGCGTCGTCGACCGCGAGCCCGCCCTCGGCCGCCCGGTGGGCGAGGCGCTCGCGCAGGGCGTCCGTCGCCACCGGCCCCGGGGCGATCGCGTTGACGCGGATGCCATCCGCCCCGAGGTCGAGCGCCGCCACGCGCATGAGGCCGAGCACCGCGTGCTTCGACGCCGTGTAGGCGCTCTGCGCGGGAGCCGGATGCCACGAGTTCATCGACGCCGTGACGACGATCGACCCCCCGCCGGCGGCCTTGAGCGCTCGCGCGCCGGCCTTCAGCGTGATCGCGACGCCGCGCACGTTGACGGCCAGCGTGCGGTCGAGCGCGTCGAGATCGAGCGTGGCGACATCGCTCCAGCGAGGCACGACGCCCGCGTTCGCGACGACGATGTCGAGGCGACCGAAGCGTGCCACCGCCTCGTCGACGGCGCGCTCCACCTGCTCCTCGACGGTCACGTCGGCGACGACCGCGATCCAGCCGGCCGGGCACTCCCCCACCTCGACGTCGAGCACCGTTCCGAGCGCCCCGGCCTGAGCGAGCGCGCGGGCGATCGCGGCCCCGAGGCCACGCCCACCGCCGGTGATCAGGGCAACGCGACCGGCGAGCATCTCAGCTCTCGCTCCGCAGCTCGGCGGCGACGTCGTCGACGGCCCGGCGGGCGGTGGCGACGAGCTCTGCCACCTCCTCCTCGGTGATCACGAACGGCGGCGAGAACGAGATCGTGTCCGCCGCGGGCAGCGCTCGCGTGATCAGGCCGAGCTCGAGGCAGCGCTGGGCGACCCGCGGCCCGACCTTGCGAGCCGGGTCGAACGGCTTCGCCGGGTCCTTCTGCGCGACGAACTCGAGCGCGCCGATCAGCTCCCTTCCCCGCACCTCGCCGACGAGCGGGTGGTCGGCGAACGCCTCGGCCAGCAGCCGGTGCATCAGCGCGCCACGCTCGGCCGCCTGCGCGATCAGCCCGTCGTTCTCGATCACGTCGAGGTTAGCCATCGCCACGGCCGCAGCCAGCGGATGCGCCGAGTAGGTGTACCCGTGGCCGAACGGCCCGGCGGCCGAGCCATCGACGAGCACGCGCCAGACGCGCTCCGAGACGATCGAGCCCGAGAGCGGGAAGTACCCTGAGGTGAGGCCCTTCGCAACCGTGATCAGATCGGGCTCGAGCCCGAGCAGGTCGCTGCCGAACCAGCAGCCGAGGCGGCCGAAGGCCGTGATCACCTCGTCGGCGATCAGCAGCACGTCGTGGCGGCGCAACACCGCCTGGATGCGCTCGTAGTAGCCGACGGGCGGCACGAGCACGCCCCCGGCACCCATGATCGGCTCGGCGATGAAGGCCGCGACGGTGTCTGGTCCCTCCGCCACGATCAGCGCCTCGAGGTCGTCGGCGAGCTTCTGCGCGAAGGCCTCGTCGGTCATGCCGGGCTCCGCCTCCCAGAGGCGATGCGGGGCGGTGGTGTGGCGGATCATCGGGAGCGGCAGGTCGAAGCCGGCATGCATTCCGGGGAAGCCCGTGAGGCCTGCCGAGAGCACGCTGACCCCGTGGTAGCCGCGCCGGCGCGCGATGATCTTCTTCTTCTCGGGCCGCCCGAGCGCGTTGTTGTAGAACCACACGAGCTTCGCATTCGTGTCGTTGGCGTCGGAGCCGGTGCAGCCGAAGAACACCTTCGACATGCCGGCCGGCGCCTTCTCGATCAGGCGCTCGGCGAGCAGCGCCGGCGTGTCGGTGCCCATCGACGAGAACGCGTGGTAGTAGCCGAGCCGCGAGGCGTGCTCGTGCAGCGCATCGGCGAGCTCGGCGCGCCCGTAGCCGACGTTGACGCACCAGAGGCCGGCCATCGCGTCGATGTAGCTCGTGCCGTGGATGTCGACGACGCGCGCGCCGCTGCCCTTCACGATCACGCTCGGCGAGCCGGTTCGCTCGTGCTTGTCGAGCTGCGTGAAGGGGTGGAACACGTAGCGGCGGTCGTACTCCTCGACCGCCGACGGGGCGACGAGCTTGCTCATCGACGGGCCTCCTGACTGGGTTGTGGTTGCGGTCTCGGTCGCGTTTGCCAAGCCCGCCGGCGGTTGCCAGACTGCGTCGCGTGAGCACCTTCCACGCACGGCTTCCGGACGGGCACGGGCTCGAGCGCGGCGCCACGGTCTCGCTGACCCTCGACGGGCGCGCCGTCACGGCCTACGAGGGCGAGACGGTCGCCGCGATGCTGCTGGCCGAGGGTCACCTCGCCACGCGCGTGACGACGGGCGGATCGCCGCGCGGCGTCTTCTGCGGGATGGGCGTGTGCTACGACTGCCTGGTGGTGGTGGACGGCGTGCCGAACACGCGCGCGTGCGTCACGTGGGTTTCCGAGGGCATGGCCGTCTCGCGGCAGGACGGCCTCGGACCCATCGCGCAGAGCTAGGCGGGTCACGCGGCGCCGACGGGCTGTGGCAGCAGGCCGGTCTCGACGAGGATCTCGCGCATGCGCTGCAGGCTCGCGTCGTCGGTCACCGGGAGTCTCGGCGGGCGCACCTCGCCCCCCGGCTGTCCGAGCATCTTCATCAGCGCCTTGAGCTGGCTCTGGTAGGCGCCGAAGTGGCCGCCCCAGCCGCCCGGGAGCCAGAGCTTCGGGAACAGCTCGTCCGTGCGCACCGCGTGCTCGCGGGCGGTCGCCGTGTCGCCGCGCCAGATCGCCTCCCAGAACTCGGCGTCCGGGGCGCCCCACAGCGAGCCGCCGCCGATGAAGCCGTCGCCGCCATGCTCGCGCTGGAACTCGAGCCCCGCGACCGACATGAACGGCCCGAACACGCGCACGTCTCCGATCACGCGCTTCGTCGTCTCCCTGAACTGCTCGAAGCTCGGCGTGCTGTCCTTGATCGCAACGACGTTGCCGACCGCGGCGATGCGCGCCGCGAGCTCGGTGCCGATGTCGACGCTCGTGCCGTGCGGCCAGTTGTACACCATGATCGGACCGTCGACGCCGTCGGAGATCGCCTGGAAGTAGGCGACCGTCTCGTCGTCGTAGGTCTTCGAGTACGGCGGGGGCGTGGAGCCGATCCCGTCGGCTCCCGCGGCCAGCGCGTCGCGGCCGACCTCGACCGCCTCCCGCGCGGTCAGCGAGGTGCAGCCGATCACGACCTTGACGCGCCCGGCCGCCTGATCGATCGCCGTCTGGGCGACGAGCCGCCGCTCCTCGGGGGTCTGCGAGAACCACTCGCCGGAGGTGCCGTTGACGAAGAGCCCGTGCATCCCCTGGCCGATGTACCACTCGACGAGCGCCTTGAGCTTCTCCACGTCGACGCGGCCGTCGGCGGTGAACGGGGTCGGGCAGGCGGGCCAGTAGCCGCGCCAATCGACATCGTCTCGGTTCATCGTCTTCTCCTCACGTCGGTGTAACTTCGCGGTCGACGGCATAGGCAGCGGGGATCGTGCTCCGCCCGGTCGCCATCGACTCGGCGAGCAGGCGGGCCATCAGCGGGCTCAGGGTGAAGCCCGTGGTGGCGATCAGGGTGTGGTAGCCCGCGAGCCGCGCCGACTCGCCGACGATCGGCGCGAGGTCGTCGGTGAACGCCATCACGCCCGACCAGGTGCGCACGACCCGCACGTCGGCAAGCAGCGGCACGACGCGCACGGCGACCGCGAGATTGCCGGCCATGCTCTCCCACCGGGTCGAGTAGCGGAGGGGCTGCGGCTCGGCCTTCGACGGCCAGCCGCCGCCGATGATGAACGTGTGGTTCGCGGTCTGCTTGAGCGTGAGGCGCCGGCCGATGTGCTGCACCATCGGCACGAGCACGTGCTCGCGCGGCTCGGTCACGTTGAGGTGGAGGCCCTCGGATCGGAGGGGCAGCTTGAGCCCGCTGAGCGCCGCCAGCTCGTTCGCCCACGCCCCGGCGGCGTTGACGATGCGGCTGGCGCGGATCCGGCCGGCCGCGGTGGTCACGGTGAAGCGGCGTGCCCCGCCATCCGGGTCGGAGTCGATCCGCGTGACCGGCGCGTGGGTCCGGATCGCCGCTCCCGCCCGCGCGGCGCGGAGGGCGAAGAGCGGCGCTGCGATCGCGGGGTTCGCGTGCCCCTCCTGCAGGCAGAACGAGGCGCCGAGCAGATCCTCGGCGAGATACGGCGCGAAGCGGCGCAGCTCGTCGCCCTCGAGGATCTCGATGTCGAGGCCGGCCTCCTCCTCGATCACGCGCTTCTCGTGCAAGAGCCGGAGCTCCTGCTCGGTCTCGGCGACCATCAGCCCGCCGGTGAAGTGGATGTCGAGGTGGCCGTCGAGCTCGCGCTCGAGGCCTTTCCAGACCTCGGCCGCCTCGGCGTGCAGGCGCACCTCGGTGTTCAGCCGCTCGCGCACGTTCGCCGTCTGCGCGCCCGTCAGCTGGTGGATCGCGATCTGGAAGTGGAAGCTGCCGGCGTTCGTCCCCGACGCCTCGCGATTCAGCTCGCCGCGCTCGGCGAGGACGACCTCGACGCCCCCGCGGGCGAGGTAGTACGCGAGCGCGCAGCCGGCGAGGCCGCCGCCGACGATCAGGACGTCGGTGCTCTCAGGCAGCGGCTGCGACAGCTCGTGCTGGGAGAGCCAGCCGCCCGCCGGCGTCACGTCATGCAGGAGGCTCTGAGAGCTCGTTTCAGAATGAATCGTGAGTGGCTGGTGAGTGGCTCGCCAGCCTGAGACGGGATCGCCTTGAAGCCGCTCCTGTGCCAAACGGATCGGCAAGAGGCGATCACGGCTCAGGCGCCGGCGAGACGCCGCCAGACGCCACGAGGCAGTTTGAAACGAGCTCCTAGTCGTCACGGGTGAAATACCCTCCGTCCTCGATCGAGCCGTCCGCGACCGCGGAGATCGCGACCGGCCGAAGCGGCACGCGCGGCGTGGCGACCGGCAGCTGCCCGATCGTGCCGCCGTGCGCGCGCGTGATCGCCGCGGCGACGTGGCGCTGGCAGCTCCGCCCCTGGCACAGGCCCATCGCGACACGGGTGAGCGCCTTGACGGCATTCACGTCGGTCGACGCCGCGATCGCGGCATCGAGCTCGCCGGCCGTCAGCTCCTCGCAGCGGCAGACCACGGTGTCGTCCGTCGCGAGCTCATAGATGCCGGGCCCGACGGCATGCAGCCGGCGAAGCGCCGCGCGGAAGGCCGCCTGCCTGGCGAGGCTCCGCCGCAACGGCTCGGCACGCCGGGCGGCATCCTCGGCCGGCAGCGCAGCGAGATCGGCGGCGACGCCGAGCGCCGCGAGGCGGCCCTCGTCGATCGCGGCGTACGAGCCGGTCACGCCGGTGCCGTCGCCCGCGACCGAGATCCCCTCGACGCTCGAGCGGAGCCAGGCGTCACGGATCACGACGGGACCACCGAGGTCCTCGTCATAGGCGAACTCGCAGCCGGCGAGCCGCAGCAGCTCGACGGACGGGAAGAAGCCGTAGCCGAGGCAGAGCGCGTCGGCCCCGATCACCTCCTCGCTGCCGGCGACGGGACGCCAGTCGGCTCCTGCGGCGGCATGGACGACGCGCTCGACCCGGCCGTCGCCCTCGGCGCGGACGACGATCCGCCGGTAGCGGAGCGGCACGCGGTCGCGCAGCAGGCGCGCGCGATAGGCCGCGGCATCACGTAGCAGCCGGACGTTGCCGCGCGCCGCTCGCGCGAGGCGCGCGATGTCGCCCGGACCGGGAGCCGGCCCTGCCTCGAGCACGACGGTGACATTCGCGCCGTAGCCGCGAAGCTGCGCGGGAAAGGCGAGCGCGAGCGGGCCGCTTCCGGCGAACACGATCGACCCGCCGGGTGACACGCGCTGCGTCTTGATCAGCGACTGCGCCCCGCCGGCGGTGATCACGCCGGGCAGCGTCCAGCCTGGGAAAACGACGGGGCGGTCATGCGCACCCGCGGCCACGATCACCCGCCGTGCCTCGACCGCGCGTGCGCGCCCTCCCTCCTCGACGAGGACGACCGTCGTGCCTCGGATCGCGACGGCGCTCGTGCGCACGAGCAGCTCGGCCGAGCTGCGTTCAAGCGCCTCGATCAACGCGCGCCCTCGGGCGAAATCGTGTCCGAGCTCGCTCGCGCGCGTGATCCGAAAACCCTCACCGGGCTGCTTGAAGATCTGGCCGCCCAGCGTCGGTCGCTCGTCGGCGACGGCAACCGAGAGACCGGCGTTCGAGCACTCGATCCCGGCGGCGAGCCCTGCGGGCCCGCCGCCGATCACGAGCACGTCGAGAGCCGTGCGGTTCATCGCAGACACGGCTCTCCCCGAAGCGTGTTGGCCGTCGTTGGGGGGGGGGGGCGCCGCCGGCCCCCCCGGGCGCCCCGCGCAGGGGCGGGGTGTGTGAAAACCGCCCACCCGCGGCCAGCGGGGGCGCCCCGCGCGACGTGGTTG
>JANLRV010000277.1:0-16307 GCA_031361905.1 Actinomycetes bacterium
GCGGCACCCGAGCTTCCGAGCCGCACCACTAGGCAACCTGCTCCGCGCCCTCGACGGCGTACGCGGCTGCGACCGGTACCCCGATCGGCACGGGTCGCTCCTCGAGCTCGATGCCCATTGCCTCGGGAGCACGCTCCCACCAGTCCATCGAGGTCGAGCGGAGCAGCGTTGCCGGCAGCGTTGCGAGCGCGCTCACGACCGCGTGCCGCTCGGCGTCGCGCAGATCAACGCCCCGGCGCGTGTACAGGAACTGTGCGATCAGCGGGTACGGCGGGAACCCGTAGGCATCGTCGCAGTTCTCGAGCAACGTCTCGATCGCCTCATCGTTGCCGAGCGCTCGCGTGACGTCGTCGTCGGCACGCTCGATCACGAGCAAGCCGGAGAGCTGCGCCTCGGCACAGAGCTGCGCTCCGGGAACGAGCTTCGTGACGTCATACTTCGGCGGAGGGATGAGCGCCTGCACGACGGCATTCATCGTCGCCGCCGGGAGGCCCTTCTCGGCCAGCATCATGCCGATCGAGCGGCCTCCGCGGGAGTGCAGACGCGCCTGCACGATCAGACCGACGCTCTCGCGCCACGTCAGGTTGGGTGCACGCACGGCATGGACCGTGTGCTGGCTGATCGTGAGCGGCTTCGGATAGGAGGCGACGCTGCCGTCCGGCGCAACGAGCGTCAGATCATCCGAGACGAACGCCGCGCGCGGAAAGGCGTCGAGCAAGCGCAAGATCGTCGTCGTCTTTCCCGTGTCGGTTCGGGCGGTGATCAGGAACGCCTGATCGTCGACGGCAACACAGGCGGCGTGCACGAGTGCGACGCCGCGCTCTGCGAAGTGCCAGCGAAGCACCGGCTCGACGCAGTTCGTGTAGAGCACGTGTGGCGAGCGACGCACGAGCGGGCTCGCAGTCACGACAACGCGCTCGCCGAACTCGAAGCGCGCAGCGAAGCCGCCGGGAACCCGCTCGCGGTACGTGATCTCCTCGACCCCGTCTTCGCGCACGCGGTGGCTGAGCCGGTTGATTCGACCGAGCGCCGCAATCGCAACACGCACCGACGCCGGCTCCGCCAGCTCGGAGACGCGGAAGCGTGCGAGCTCGGGAAGCTCGACGTCGGAGTCGACGGTCGCGAGGCCATGGATGTCGTAGAACGCGCGCGTGGTCCGTGCAGATCCCCAGATCCACCGGTCGGCGAGCGCGAAGCGGGCGACCGTGAGGGTGCAGAGCGAGATCACGTTCGCGACCAGGTAGTGCATCCCGAACGCGCCCACGAGGGCGAGGAGCAGAGGCCCCCGCAGCAGGAACGCGAGGTTGTTCATGGCGAAGAACGCGATCGCGCGAGCGCGCAAGGTGCGACGTGCCGGGGTGTCGCGGAAGACGAACCGCTCCGTCAGGACGAAGTTCCAGAGCGACGAGCACTGGGTCGCGAGCAGCGCGGCCACGAGCACGCCGATTCCGATGCTGCCGCGCAGGACGGCGAGCGCGAGCGAGTTCACGACGATGCCGCTGACGCCGACCAGCCCGAACTTTCCGAAGCGCGATCCCGCCGTGCCGATGCGGAGGCGCCAGACCAGGGCGAGGTAGCGCGCGACCTCGCGCATCGACGCCTTGCTCTCACCCGCCTCGCGGACGCCGAAGCGGAAGGGTATCTCGGCGACCGAGAGGTTCGGTGTGCGCACGAGGATCTCGAGCAGGATCTTGAACCCATTCGGGCGCAGCACCGCCAGATCCAGGGCATCGCGCCGAACCAGGAAGAAGCCGGTCAGCGGGTCGCTCACGCCCTGCAGGCGCCGGGGGAAGGCGACCCGTGCGAGAGCGACAAGGAACCGCGAGATGATGGCCCGCGCCGAGCTCAGCCCGGCGACGTGCGCCCCACCCAGGAAGCGGGAGGCGGCAACGAGATCGCTACCCGTGGCATCGGCGCGCGCGCGCAGCTCGGCGATCGTCGCGGGCGGGTGCTGGAGATCTGCGTCCATCACGCAGACCCACGGCGAACGGGCCGCGCTGATGCCCGCGACGACGGCGCCGCCGAGCCCGCCATCGCGCTCGCCCGCCGGGCGGTGCACGAGGGCAACCTGCAGCCGCGTTCGCTTCGCCAGCTCGGCGACAAGTGCCGGCGTCTCGTCGTCCGAGTCGTCGACCACGATCAGCTCGGCGTCGACGTCCTTCAACAACCGGTCGAGGCTTTCGATGAAGGCACCGATCACGGCTGCCTCGTTGCGCGTCGGCGCGACGATCGTCAGCTCCGGGACGCGCTCGCGCTTCTCCGCACGACCCGTTGGCCGAGCTACTTTCGCGCCCGCCAAGTACTCTTCCCGCTCTGCCCGCACGTGTCCCCCTCGTGGATCTGTTTCCACGCTGGCGTGCGTCCTCTCATCTGGTACCGGTCGGCTAGCGCACCCCGACCGGGAACTCGGCGACGAAGGAAGGCCGCTCCGCGGCAACCGCCAGGCTCACGGCGGCAGCGCGGGTCGGAACCCCCAGCTTCTCGAGCATGTTGTGAACGTGGCGCTTGACGGTCAGCTCGGAGATCGCGAGGATCTCACCGATCTCGCGATTCCGCCGGCCTTGGCCGATCAACGCGAGCACCTCGCGCTCGCGGGCCGAGAGGGGTTTGAGCGCGACGCTCGCATCGATCCGATGCTCGGCTCGCGCAAGCTCGTCGAGCACGTATCCGAGCAGATGACGCGGGAGCGTCACCTCGCCCGCAGCTGCGCGCCGCACGATACGGGCCACGCTTGCCGATGCGACGCTCCGCTCGACGATGCCACGAGCCCCGACGCGCACGGCAGCGAGCACGAGATCGCGCCCCGGAGCCGTGGCGATTGCCACCGCCTCCGTCGCTGGAGCACGCCGCTTGACCCGTGCGATGGCTTCTAGCCCACCACCCGGCCCAAGCTCGACATCGACGAGCACTACGGCAGGTTGGAGATCCAGCACGCGCGCGAGGAGCGTCTCAGCCGATGCACACGGCACCGGTCGAATATCGCTCTCGCGTGCGAGCAGCGCGATCACGCCCGACCGGAACACGCTGTTCCCGTCCGCGACGACAACCGTCAACTCTCGATCCCTCGTGCCGACGAACCCCATCACCCTCCCCTTTTGCCACGCTACTCACCAGACGAGATGACGTTCGCCAACCCGATGCTCAATGGTCGAGAGTCGTGACTCGGGGAACAATACATCAAAAGTGCTATTTCTATCCAGTTCTTCCCAATTCTGGTCCAATCTGGTTACATCTATGGAGGATCTGGCGGCAGTTCGCGCAGATTCCGGTGGATTGCGTCGTCAGCTCGGAGCGTGCACCGCGCCGGCATACCCGCGCAGCCGTTCCGGTGACGGCACCAGGCTCGCGAGCAAGGTTCCCCGCCCTCGGAGCTGAACCGACGAACCCGCGCCGACCAGGAGCGTCTCGCCCCAGCGAAGCTCGCGACCATGCCAGCACGCCGTGCCATTGATCAGTGTCAGAAGCAGAAAGCTCTCCGCAGGCGCGGCGATCGTGCCCGCACCGTCGAGGTCGTGCCGCACGAGCATGAATGCATCCGAGGCGAGCAGCACCGTTCCACCCTCGCCGGGCTGCGCAACGAGCTTCGGCGCAGCAGCCGGATGCAGCGTCGCGACCTCGAGGCCGCGCTCGAGCTGCAGGTCTCGCGAACGCCCGTAGTCGTACAGCCGGTAGGTCAGATCCGATCGCTGCTGCACCTCGTAGAGCACGAGGCCGGGCCCGAGCGCGTGGATCGTGCCCGCGGGAACGTAGAGAGCGTCCCCCGGCGCAACGCGCAGGTGAGAGAGCAACGCGCCGATGGTTCCCTCGAGAGCAGCCGCCCGCAGAGCGTCCCGCTCGACGGGCTCGCTGACGCCGTAGATCAGCTCCCCCTCGCCCTCGAGGATGTACCAGGCCTCCGTCTTGCCATGGAAGCCCGACTCGCGCTCGACGGTGTGGGCAAAGGCGTCTCCCGGATGCACCTGCACGGAGAGCCACTCGGCCGTGTCGAGGAACTTGATCAACAGCGGCAGCTCGAGCCCGTAGCGCTCGAACGGCACCGCGCCGATGAACGAGCTGCCGAGCTCGGCGAGGACGTCCGCGACCCGGCGCCCTGCGTGCACGCCCGACAGCACCGGATTCGCGTCGTAGGCCAGCCACAGCTCGCCAATCGGATCGCCGCCAATCACGCCGAGATGTCTCGCGAGGACCGTGCCGCCCCAAATGCGATGTGAGGGCGTCGAGCCGAGCAGGAGCGCGTGCTCGCTCATCCGCTCACGACGGCAGTCGCTCGTCCTCGGCGACCTGCGCGCCCGCGGGAATCGCAACGCCGTCGCCGACGAGCGCCGTGCGGCCGATGCTCGCGCCGGCCCCGACGTGTGCGCCGCGGCCGACCACGGCCGCCGCGACGACGGCGTTCTCACCGACGTGCGCGCCCTCGTGCAGTACCGCGCCGGCGACGCGGGCGCGCGGCCCGACGATCGAGCCGGCCGCAAGCATCGAGCACGCGCCGACGACGGCTCCGGCGCCGACGACCGCTCCGGCCGCGACGAACGACGGCGCGTGCACCTGCGCATCGGGCGCGATCGAAGCCCCGGCCTCGACCACGACCGCGCCGTCGATCGAGCGAAGCCCGCTGCGGATGCGGCCCGCGAGCAGGTCGTGATGTGCGGCGACGTAGCTCGCCGGCGTGCCGACGTCCGACCAGTAGCCGCCCTGCTCGAGCGCGAACAGCCCCGCGCCGACGAGCACCGGGAACGTCTCGCGCTCGATCGAGACGGCGCGCGCCGGATCGATCAGGTCGAGCACCGCCGGCTCGAGCACGTAGGCGCCGGCATTGATCAGGTTCGTGTCGATCTCAGCCGCCTTCGGCTTCTCGAGGAAGCCGAGCACCGAGCCGTCGCCACCGATGCGCACGAGGCCGTAGCGGGACGGATCCTCGACGGGCGTCAGCGCGATCGTGGCATGGGCGCCCCGCGTGCGATGGTGCGCCACGAGGTCGGCGAGCGGAGCGTCGGCGAGGATGTCGCCGTTGAGCGCGAGGAACGTTCCCGTCACGCGACCGTGCGCGGCGAAGCGGATGCCGCCTGCGGTGCCCATCGGCTGCGGCTCGACGACGTACTCGAGCGCGACGCCGTTCCACTCGGCGCCGAAATGCGACGCGATCGGATCGGGCAGGTAGCCGCAGCCGAAGATCACGCGCCTCACGCCCGCGGTCGCGAGGCGGTCGAGCACGTACTCGATCAACGGCAGCCCGAGCAGGGGCAGCATCGGCTTGGGGCGCGAGAGCGTGAGCGGTCGCAAGCGCGTGCCCTCACCGCCGACGAGGACGACAGCTTCCATGATCCGATCGTAGTGGCTTTGCAGCTCTGCTTGGCGCCACTGCTCAGGCCAAGCCGCGTCCGACACCCTCGTAGACGAAGCCCGCCGCCCGCGCAGCTGCCGGATCGAGCAGGTTGCGGCCATCGATGATCAGCCGCGTGGCGACGACCGCGGCGAGGCTCCCGTCGAGCACGGGCGCGACCAGCTCGGGCCACTCGGTGACGATCACGACGGCGTCGGCCCCCTCGGCCGCGGCGAGCGCCGAGCTCGCCAGCTGCACGCCGCGGGGCAGCGTCCGCGCGGCCTGCTCGGGCGTCACGATCGGGTCGTACGCGACGACCTCGGCTCCCTCCGCGATCAGGCGGGCGGCGAGCACGATGCTCGAGGCCTCGCGCATGTCGTCGGTGTCGGGCTTGAAGGCGAGGCCCCAGACTGCGATGCGGCGGTTGCGGAGCGAGCCGAGATGGCGCGCGAGCTTCGAGACGGTGCGCCGCTTCTGCAGCTCGTTCACCTCGATCACGGCGCTGAGGAGCTGGAAGTGGTAGCCGCTGTTGCCGGCCAGCTGCTTCAACGCCGTGACGTCCTTCGGGAAGCACGAGCCCCCGTAGCCGATGCCCGCCCGCAGAAAGCTCTTGCCGATGCGCTGGTCCAGGCCCATCCCCTCGGCGACGACGTCGATCTCGGCGCCGACCTCCTCGCAGACGTTCGCGATCTCGTTGATGAACGAGATCTTCGTCGCGAGGAACGCGTTGCTCGCGAGCTTGATCATCTCGGCCGACGCCACATCGGCCTGCAGCACCGACGCCGTGACCGGCCGGTAGAGCGCCGCCACGCGCTCCGACGCCACCGGGTCGTCCGATCCCACGATCACGCGATCGGGATGCAAGAAGTCGTCGATCGCGCTGCCCTCGCGCAAGAACTCCGGATTCGAGACGTAGGCGACGCCGGAGAGCCCGCGCGCGTCGAGCACGTGACGCAGCCGCAGGCCGGTGCCGACGGGAACCGTCGACTTCATCGCGAGGATCGCGCCGTCGGCGCTCTCGGGCAGCGCGGCGATCACGGCCTCGACCCGGCTGAGATCGGCGTCGCCCGACGCCGACGGGGGCGTGTCGACGCAGACGAACGCGATCTGGGCGTGTGCGAATAGCTCGGCGGGATCGTCGGAGAAGCGGAGGCGATCGCCGCACTCGACCATCGCCTCGGCGGTGCCGGGCTCGTAGATCGGCACCTCGCCGCGCCGGAGACGCTCGAGCTTCGCGCGATCGACGTCGACGCAGACGACCGAGTGGCCAAGCTTCGCGAAGCAGACCGCCGTGACGAGGCCGACGTAGCCGACGCCGATCACGCCGAGCGGCTCGGGCGTGCTCACGGGCTCCCCGCGGGGATCGCCCGCATGCTCTTCGCGATCGCGATCATCGTCGCCGGGCTGAGCGTGTTGTCGAGGGAGTTGTCGATCCAGGTGACATAGCCCGTCGTCGTGCAGCGCCTGCCGCCGTAGTAGATCGCGACGCGATGCAGCTGACCGCCGTTCGCGTAGAGGCGGAAGACGCGACCCCCCACGCACTGCGGCTCGTCGCTCGACTCGTCGAGGATCGGCGCGCTCGTCCAGCGCGTGTACTGGATGCCCCAGGCCTTCGACGTGCTGCGGAACGACGACCCTCCGGCATATCCGGTGACGTGACCCGCCCACTGCTTGCGCAGCCGATACGCCGAGAACGCGTCATCGGCGGTTACGATCGGCTCCTCGTATCGGCTTCCCAGCGGCACCCGCGTAGGATAGAGAAGCGGGTACCCGAGCCGCTTCTGCAACACGCGGAAGCGCGGCAGGTCCACGATTCCGGCCGCCTGCGTCTGGGCCGGCGAGGTGTCGACGTCGCTCCCGGCACTCGACGCCTGCGCATCGACGGCGACGAACGCAGCACCGATCACGACGACGACCTGGGCGTGAGCCAGCTGCGCGCCACCGTCCGCGGCGATCGAGCCGCGCCGCGCCGGCATCGGTCGCGGCGTCTCGGTCTTGCCGAGCACGAGCCGGAGCCGCTCGGCCGACTTCTTCGCCCGCTCGCCGGCGTAGTAGATGCGCGTCGAGCCCACGACCGGCGCGGTGTTGCCGGCGCGCAACGCGCGGGACCAGCCGGCCTTGCGCAGGCCCGCGGCCGCGATCGTCGCGATCCCGTCGGCGCCCGACCCGTTGATCGTGACGACAGCGAGCTTCGCGGGCGCGATCGGACGGACGGCCTTGGTGCCCGCCTTGACGATGCGCTTGCCGCCGAGCTGACGCCCGATCACGCGCGAGCTGCCCGGATGCGGATCGAGGAACGCCTGCACCTGCGCCGCGATCTGCTCGGGCGAGGCGACGACGTAGTCGACGCCCGAGATCTGCTCGCCCCCGCCCTCGATGCGCAGCTGCACGAGGCTCTTGCGGGGAATGCTCGAGAGCAGCGTGCCGTAGCGGTAGAGCTGCTCGAGGCTGAGCGACTGGCCGGTGGCCGGCAGGATCTTCACGTTCTTCTTCAGCGCATTGACGAGATCGACGACGCCCGTGCCCACGTTCGAGACATCGAGCCGGCGCTTCAGCTCGCGCAGGAACGCCTGCTGACGGGCGTTCCGCATGAAGTCGGTGTCGTCGTGCCGGTTGCGCACGTACTCGAGCGCGTGCAGGCCGTTGAGCTTGCGGTAGCCGGCCTTGATGTCGATCACGGCGTAGTCGTTGTAGCCGTCATTCGTGTGCAGGTAGCGGCGGTCGACGTCGAGGTAGACGCCGTGGACGGCCTCGACCGTATCGCGGAAGGCGCGGAAGTTGACCGGGACGTAGTAGTTGATCGGGCGCCCGATCAGCGCGCTGACGGTTTTCAGGGCGAGCGGCGCTCCGCCGTTCGCGTACGCCGCATTGATCTTCGCGTAGCCGACGCCGGGGATGTCGACGCGGAGGTCGCGCGGGATCGCGAGCGTCGTCAGCGTCTTGCGCACGGGATCGATGCGAACGAGGATCAGCGTGTCGGAGTTCCCGCTCCCGGCCTTCGCGCCGTAGCGGCGGTCATAGCCGATCAAGAGCGCGATCGCGGGATCGGTCGCCGGCTTGCGGATCTGCTGGAGCACGCCCTGCGCGCGTCGATCGTCGGCGTTCTGCGTGTGGGTCAACTCGTCCGTGACGCTGAGCGCCCAGTAGTAGGCGCCGGCGGCGGCGGCGCCGATCAGGAGCATGCAGATCGCCAGCATCCAGGCCAGCATGCGCCAGAACGTCCAGCGTTTCTTCGGCCGCCGCGAGCGGTAGAGATGGATCGGCGACGGCAGCCGGTGGAGCGCCGGATCGAGGCTCACGCGAACCTCAGTTGACCGGCGTCTTCGCCTGCGCGGGGAGCGGGCGCAGGCTCTTAGCGACCGCGATCATGGTGTCGGGCGTCAGCCGGTTGTCGAGCGAGTTCGAGATCCACGCGACGACGCCGTCCGCCTTGCAGCGCGCTCCGCCGTAGTAGACCGCGATCCGATGCACCTGGCTGCCGTTGGCGTAGAGCCGGATCAGCCGTCCGTCCTTGAGGCAGTACGACTTGCTCGGCTCGTCGAGGATCGGCGCGTCCGTCCAGAGCGTGTACTGGATCCCCCACGCGTGCGACGTGTCGAGCGCGGTCCTGGCCGTGACGTGCCCGGCTTTCCGCTTGCGCAGGGTGTAGACCCGGAACGGGTTATCGCCGACCTCGATCGGCTCGCCGTAGACGCTGCCGACGGGCACGCGCGTCGGGTAGCGCGCCTGGTAGCCGAGCCGCTTCTGGAAGGCCCGGAAGAACGCGATGTCCGACGCCCGCGCGGGCTGCGTCTTCGGCGGCGCCGGCACGTAGGTCTGATCGGGCGTCGGCTGGTCTGGCAGCGTCGAGACGCCGTTGTAGGAGCTGCCGATCACGACGACGACGTCCGCCGCTGCGAGCGTCGCCTGGTCGGCATCGGCCGAGATCGTCGCGCGGATGCGCGGCATCGGCTGCGGATCGAGCGTGTCGCCGAGCGTCAGGCGCAGGCGCGCGGTCGCGGCCTTCGCGCGGGCGGTCGCGTAGTAGATCGCCGTCGAGGTGAAGGTCGGCTTGATCGCATTGCCGCCGATCGTCGCGGCCTGCTTCCAGCCGCCCGAGCGCAGCGCTGCCGCCGAGACGCTCGCGATTCCGGCCTGGCCGCTGCCGTTGATCGTGACCACCTTGAGCTTGTCGGCGGGGATCGGCACGACCCCGGTCTTCGGCTTCGCCGGCCCACCCACCTGCTTTCCCCCCACTCGGCCGCCGATCTTGTCGGCCGCATTCGGGTTCGGATGCAGGAACGCCTGGACCTTCTGCTGCACGTCGAGGGCCGTCGCGCTGACGACGCTCGCGCCTGCGCTGTTCGTGTAGGAGCGACCCTCGACCTTGACCTGCACGAGGTTGCGACGCGGGATGCTCGAGAGCAGCTTGGCGTAGCCGCCGAGTTGCCGGAAGCCGAGCGCGTGGCCGGGCTTGGAGAGGATCTTGATGTTGTCGGACAGGTCCGTCACGAGCGTGGGAATGCTCGTGCCCAGCGAGCCCACGTCGAGCCGCCGCTTGAACTCGCGGAGGAACGCCTGCTGGCGTGCATTGCGCATGAAGTCGCTGTCGTTGTGGCGGTTGCGGACGTAGGTCAGCGCCTGGCCGCCGCTGAGCCGCTGGTACCCGGCCTGCAGGTTGATCTGCGAGTAGTAGTTCGCGCTCGACGACGAGAGGCCGTCGTTCGTGTGGTAGTAGCGCCGATCGACGTCGACATAGACGCCGTGAACGGCGTCCACGGTCAGCCGGAACGCCTTGAAGTTGACCGGAATGTAGTACGAGATCGGCGTCTTGATGAAGGCGCTGACGGTCTCGATCGCGAGCTTCGGCCCGCCGCGCGCGTAGGCCTCGTTGATCTTCGTCACGCCGATGCCCTTGATCGGGACCTGCAGGTCGCGCGGCAGCGCGAGCGTCGAGAGCATCCTCGTGCGCGGGTCGATGCGCACGAGGATGAGCGTGTCCGAGTTTCCGTTCTGGTGCTCGCCATAGCGCTTGTCGTAGCCCAGGATCAGCGCGATCGCCGGCTGCGTCGCCGTGTTCACCGGGACGAGCGCCCGGGTCGCGAGCTTGACCTCGGGATCGCTCGTCGTGGTCAGCGCGTGCAGCCGGTCCCAGGCGAAGTAGGCGACCGCCGCGCTGGCGAATGCGACCGCGAGCACGATCAGCCCGAGCGTCCAGCGGATCACGCGCCAGACCGTCCACCGCTTCTTCGGGCGGCGCGCCCGATAGACGTTGATCGGCGACGGGGGTCGCAGAGAGAGCGGGCCGACGGCCGGGTCGAGACTCACCGGCGGTCACCGCCGGTTCGGGTGGGGAGTGCGATCCGAGCCATCAACGAGAGGCGCGTGGTCGAGACGCGCGATTCCGGCACTTTACAGCATCACGATCGGTCGCCGGGAGCGTGCCGGGATCTGCAAAGGTGAGTGGATGTCCTCGACCGCGACCCTCGGCGATGCCCTGCGCCTGCTCGGGCTGCCGCTGGACGAGACGGTCGACGAGGGAAAGCTCGTGGACGCGTACCGGCGTGCGGCGTGGGAGCATCACCCCGACTCCGCGCCCGAGGGTGAGCGCGACTCGCGCACCGAGACGATGCGCGAGATCAACGGCGCCCGCGACGTCGTCCGGGCGAGCATCTCGGTGCTCGGCGAGCGACCGTACACCGCGCTGCCACGCGAGGCCGAGCCGTCCGCCGCCTGGTGGGAGGAGGCGCTGACCGACGATCCATCGGGGCTCGGCGTTCGCTGGAACCCGACGGCGCAGCGGATCCCCTGGGCGCAGCGCTTCGAGGCTGCGCGGCTGGCGCTCTGCGTCGCGGTGGGCGACGACATCTCGATCGAGCGTGAGGGCGTGCTCGAGATCGGCCGCGTCACCCAGTTCGACGTCTCGACGCGCGTGGCACGGCGCATCCAGGCGCTCGGCCTGCCCGTCGAGCTGCGCCGCGTGGGCGTCGAGGTGAAGATCGGCGAGGAGATCACGACGGTCGATGCCGCCGACTGCCGGGCGGCCGGCTGGCGCTGTCCGGTGTGCCTGCGCACGAGCCCGCACGGCGAGCCCCGCGAGCGCCCCTGCCCGCGCTGCATCCGCCGGTTCCGCACGAGCTACGACCGCTGGCGCGAGGCCGGACGGACGCGCCGCCGCGTGCAGCGGCGACTGCGCTCGCTCGAGCATCCCCCGCAGGCGTTCGCGCCCCGCCGCTTCCCGCGCTTCCGCGAGATCGACGACGGTCTGATCGACGCGCGCGAGCGCGTCGGCTCGCTGGAGGCCACGCTCGCCGGGCTGTCGGCGGCCCTGGCCGCCCACGAGCGGGCCGTCGAGGCGGCAACGGAGCGGCTCGGCCGCACGCGCACGACGCAGGGAGCAACCAATCGCCGCCGCGACCGGGCGCGCTCGCTCGCGGAGCTCGCACGCGTGCAGACCGCGCGCGACCAGGTTCGCGCGAGCCTCGACGAGCAGCGGCGCCGCGTGATCGAGCTCGATGCCGAGCGCGAGCGACTCGAGCGCGAGCTTCGGGCGCGCCACGACGCGTCGGAGCGCTCCTGGGTCTCGGGGCGCTCCAAGCGGCGCGACGAGCGCGCGGCGCTCGAGAGCGAGCTGCGCCGGGCCGAGATCGAGCTCGGGGCGCTCGAGCCCGACTCGCTCGCCCTGCTCGACGGCTTCGACGCCTGGGACCAGGCGCCGGATCGCTGGCTGATCGTCGGCGGCTCGCCCAGCTGAGCCGATTGAGCTAGATCGTTGTCCGTGATTTGGCGTGTTGGTCCGCGGCGTCGGATTCGACACGGCCGAGCGCCACCGCCACACCCCAACCAACACCCCAAATCACGGACAACGATCTAGTGGCCCGCGATGGCGATGCGGTTCTCCGCATCCTCCAGATCGCGCAGCGCCCGCCGCTGGTCGACGCCCTCGGCACCGACGCGGGACTTCGCCGCCTCGAGGTCGGATCTGGCCGCGTCGAGGTCGATCTCCTTCGCGGCGACGGCCGTCTCCACGAGCACCGAGGCGCGGTCGTGCTGGATCTTGAAGTAGCCGGCGCCGGTCGCGTAGGACACCCACTCGTCGCCCATCGTCAGCACGCGCGTCTCGCCGGGCTTCAGCTGCGCCGTCAGCGGGATGTGCCGCGGCAGCACCCCGAGCTCACCGGCCCGGCCGGGAACGACGATCCGCTTGGCGCTGTCGACGAAGACGGGGCCCTCCGGCGTGACGAGCTCGACCTGTAGCCGCTTGGCCTGCTCCGTCTCGCTCATGCTGCGGTTGAGGCCGCGAGCTTCTCGGCCTCGGCGAGCACGTCGTCGATGCCGCCGACGAGGTAGAACGCCTGCTCCGGAAGGTCATCGTGCTTGCCGTCGAGCACCTCGCGGAACGAGCGAATCGTGTCCTCGAGCTTGACGAACTTGCCCTCACGGCCCGTGAACACCGCCGCGACGAAGAATGGCTGGCTGAGGAAGCGCTCCACCTTGCGGGCGCGCTGCACGATCACCTTGTCCTCGTCGGACAGCTCGTCCATGCCGAGGATCGCGATGATGTCCTGCAGATCCTTGTAGCGCTGCAGCAGTCGCTGCACGCGGGTCGCGACCTCGTAGTGCTCGTCCGAGACGATGCCGGGCTGCAGGATCCGCGACGTCGAGTCGAGCGGATCGACGGCCGGGTAGATGCCCTTCTCCGAGATCGAACGCGAGAGCACGGTCGTGGCGTCGAGATGCGCGAACGAGTTCGCCGGCGCCGGGTCGGTGAGGTCGTCGGCCGGCACGTAGATCGCCTGCACCGACGTGATCGAGCCCTTCGTCGTCGACGTGATGCGCTCCTGGAGCTCGCCCATCTCGGTCGCGAGCGTCGGCTGGTATCCCACGGCCGACGGCATCCGGCCGAGCAGCGCCGACACCTCGGAGCCCGCCTGCACGAAGCGGAAGATGTTGTCGATGAAGAGCAGCACGTCCTGTCCGGCCTCATCGCGGAAGTACTCGGCCATCGTCAGGCCCGAGAGCGCGACACGCAGGCGCGCGCCTGGCGGCTCGTTCATCTGGCCGTAGACGAGCGCGGTCTTCGCGATCACGCCGGACTCCGTCATCTCGCGCCAGAGGTCGTTGCCCTCGCGCGTGCGCTCGCCCACGCCTGCGAACACCGAGAGGCCACCGTGCTGCGTCGCGATGTTGTTGATCAGCTCCTGGATCAGCACCGTCTTGCCGACGCCGGCGCCGCCGAAGAGGCCGATCTTGCCGCCCTTCACGTAGGGGGCGAGCAGATCGATCACCTTGATGCCGGTCTCGAAGATCTCAGCCGTCGGCGAGAGACGATCGAAGTCGGGCGGATCGCGATGGATCTCCCAGCGGGGCGCGGCCGCGATCGAGGCCTCGTCGCCCTTGTCGATCGCCTGACCGAGCACGTTGAAGATGCGCCCGAGCGTGACATCCCCGACCGGGACGCTGATCGACGCACCGGTGTCGTAGACCGTGGTGCCGCGTGCGAGCCCGTCGGTCGCATCCATCGCGACGGCGCGGACGCGCGCATCGCCGAGATGCTGCTGGACCTCTGCGACGAGCGTCCGTCCACCCTCCATGGGGATCTCCAGCGCGCTGTAGATCGCCGGCAGATGGTCCTCGAAGACGGCGTCGAGCACGACGCCCTTGATCTCGATGACCTTGCCGGCGGGACGGTTCTCCGCAGACACATGCACTCCTTGGCCTATGCCGGCACCGGCCGGCGGATGGTCGCAGTAAACAGCCGACCGTTCCCGGCCGGGCGAGGCCAGTCTAGAGGACCGAGGTGCGGCGCTGCTACGGACCCTTGGTCAGCAGGACGCCGTCGAGCGCGCCCCCGGCGCCCTTCGTGCGGGCGACGAGCTCGGGCGCGGGGCGCGTCTGCCCGGAGCTCGGCCGATCGGCGGTCCGATTGCCGGCGGCGACGAACCCGAGCACGAGCGATGCCGAGACGACGGCCGCGAGCGCAGCCGCGCGGATGCGGCGCCGCGCTCCCCCGCGCCGGACCGGTCCGGCCCCCGGCACGACGAACGGCAATGACGGCTCGGCCGGGATGGCCGTGCGGACGTGCAGCACGATCGACTCGGCCCGTGCCTGCCAGGCCCGGCACTCCGCGCACTGCGCGAGGTGCTCGCGCATCGCGGCGAGCTCGGTCTCACCGCACTCGCCGTCGGCAGCCGCAGACACCCACATGCGGGTCATCTGGCAGAGCGGTGGTTTCTCGTTCCTTGTGTCCATCAGCGGAGCAGTTCAGCAGTTGCGAGATCGAGATCGAACACCGGGTGTCCGAACCCTCCCTCTAGCATGGACGATACCGGCGACGAAAAGTTTGCGTGGACCACGACGGCGATCGGCACATCGCGGTCGACGATCGCTCGACCGAGCCGGGCGAAGACGGCCGTTCGTCCCACGCCTGCGTAGCGTCGCGTCTGCAGGATCTCCGTCCGCAGCCGTCGCTTGCCGACGTGTGCGAACCCCTCGGCGGGCACGAGCTTGTCGCCACCCGTGAACAACGGCATCAGGATCGCGGAGGGGTCTGCGTACGCGAGGCGGAAGCTGTCGAGCACGAGCGATGCCTCGTCGGGAGGCTCGTGGTGCGCGTTGAGCGGACCGAACAGGTGGATCGTGGCCCGGATCCGGATCGGGGCGAGATCGCTCACGATCGAGCGCGCGACGGCTCGCTGCTGCGTGGTGTCGCGCACCCAGAGGTCGACAGCGAGCGGCAGCGCGACACCGGCGACCGCGAGCTCGACGCGCGCCTGTGCGGCATCGGCACGGCGGGTCCCGTCGCTCGAGCGCCAGGCGCTGAGCGTGCGCGGCAGGATCTCGCGGGCCGAGCGCTGTGCGAGCGGATCGCCGCCAAACGCGCGCGCAGCGGCGAACCGATCGATCGCGTGGTCGATCGCCTTGCGCACCCCGACCTCGTCGAACGGGAGCGCCTCGCGGTTCATGAAGAGCGCGACGAGCTCGCCCGTCGGCCGCGGGCGCGAGTGCCGGACGTCCGGATTCGCGGCCCAGCCGGCGGGCGAGAGACCGTCGAGCGAGAGCGCGAGCTCTCCGCTGCGCACTCCGGCGACGATCGCGGCATCGCTCTGGCGATCTCGCACGACGATGCGCGCAACCCGCCCGCGCCAGCCGAGCAGGAGGGGATCGAAGTGCGGGTTCTGCTCGAGCGTGTGAGAGTCCGCGAGGCGGTAGGGCCCGCTCGCGCTCGTCCGCAGCACGTCCGGCGCGGTCACATGGGGCGTTGCGCGGGGCACGGGACAGGCGATCGGCAACGCGACGCGGGCGAGGAACGAGGGGTCACGCCGGCGCAGGCCGAACGAGATCGAGCGCGACGATGCGCGGATCCCGCTGACGTGCTCGGTCTCCCCCACGCGGAACGCGCGCACGCCGACGATGTCGGAGAAGAGCCGCCAGCCCGTCGAGCGCAGCGACGGGTCGAGCAGGCGCTCGAACGAGGCCTTGATGTCCTCGGGCTCGAGCGGCGTCCCATCAGAGAAGGTGAGGCCGCGCTTGAGCGTGAAGGTGTAGTTCCGGCCATCCCGCGAGACCGCCGGGAGCCGCGCCGCGAGCCCCGGCACCAGCGCCGTCCCGGCGGCGCCGCCGGCATCCGGATAGGTGAGGAGCGGCGTGCAGAGCACGTAGGCGAGCGCGCGACGCGGCCGGGTCAGTGCGAAGGCGGGATCGAGCGCTCCGAGCGGCGCGCGCACAGCCACGACGAGCGTGCCGCTGCGCTTCGCCGGCTTCGCGAGAGGCACGGGTGCCGTCGCCCCCTGGTCGTACTCGTGTCCCGGATTGAGGCTGCACCCGGCGAGCGCAAGCGCGACCGGGATGATCAGAGCGAGGCGCGCCGAGCGAGTCCTGAAGGCCGTTTCGAGACGTACGAGGCGATCACGCCGCAGGCGCCGGCGAGTCGCAGTCAGACGCCGCGAGGCGAAGCCCCGCGGGCTGCGGGTCGCCACAGGGTGGTCGGCCGGGCGCACAGCGGCCG
>JANLRV010000278.1:0-1631 GCA_031361905.1 Actinomycetes bacterium
GGGCCAGCTTGTCCACGCCGCGGGCGCATCCGAGGGAGGCTGGACGGTGATGGCGGTCCACGAATCCAAGGAGAGCTGGGAGCGGTTCCGGGACAGCACGCTGCTTCCGAGCATGGCGCGCGGCATCGAGGGCGGCTTCACGGCGCCTCCGCAGGAGACGACGATCGACATCCAAAACCTCGTGCGCTGACCGCTTTCAGGCAGCGCGTCGCAGCGCCGCCACGTCGAGCTTCTGCTGCAGGCTCGAGTAGAAGATGCTGAGCGGGAACTCGTCGTCCAGCACGGCGTCGACCCAGGCACGGGGATCCTCCTCGTGCATCAGGCCCGACGCCCCGTTCGCCCAGCGCGAGGCGACGTGGGGCGACACGAAGCGGGCGACGAGCTCGTGGGCGGCGAGCCAGTGCGCGACGCGCGGCTTGTCGATGCCGCCGCGATACAGCTCCTCGACCTCGGCGCGCAGCTCGACGACGCCGGCGGCGACGCCCTTCCAGTCGATCCGGAGCTGGTTGTCGGTCCAGCGCACGAGACCCTGCCGGTGCAGGTAGGCGAACAGCAGCTGCCCGCCGAGGCCGTCGTAGTTGCGGACACGGCTGCCGGTGATCGGGAAGCGGAAGAGCCGGTCGAAGATGATCGCGTACTGCACGTTGCGCGCGGACGCGAAGCCGCCGCGCTCGAGCTCGACCGACTCGGCGAAGGCCGTCAGGTCGCAGCGGAGCTCCTCGAGCGTGTACATCCAGAAGGGCATCCGCTGCCGGATCATGAAGGGGTCGAACGGCAGGTCGCCGTGGCTGTGCGCGCGATCGTGGATCAGATCCCAGAGCGCGAACGCGTCTCGCGCGATCGGGGCCGAGACGAGCAGGCGCTCGGCATCCGGCGGGAGGTTGAGACGCAGCAGGTCGGAGGCTCGGCTCGCGACGCGCTGCATGCGGTCGGCCTCGCGGTCGCAGAAGATGGCGCCGAAGTGGTTCGCCGGCGGGCCTGCGACCGCCACCGTCTCCGGAAAGAGCACGGCGCACTCGCTGTCGTAGCCGCTCGTGTAGTCGACGAACGTGACCGGCACGAACGCCGGGTTGTCGTAGCGCGTGGCCTCGAGCTCGGCGAGCCAGGCCGGCCAGGGGACACGCACGCAGAGCGCCTCGAAGCGCGTGTCGGGCGATCCGTTCTGGGTGTAGAGGGGAAGCACGACGAGGTGCTCGATCCCATCGACGCGGTGGAGATCGGGCCGGAACAGCTCGAGCGAGCGCGTGAAGTCGGGGCGGGTGCAGCCACCAGCGACCCAGGCGTCGAGCTCGCTGCAGGCCGCCGCGAGGTAGTCGGCGTCGTGCGGCACGTAGGCCGCGAGCTGCCCGATCGCCAACCTCGCGCCCTCGACGAGCGGCCGCACCGCCGCGACGTCGTCGGCCGAGCCGTCGGCGTTCTGGAGCAGCCGGAGCGCCTCGACCGCAGCTTTCAGCTCGCCCCAGGCGGGACCGGCAACGAGCGGCGAGGGTGCCGGCGCAAGCTCGCTCGCGAGGTGCGGCAGCGCTGCCCAGGTCACGAGGTTCCGCCAGAGCGCCTCGTGGTCGTGCTCGCCGATGCAGTCGTCGCCGAACAGGTCCGAGTCCGCAAGCACAACGACGCGGCCGAGGCCG
>JANLRV010000041.1:0-23589 GCA_031361905.1 Actinomycetes bacterium
TGCGCCGCCGCGGACCATCGGCGTCGCGAGGTCGCAGTTGAACGCGAACGCCGGCGTCTCCGGGGCGGACGCTTCCTCGACGGCCGAACCGTCCCTCGCCACCGGGTAGTTGACCTTGAACCACTGGTCGCGGAAGGCGTAGTGCCGCAACACCACGTCGCCGTACGCCGCCTGATACGCCACCGCCTCGTCGTCGAGCCGCAGCACACCCGAAGCGTCCTGCCGGAACAAGCGCAGGTCGCCTGGCGGGTGGAAGTCGTAGTCGCAGATGTCACCGCGGCGGATCGTCGCGCCCATGGCGACCACGATCCTCCTCGATCCTGCCCGCCGCCGCCACAATCCGATCGCCTGCACCCACCACCGCGCTCCGCGCGACAGATCACCGGCGAACCGCGGGCCGGAGCAGGCCGAGCTCTCGCCGACGGCTGCCGACGCCGTCGACCGCGCTGATGATCGTGCCTGCGATCCCCGTCACGAGACAGAGGCCGAGCAGCGCCAGCGCGAAGACCTCGCCGCCGCTCAGCTGCTCGCTCGCGGCGCTCGGCGCGCTGCCGGCCCCGAGCGAGCTCGAGAGGATGGTCGTGCCGACGAGCAGGGCGACGACGATCACGATCATCGCCGGCGCGCGGAAACCGCCCGGGCGATCTGCCCCGATGAAGCGGCCTGCGAGCAGCGCCGACGGCCGGTCCGAGGCGCGCAGCAGCGCGCGGCTCGCGCCCTGCTGCGTCAGCCAGGGGCCGCAGGCGAGCAGGCCGGCGACGATCGCGAGCAGGCTCACGAGCACGCCCGCGGCGGCGATCGCTGCCGGCTGCAGGGCCGGTGCGAGGAGGAAGCCGATCAGCCCGAGCGCGAGCACCGCCGGGCGCGTGCGTCCGAGCTTCGCGCTGCGCGTGCGAGCGCGGGCTGCAAGCGGGTGGAGGAGCGCGTCTCGCAGCGCGAGCAGCACCACGGCACCGGCGAGCAGCACGAGCGCGCCGAGGGCGAGCACGCCCGGGACGAGCGGCGGCTCGAGGTCGCCGGCCGAGAAGGGGAGTCGCGCCGGCTGAAACGCGCCGGCGAGGTCGGCCGCGCGGCGGAATGAGAACGCGCCCGCGAGCGCTCCGGCGAGCGCCGCCGGGCACGTCTCAAGCGCGGTCAGGGCAGCCACGAAGGCCGGCGTGGCGCCCAGCAGCCGCAGCGCGGCGAGGCGCTGCGTGCGCATTCGCATGCCGACGAGCGCGCTCAGAGCGACCAGCAGCAGCATCGGCAGCGAGAGCAGCGCGAGCACGAGGGCGCGCTCGCCGGCGGGCTCGGATCCCGTCTCGGGGTAGGCGAGGGCGGCGAGCAGGAAGATCGACGCGAGCGAGACGCCGGCGGCGGTGAGGGCGAAGCGCACCGCTGCCGCCCGGCCGCCGTTGCGGAACGCGATCAGGACGGAGCCGATCACGCGGCGACCTCCGATTGCAAGATCGCGCCGTCGAGCAGCATCACCTCGCGGTCGGCGTAGGCCGCGACGGCCGCGTCGTGCGTGACGAGCACGAGCGCCGCGCCATCGTCTCGGACGAGGGATGTCAGGAGCTCGACGACGAGCTCGCTCGCCTCCGAGTCGAGCGCGCCGGTCGGCTCGTCGGCGAAGACGACGCGCGGACGGTGGATCAGGGCACGGGCGAGCGCCGCGCGCTGCGCCTGTCCGCCGCTGACAGCCGCAGGCAGGCGATGGGCGCAGGCGAGCAGGCCGAGCCGCTCGAGCCACGCGTCGGCCTGCGGGCCTGCCACGCGCCGGCGGGCGCCGGTCAGCAGCAGCGGCAGCATCACGTTCTCGCGCAGCGGCAGATCCGGCACGAGCATCCCGGCCTGGAAGACGAATCCGAACGCATCGCGCCGGAGCGCGCTGCGGTCGCGCTCGGAGAGCTCGTCGATCCGCGTGCCGCCGTAGCTCACGCTGCCGCTGTCGGGCTGGAGAATGCCCGCGAGGCAGTGGAGCAGCGTCGACTTGCCAGAGCCGCTGCGCCCTCGCAGCGCGACGATCTCGCCTGCCTGCACGTCCACGGACGCCCCGCGAAGGGCGTCGGTCGCTCCCAGGCGCAGGTGGACGTTCCGGCATTCGAGGGAAGCCACGCCTCTCCACCGTACGGCGGGTCGGGCACGCCGCGCATCCCCATTGCGGGTGGTGTCAGCGGCGGTACTGGATGAACGAGGTGCGCCGCGCGAGCGTGTCGTAGAGCGCGCGGGCATCCGCGTTGTACTCCTGCGTCAGCCAGTAGACGCGCTCGGCGCCGTGCTCGTCCGCCTTGGCGTAGACGGCCTCGATCAGCGCGCGGCCCGCCCCGTGCCCGCGCGCGCCCTCGCTGACATAGAGGTCGTTGAGATAGCAGAAGTCGCCGACCGCCCAGGCCGAGCGATGGAACAGGAAGTGCGCCAGGCCGACGAGCTTCCCGTCGATCTCGGCGACGATGCCGTGGGGCTGCTCGGCCGGGTCGAGCAGGCGTGCCCAGGTCGTTGCGGTGACGTCGGCGCCGAGCTTCGCGCGATAGAAGCGGAGATAGCCGTGCCAGAGCTCGTCCCACTGCTCGCGATCGGTTGCGACGGGTGGTCGGAGCAACAGGTTCGTCATGGCCCGGCAGCTTACGAGCCCGCGCGGGCCTCGTCGAGCGTCGCCTGTGCCGCGGTGCCTCCGGCTGCCCGCGTCGAGAGCGATCCGCAGGAGACTGCGAGCGTGAGCGCGTCCTGCAGCGTGGCGCCGTTGAGGATGCCGGCGAGGAAGCCGGCGCCGAACGAGTCGCCGGCACCGACGGCGTCGACGACGTCGACGGCGGGCGCCCGCGCGTGCGCGTGCTCCTCGCCGCGGTGGGCCTCTGCACCGTCTGCGCCGAGCTTCAGGGCGATCGTCCCGACGCGCTCGCGCAGGTGGCGAGTCGCGCTCGTGAGCGAGCTCGCGCGGGCGATGTGCACGGCCTCGCTCGCGTTCGGCAAGAGCACGTCGGTGTGCTCGAGCACGTCATCGAGCTGCCAGAGCTCGCTCGGATCCCAGTTCGTGTCGAGCGATGTCGTCGCGCCGAGCTCGTGCGCCGTCCTGAAGAGCTGCGGCACGTGCGGGATCAGGTCGCGCAGGAGGAAGTAGGGCGACACGTGCACGTGTCGCGCGCGTGCGATCAGCTCGCGTGGGACGTTCGCGGCGGAGACCGCGTCGATCGTGCCGAGGCGTGTGAGGATCGCTCGGTCGTCGCCCTGGGCGAGGATCACCGAGAGCCCGGTCGGCGTCGTCTCGCTGACGGCGATCGGCGTGATCTCGACGCCTCTCGCGGCGAGCGCCTCGAGCATGAAGCGGCCGAACACGTCGTCGCCAACTACGCTCGCCAGGGCGACGCGCAGGCCGAGTCGGGCCGCGCCGCAGGCCAGGATCGAGGCCGACCCGCCGATCACGAGCTCGGCCTCGTCGACGAGCTGCTCGACCTGCGAGAAGCGCGGAACGAGGTCGCCGCCCGAGAGCACGAGGTCGGGGTTGCAGTCACCGACGACGAGCAGGTCGAGATCGGTCATTGGCGATACCAGTCGTCATCCTGGGGCGCCTCCGGAAGCGAAAGCGCCCGGCCGCGTCCGGAGATCGCGGCGAGCAGGCGCTCGAGGCGTGGCCGGGCGCCCGTACGCAGCGCGGCGTCGACGTCGGCGGCGCCCACCGCGTCCTGCCAGAGCGCCCGCCCGGCGATGAAGCCGACGGCGCCGCCCTCGTCGAGCGCACGCTCGACCCGTCTCTCGAACACCTCGTACGCGGCGCCGGCCGAGAGCAGCACCCACGGGACGTCGAGCGCCGCGAGGCGGGCGAGGCCGTCGGGCTCGGGGTCTGACGTGCCGAGCGGTCCGGGCCACGCGAGCTTGAGCAGGTGTGGTCGCACTGCGGCGCCGATCTCGGCGATCGCGAGCTGGTGCCGGCCGAAGGCCGCCCGGTAGCTCGCGTCGTCCTCGCCATCCAGCTGGTACGGCAGGATCTCCAGAACGAACGGGAGGTCGGCGCGCCGGCACGCCGCGCGCACCGACGTCATCACCGCCTGGGCCTCGGCGAACGACGGCGCGTGGTCGGGGCGGACGTAGACGAGCAGCTTCGCGGCGCAGGCGCCGGCCGCGCGGGCCTGCGCGGGAGACCAGCCGGCGAGCTCGACCGAGCGCTTCCCCCCCTTCCATGGCAGCGTTCCCGACTCTTCGATCGCGACCATCAGCGGCAGCCGAGCGGGCACGTCCGGCGCGGCGGAGACGGCCGGGAGGCCGTGCTGGGGATCGACGAGCAGCGCCGGCGCGAGGTCGCCGAGCACGCGCGCGACGGCGACCTTGAAGCCGCGCAGCGCCGCCGAGTCGGCAGGCGCTCCGGCCTGCGCGAGCATCGCTCGGAGGGCCTGGCGCTGATCGACCGCGACGGCCGCGACGCGACCGTCCGCGGTCGTCAGCTGACGGAGGCCGCGGATCGTTCCGGGACCGGGGTTCGGGCTCATGGCTTCCTCACGCGATTCGTTGGCGGGCGACGGCCCCGGCGAGCGCGCGGGTCTGCGCGGGGTCGATCGTGGCGGGGTTGAGATAGGTCAGCTTCGAGGCGGCGGCCGCGACGCCGAGCGCCGCGGCATCGACGGGCGCGAGCCCCTCGGCGACCCCGGCCGCGTAGCCGCCGACCAGCGCATCGCCGCAGCCGACGCTGTTGACGCTCGAGCCGGGCGCGTCGAGCGTCAGGTGCCAGCTCTCGTCCGCGCTCGGCGAGAACAGCGAGCCGTCAGCCCCGAGCGAGATCCAGCTGGGCGGGCGGAGCAGCCGAGCGAGCGCGCTCAGGTCGAGCTCGCCTGCGAGGGTGCCCGCGGCCTCGGCAGCCTCGTCGCGGTTCGGCGTGGCGAGCGCGCCTGGCACCTGCAGCGCCTCGACCAGGGCGCGCCCCGAGGCATCGACGATGCACGCGCCGGAGGCCGCTCGCGCGATCTCTGCGTGAAAGCCGTCGGCGAGGCCGGCCGGCAGGCTCCCGCTCGTGATCACGACCGGCGCGTGCACGTGGGCGTGCGCGCGGGCCTCGAACGCGCGGGCCTCGAAGTCGCTGAGAGCCGGCGGAGGCTCGAGCACCTCGATCAGCGCCCCCTCGCGGTCGTCGACGACGGTGTAGGTGCCGCGCGTCTCCTCGGCGATCTCGACGATCTCGAGCTCGATGCCGGCAGCGCGCGCGAGCGCGCGCACGCGGCCTCCCCGCTGGCCGCCGAGCGGGCAGACGACGAGCACGCTCGCCCCGAGGGCCGTTGCGACCGCGGCGGCGTGCATGCCCTTGCCGCCCGGGGTGTCGAGGTAGACCGTCGCGCGGCGCGTGCCGAGGTCGCGGGCGCCGGGCGTCAGCGCGACGCGGTCGAGCGCCGGGTTGGGCGAGATGACGACGATCTGAGCGATCGTTCAAGCCTACCATTCGGTGCTCGTACATGCTCGGAATAGGCATGATTCGAGCGCAATCGATCAAACGGTCGTGACGTCGATCCCTTGCTCTCGCAGCGCGTCCACGATCGCCTGCGGCGCACCGACATCCGTCACGAGCTCGTCGACCGCGCTCAGCGGGCAGATCTGCGCGAACGCCGCGTGGCCGAGCTTCGACGAGTCCGCGGCGACGATCACGCGCCGGGCCCGGCCGATCAGGGCCGCGTTGGTGTGCGCCTCGACCTCGTGGTGGGTGGTCAGGCCGGCGGCGAGATCCACGCCGTCCGCGCCGACGACGACGACGTCGAGATTGAGCGCGGCGAGCGTCTGCTCGGCGAGCGGGCCGACGAGCTCGTACGACTCCGCACGGGCGACGCCTCCCGTCAGCACGAGCTTGATGTTGGGCCGCACCGCGAGCTCCGAGGCGATGTTGAGCGCGTTCGTGACGACCGTGATGCGCGTCCGCTCGACGAGCGCGCGGGCGACCTCGCTCGTGGTCGTGCCCCCTGTCAGCCCGATGCTCTGCGCATCGAAGAGCCGCTCGACGGTGGCGCGGGCGATGCGCAGCTTCTCGTCCTGGTGGCGCGCGCTGCGATAGCGGAGCGGCAGCTCGTAGAGCACGCTCTGCGCGACGGCGCCGCCGTGGATGCGCGTGAGCAGGCGCTGCTCCTCGAGCCGCTCGAGGTCGCGGCGGATCGTCGCCTCCGACACGCCGAGCTCGCCGGCCGTCTGCGCGACGGAGACGGAGCCTGACTCGGCCAGCCGGTCGAGGATCGCGCTCATGCGGTCGGGCTGGTGCACGAGCCACAGAATAGGCGGCGGGGGGCGGTTGCCAGAAAGTGCCTGACACTATCTGGCAACCGCCAGCTAGCCGTTGACCGAGAAGCTCGAGTCCTGGTTGAGCTCGCGCAGGCGCGAGTAGAAGCTCATGTCGAGCTCGGCACCGGTGTAGCGGGTCTTCACGACGAGCGGATCGCGGTCGTGGTCGTGGCCCTTCTCGGATGCATCGATCAGCTCTGCCATGCAGTGACCGGCAACGGGGCCGTTCTTGAACTGGTTGCCGGACGTGCCGATCGCCATGTAGAAGCCGGGCAGGTCGCTCTTGTCGTAGATCGGGATCCAGTCGTCGGAGCAGTCGTAGAGGTCGACCACGCCCTTCATCTCGTTCGGGATCGGCAGGCCCGGAATGCGCCGCGCACAGCGGTACACCTGCGCCTCCCACTGCTCGCGCGTGACCGAGCGGTTGAAGTCGTCCGGGTTCTCGACCCAGACCTGCGGGTCGCAGGGCGGATCCTCCGACCCGATCAGGATGTGGTTTGCCGCCGCCGGCCGGAAGTAGATCGCGTTGTCGCCGTCCGACACGTGGTGCCCGTCGTGCGTGTAGTCGAAGCCCTCGGGCGCGGGCACATGGTGCACCTCGTGCCGCAGCGCCTTCGTCTTGACCTTCATGCCGTCCTCCACGCCCGCCATGCGGTTGATCACGAACGAGTGCGGGCCCGCGACGTTGACGACGATCCCGGCGTCGACGTCGCTGCCGTCCGAGAGCGTGACGCCCGCGACGCGACCGCCCGCGCGGCGGATGCCGGTGACGGCCGTGCGGAAGAGGAAGCGCCCGCCCCTCGCCTCGGTCGCGCGCTGCAGGTTGTGCGCTGCGAGCGCCGGGTCGGACACGTAGCCGGAATCGGGCGTGAAGATCGCACCGGGGAGCTCCACCGTCCGCGGCGCCATGAAGTCCGGATCGGAGGGGCGCGACGGCGGCCAGAACTCGTGCACGTCGAAGATCGGCATCTTCGCCTTCAGCGTGGCCGTGTCCCAGTTCTCGAACGGGACACCGAGCCTCTCGTAGAGCGGCAGCACCTTGTGATCGTGGCCCGATGAGCTCTTCAGCAGGAGCGTGCCGCACTGCATGTACTCGGCGAGGCCCGATTCGTCCGGGGCCTCGAGGTATGAGCGCCAGTCCTTCCAGTAGTGGAAGCCCTCGTAGGCCATCGCGACGCCGTCAAACGACGAGTAGTGCGCGCGCACGATCGCGCACGAGTTCGACGTCGGGCCGTAGGCCGCCGACGGGAGCTTGTCGACGTTCAGCGTCGAGTAGCCCCGCTTCGCGAGCTCGAAGCTGATCGACGCGCCGATCACCCCGGCGCCGATGATGACGGCGTCGACCTTCTCTCCCATGCGGTCCTCTCTCGGCACCAGGGGGCGTCGCCGGCCCAAGGTGAATGCTCGTCGGTCTTCAGGAACCGATCTACGCTAGCACCCGCGCGGCCTGGCTAGCGCGACAGCGTCAGCCGCACGGCGGGCGATGGCGTGGCGAGCCAGGGCCAGAGCGCCGGCCGCGCTGCGACCTGCAGGCGGTAGAGCCAGGTGCCGCCGCGCGCGGTCGGCGGGATCCGGCACTCCCCGACGATCGTGCCGTCCTGGCGCAGGGTTGCGCCGAGGCCGCCGGATGGCTGCTCGCAACCCTCGACCCAGCGTCCACCGGCAGCCTCGCGGACGAGCAGGTGGACCGGCGCGACCTCTCCGCGCCCCGTGTAGCGGGCGCGCACGAGCAGCCGGTCGCCACGGATGCTCAAGCGGAAGCCGCGGACGAACGCTGCGACGCGGACGGTGCCGATCGTGCGGAACCGGCTTGCGCGCAGCGTGTCGCTCGAGCCGATGCGCAGCGCGAAGCGCGTCGTTCGTGCGGGCCTGCGACGTGGCAGCGACAGCTTCGCCTTGCCGTTGACGAGCGGCGCGAGCGCGATCCGCCGCGGGCGAAGGCGGCGGGGGAATGCCCACAGCTCGAGTTGGCCGGTCGCGCTGTCCGCGCTGGCCGAGATCGAGCGAGCCGTCTTCGTGAGCGTGCGGATGTGCGAGCTCGGACGCACCGCGGCGGTGGCGTCGACGGCGAGCCCGTTCGCGGGCGCGGCGCCATCGAGCACGTCGAGGTGCACCACGGCGCCATCGAGCGCGACGCCGTGCGGCAGGCGCACGAGCGCGGAGCGGCGGCTCGCCGCGAGCGTCGTCTCGAGGGCGACCCCGGCTCGCGTCGCGCGCACGGTCGCGACTCCCGCGAGGTCGTCGGTCAGGTCGATTCGCAGCGCGTGGGCCGCATCGTCGAAGCCGACGGCGCGCACCACCGGCGCATGCAGATCGATGCCGAGCGTGCGCTCGAGCCGCGTCTCGTTGCCGGCGCGGTCGCGCGCGGTCACGACGATCGCGTGCGCCCCCTCCGTCGCCAGCTCGAACGCTCCGTCCGCGCCGAGCGGCGTCGTCGCGCCGTCGACGGCGACGGCGACGCTCGCGACGCCTGCGGCGGCGTCGACCGCCTTGGGCGTCACGCGTTGCGGCGCCGATGACCACGCGATCCCGCTCGCGAGCTGAATGCTCGGAGCGTCGTGGTCCCAGCGGATCTCGCGCGTCGAGCGCGCGCAGTGGCCGACCTTGTCGCACAGCTCGACCGTCAGCGCGTACGTCCCAGCCGCGCCGAACGATCGCGCCGGCAGGCTGACCGTCGGCGGCTTCGCGCCGAGGGCGGTGCGCCAGGTCTCCTTGCCATCGGGGCCGCGCAGGATCGCGGTGCCGGCCGAGACGTCGTCGTCGCTCGGGTCGACGATGGTGACCGCGAGCGGCGCGTGCCCGAACCAGCCGTCGCGCTCCGCGGCAACCGCGAGCGGCGTGAGGACCGGCGCGGCCGGGCTGTGGGTATTCGTCTCGAAGGCCTGGGCCGCGTGCTGGCTGATCCCGCCGGCGGAGGTGCCTCGCACTGTCACGGTGTGCAGCCCGTCGGCGAGAGCCGTCAGACCGCCGATCGTCGCCGTTCCGGCCAGGTGCCCGCCGCACGCCCAGACGCTGTCACAGGAATCGCTCGACAAGGTGGCGGCCAGCGACCCGTCGAGGATGACGTCGACGTGGTGCGGGTGGGACTCGGCATCGGTGACATCCCACGGGATGTTCATCGCATCCGACGTCTGGATGCTCGGGCTCGTCGACCAGGCGACGACCGGCGGCGTGGGGTCGTTGAAGGTCGTCCAGCCACTCGTGAAGCTGACGTTGTTGGCAACCCCGTTCGTGATCGTCGCCCCGAGGCTGTCACGGACGGCGATGCCGACGTCGACGGTGCGGGCGAGGCTGTTCGTCGTGATCACGTCCGAGCCGTTCACGTCGCGGCACGACTCGAACAGCGCCGGCACGTTCTGAGCGCCGAACGTGAGCCCGCAGACCTGCGACGGCGATGCCTTGCGAAAGCCGTAGGACGAGACCGTGACGCTGAGGATCGTCGCGCTTCCCGGCGCGGCCATGTGCCAGTAGCAGCCGACGCCCGGCCCGTACGTGCCGACCCCGAGCGCGATCGTGCCATTGCCGGCGAAGCTGCACGCGGGGTGGCCGGCGTTCGTCGTCCAACCGGCCGACGTGATCGGGACGGGGCCACCCCAGGCAACGTTGAACGGGTCGGCTCGGGCGGCTGCCGGGACGACAAGCGCAAGGCCGATCAGGAATGGGGTGAGCGTTCGCCGTTGCATGGATGGAAGTCATTCCCACCCGTCACCACTTAATCTCAGCTCACAGAAATTGGCAACCCTGCGACGTCACGCGCTCGCCTTCGCGCGCTTCCGTGGCCGCTTGCGCTTGTCGTCCTGCCACGGCCCCGGGATCAGCGCGATCGCGAGGTTGACGAGCCAGACGATCAGCGTCGCGCCGAGCAGCGACCAGTTCGAGCCGAAGCTGAGCCCGCCGACGAGCGAATCCGTGATCGCGAGCATCAGCGCGTTGATGAAGAACAGCGCGACGCCGACGGTCAGCACGATCAGCGGGAGCGAGAGGATCAAGACGATCGGCTTGACGATGAAGTTGACGACGCCGAAGACCGCGGACGCGAGCGCGAGCGCCGTCCAGCCGGAGAGCTGCGCGCCGCCGCTCGCCGCGACGGCGATGTAGAGGGCGACGGCGTTGCCGACCCACGTCCAGAATGCGGAGCGCACGGCCGCACGATACTCATCTCGCTGAATCACTCGTCTAGAGTCAGCCCGATGGCGACCGGATGGGTTTGGGAAGAGCTGTACGGCTGGCATGACGCCCGCACCTGGACCGACTTCCTGAGCTACCCGCGGGAGGCGTTCCTCGAGCCTGAGGGATCGACCGAGAGCCCCCAGACGAAGCGCCGCTTCGCCGGCCTCGTCGCGGTGAGCGGCCTCGAGGACCACCTCGTGCGCGTGCGGGCGCGGGCGGCGACCGAGGAGGAGCTGCTGCGGGTGCACACGCCCGAGCACGTCGAGTCAATCAGCCGCGCGAGCGCGCACACCGGCGGCGACGCCGGAGGCGGCACGCCATTCGGGCGACACAGCTTCGAGATCGCCGCGCTCGCCGCCGGCGGATGCATCGAGGCCGCCGATGCCGTTCTCGCCGGCACGGTTTGCAACGCCTACGTGCTCTGCCGGCCGCCCGGGCATCACGCCGAGCCGGCGCAGGGGATGGGCTTCTGCCTGTTCTCCAACATCGGCGTGCTGGTCCGTCACCTGCAGCACGTGCGCGGGATCGAGCGAGTCGCGATCGTCGACTGGGACGTCCATCACGGCAACGGCAGCGAGACGATCTTCCTGCGAGACGCCGGCGTGCTGACGATCTCGCTGCACCAGGACCAGCTCTTCCCGGTCGGGCGTGGTGGCGTCGACGTGGTCGGCGAGGACGAGGGGCGCGGTCGCAACCTCAACATCCCGTTGCCGCCGGGGTCCGGGATCGCGGCCTACGACGCGGCGTTCGAGCAGGTCGTCGAGCCCGCCTTGCGGCTGCACCGCCCCGAGATCGTGATCGTCGCGTCCGGCTTCGACGCGAGCGCCTACGACCCGCTCGGGCGCATGTGCCTGAGCTCGGAGGACTACCGGCGGCTGACGGCTCGGCTGATGACGGCCGCCGACGAGCTCTGCGCCGGCCGGATCGTGATGTGCCACGAGGGCGGGTACTCCTCGTTCTACGTCCCGTACTGCGGGCTCGCGACGCTCGAGCAGCTGAGCGGCGAGACCACGCCGGTCGACTTCGCGGCGATGCTCCCTGACGGAACGCGGTCCTCGCGGCCTCTCGAAGAGCACCAGCGGGTTGCGGTCGCGCGCGCGGCCGCGAACCTGTCCCTGTACTAGATGAGTGATTCCGGTTCGTTGGGAGTTCTGGGCGCTGGATCGTTGCGTCAGCTGTCAAGCGAAGCTTGACAGCGGTGTGAGCTGATCTGCGATCGACGCAGGTCTGCGAAGAGGGTTTCCGGGCGCAGGCGCTGCAGAGACGCAACGACAAGCCCGGAAACCGCGGAGTGGCGCTCGCCGCGAGACGGCCCGCACTCGCCGCAACGCCTCTCGAGCAGCGATCCGGGGGTCGACTCGCGGCGAGCAGAACGCCAGAACCAGCCGAGACACACCCCAGAACCCCCAACGAACCGGAATCAGTCATCTAGCCCGCCCGCAGGGCCTCGAGCAGCAGCTCGACGAGCCTCGTCGGCTGACCGGGCTCGCGTGCGAGGCAGGGGCGCATCGTCGGCAGGGGCTCGTGGGTGTGCACGCGGACGAGCGTGCCCGCCTCCAGCTCGCGCCGGATGCTCACGCCTGGCACGAAGGCGATGCCGAGGTTCGCCTCGACGCAGCGCTTGACGGCCTCGAGGCTCTCGACGACCAGGCGCGAGCTCGGCTTCACGCCCGCCTCCGCGAGCAGCTTCTCGAGCTGCCGGCGGTCGGATTTCGCCGCGTCCCGCACGACGAGCCCGTGGCGTGCGATCGCCGCGAGGTCGATCGTGGTGCCGTCGAGCGCGTGGCCGGGCGCGCAGATTACGAGCAGCTCGTCCTCGGCGTAGGGCTCGAGCACGAGGTCGTGCGGTGCCGCGAGATCGGTGACGAGCCCGCACTGGGCCTCGCCGCTGCGCACGGCCTGCAAGACCCGCGTCTCGTCGCCGACGATCACGGCGGTCGTCAGCCCCGGGAGCTGGCGGCGGAGCCGCGCGAGCGCGGCCGGGAGCGTGTAGGTGACCAGGCCTTCGCCGCCGGCGATCGCGAGGTGCCGGCGCTCGGGGTGGGTGGCCGCGTCGATCGCGACGGTCGCCTGCTCGGCGACGCGCATGATCTCGAGCGCGCGGGGAAGCAGAGCGGCACCTGCTTTCGTCAACGTGACGGCGCCGCGCCGCCGATCGAAGAGCGGCGTGCCGACGCGGCGCTCGAGTGCCGCCACGAGCGTCGAGACCGTCGGCTGGCTGGTGCCGAGCGCCTCAGCAGCGCGCGTGAAGCTGGCAGCGTCGGCGACGCAGACGAACGCGCGAAGCCGAGCCGAGTCGGTCAGCCAATCCACGGCGTTAGCCTATGCCCATGCGACTGAAATGTCGATCCGGCGTTGCATAGCTCGGGGTCTGGCCCCGGGCTATTCAACGGCGAGTGGCTATTTGTGTTCGATTTCGACGCACCTTTGCCATAGCGCTTCGCCCGCTCCGGTTCGTCACTATCGTGTGACCAATGCGCTTTAGCACGCTTGTTGAACGAGTCAGCGGGGAGGGATCCGAGGCCTGGCACGTCCATGACCTCGCCGTGAGCCGCCAAGAGCGCGGCGAGGACGTGATCGTGCTCACGATCGGGGATCCCGATTTCGACACGCCGCCCGCGATCATCGATGCGGCCGTCGCGAGCATGCGCTCGTCGCGCACGCACTACAGCCCGATGCGAGGCGAGCAGCCCCTGCTTGACGCGATCGCGCCCCACGCCTCGCGGCTCGCCGGGCGGCCGATCGGGCAGGAGCGCATCGTCTCGTTCCCCGGCGCGCAGTGCAGCCTCTTCGCGACCGCGATGTGCCTGCTCGAGACCGGCACCGAGGTGATCGTGCCCGATCCCGCGTACGTCACGTACGAGGCCGTGATCGGCGCCACCGGTGCGACCATGGCGCGCGTCGCGCTCGACCCCGAGCACGGGTTCCATCTCGACCCGGCAGCGGTCGCCGCGGCGGTGACCGAGCGGACCCGGGCCGTGCTGATCAACTCGCCGAACAACCCGACCGGAGCGGTGCTGACGCAGGCCGAGATGGCCGGGCTCGGCGAGGTCTGCCGCGCGAACGACCTGTGGCTGATCTGCGACGAGGTGTATGGCGGCATGACGTTCGCCGAGGAGCACGTGAGCCCGCTCTCGCTCGCGAGCTGCGACGACCGCGTCGTCTCGATCGGCAGCCTCTCGAAATCGCATGCGATGACCGGGTGGAGGCTCGGCTGGGTGGTCGCCCCACCCTCGCTCGTCGGCTTCCTCGCCAATCTCAGCCAGGCGATGCTGTATGGCTCTCCGCAGTTCATCCAGGATGCTGCGGCCGTCGCGATCGGCCGGCAGCACGCCGAGACCGAGGCGATGCGCGAGGCCTACCGCGCGCGGGCGCGGGTCGTCGTCGACGAGCTCTCCGGCGCGCCCGGGCTGCGTTGCCGCATGCCTGACGCCGGCATGTTCATCGTCGTCGATATCCGCGAGACGCGGCTCGTCGGCAAGGCCTTCGCGCTCGAGCTGCTCGAGCGCGAGCTCGTCTCGGTGCTGCCGTGCGAGGCGTTCGGCGAGGGCGGCGCAGGGCACGTCCGGATCAGCCTCGCGGAGAGCGAGGAGCGGCTGCGCGAGGCGTGCAGGCGCATCCGCCGGTTCGTCGACGGCCTCTGACGACCGAGCCCGGCACGACGCTGCAACCGCCCGTTCTCTCGTACGCTTCCGGCATGCCCGAACCCATTCGCGTCGCCGTCACCGGCGCTGCCGGCCAGATCGGCTACAGCCTGCTCTTCCGCATCGCCTCCGGGGCCATGCTCGGCCCGGACCAGCCGGTGATCCTGCAGCTGCTCGAGGTCACGCCGGCGCTGAAGGCGCTCGACGGCGTCGCGATGGAGCTCGAGGATTGCGCGTTCCCGTTGCTCGCCGGGATCGTCAAGAGCGACGACGCGGGCGTCGCCTTCGGCGATGCGGAGTACGCGCTGCTCGTGGGCGCGATGCCGCGCAAGCAGGGCATGGAGCGGGCCGATCTGCTGGCCGCGAACGGCGCGATCTTCACGACTCAGGGCAAAGCGCTCTCCGACAACGCGCGTCCCGGAGTGCGAGTGCTCGTCGTCGGCAACCCCGCGAACACGAACGCGCTGATCGCGCTCTCGCACGCTCCTGCGATCGATTCGCGCCGCTTCTCCGCGATGACCCGGCTCGATCACAACCGCGCGACCTCGATGCTCGCCACCCGAGCCGGTGCCACGGTGAGCGACGTCAGGCGCATGGCGATCTGGGGCAACCACTCGACGACCCAGTTCCCCGACCTCTACCACTGCGAGGTCGGAGGCAGGAACGCGTACGAGCTGGTGGACGATCACGCCTGGTACGAGCAGACGTACATTCCGACCGTCGCGAAGCGCGGCGCGGCGATCATCGAGGCGCGCGGCGCCTCGTCGGCCGCGAGCGCCGCGAACGCCGCGCTCGATCACATGCGCACCTGGACCGAGGGCACGGCCGCGGGCGACTGGACGAGCATGGCCGTGCCGTCAGACGGCAGCTACGGCGTGCCAGAGGGCATCGTCTCGTCCTTCCCGTGCACGTGCACGGGGGGCGACTACGCGATCGTGCAGGGGCTCGAGATCGCAGACTTCGCTCGCGGCAGGATCGATGCCTCAGCGGCCGAGCTGACCGACGAGCGCGACGCGGTGCGGGCGCTCGGCCTGATCGCCTGAGCTGAGCTCAGCTTCGCGGCGGGGCCTGCACGTGGTTGCGACCCGTCGAGAGGGCAGCACCCAGGCCGGTCTCGGCGATCTTCACGAGATCGTCGAGCGTGCCCGTCTGCGTGCCTGCGGCGACGCCGGCTGAGACGGTCACGGCGAGGCCCTCGTCGAGGTCGGACCAGTTGCAGGTCTCGATCATTCGCCGGAAGCGATCGCAGGCGGCGGTCGCCGTCCAGGCATCGCCGTTCGGGAACGCGAGGGCGAACGAGGTCGCGTCGCAGCGCGCCACGATGTCGCCGGTGCGGCAGCTGTGCAGGAGGATCTCGCCGACCCGCGCGAGCACCTGGTCGAGCACGGTTCGGCCGTGCGCGTCGAGCACCAGCTGGGCTCCGTCGACGCCGATCATCGCCACCGTCATGCGGCCGCTGCCCGCGCTTGCGCGGTCGTAGAGCGCGGTCGCCCGGGCGAGGAACCAGTCCATCCCGCGCATCCCGTTGACGTCCTCGGCCTCGGCGTCGGCGCGCGCGGCGAGCGCCTCGCGCGTGCCTTCGCGGACGCTCATCTCGAGCCCGTGGAACGCCTTGAACGCGTCGAGCGAGCGCCGCAGGTCGCCGAGCTCCTCGTGGATCTCGGAGAGCGTCAGGAGCGCCTTCGCGGATCCGGCCTTGTCACCGGTCTCATCCAGCACGCCGAGCGCCTCGTGTGCGAGGTCAAGCGCCTCGTCGAAGTGGCCGAGCCGCAAGTAGCTGCGAGCGCGCGTGGTCGTGGCGCGTGCCTGCATGGTGGGATTCTCGAGGCCGACCGCCATTCGCGCGACGGTGTTCGCGGTGTCGAGGGCGCGCTGGGGATCGACCTCCGTGAGCGCATCGGCGAGCGTCTGGAGCGCGTAGATGCGGGCGCCCGGGTCGGGCGCGGCAGCGACGGCGCCTTCGAGGGTGCTGATGGAAGGGTGAGCGGCCATTGCAGTCATGTCGGCATCCTGCTCGCCTCGCATGTCACTCAACTGGTTGACTTTGCATCTGTGGTCGTCGTTCATCTTTCACCGCATCCCGACGATGAGGCCGTCGGCGCACCCGCCGCCCTGATGGCGCTCCGCGATGCCGGAGCGCGGATCGTCAACGTCGCCTGCGGTCTCGGGCGGCCCGCCGATCACGAACGGCGTCGAGCCGAGGTCGTCGAGGCGTGCGCCCGTGCGCGCTTCGAGCTGCGCATCCTCGAGCCACCCCTCGCGATCTCCCGCGGCGACGATCTCGTGCAGGCCGAGCGCGTCTTGACCCGGGCGCTCTCGGAGCTCTGCGATGAGCTCGACCCGGCGATCGTGGTCTCGCCGTCGCCGCACGACGGGCATCACGCGCACGAGCTCGTGGGCCGGGCGGTCCGCAACGCGCTGGCCGGGCGCACGACGGCGTGGTGGATGTGGGGCATCTGGGCCGATCTGCCCTTTCCCACGCTGATCTGCGCGTTCGGCGCCGACCGGCTCGCCGAGCTGCGGCACGTGCTCGCGGCGCACGCGGGCGAGCTCGCCCGCAACGACGTCGACCGGCTGCTGCGGGCCCGCGCGGAGGCGAACGCGTCGCTCGCGGCCGAGCGCGTCTTCGGCTCGGGTGTCGCCGCGGATCGCGATCTCGCCTACGCCGAGCTGATCTGCGAGGCGGTGCCGCGGGATGGCGGCTGGCTGCTCGGGAGCCCGCGACGGCTCGACCCGGCCGCGCCGCTTGCGCCGCCGTCGGCGCGCGCGATCGGCTGGTGGATCGAGGCCGAATCGGTCCACGATCAATTTCGCCGAAACTAGATGCGGAAGGATCGAGTTGCCGGATTTTCAGCCGTGCGGGAGACTGCACGGATGATCCGCACCGGCGAGGGGTACCGCGAGTCGATCCGTGAACCGAGCGATGCGGTGCGGGCATGACCACGCACCGACGCATCCGCCCGTTCAACACGAAGGACACCTACCCCGAGCAAGCGCTCGACAACGACCTCTGCCAGGCCGTCGTCGCGGGCGACACGATCTACCTGCGCGGCCAGGTGGCGCAAGACCTCGAGACGCGCGAGAGCGTCGCGATCGGCGATCCGGCGGGCCAGGCCGAGCGTTGCATGCAGAACATCGCGCAGCTGCTCGGCGAGTGCGATTCCGGCCTCGCGGAGATCTGCAAGGTCGTCGTCTACCTCACCGACATCCGCTATCGCGAGCCGGTCTACCGGGTGCTCGGAACGTGGCTGAAGGGCGTTCACCCCGCGTTCACGGGGCTCGTCGTGGTGGCCCTCGCGCGGCCCGAGTGGCTCGTCGAGGTCGACGTGACCGCCGTGCGATCGTGACGTTCTCGCTCGCTGCCCGCTGCCCGCGGACGGGGGCATTCGGGATCGTGATCTCATCGTCGAGCCCCGCCGTCGCGGCTCGCTGCGCGCACGTGCGGGCGGGCGTCGGCGCGGTCTGCACGCAGAACATCACCGACCCGCGCCTCGGACCGGCGCTGCTCGACGAGCTCGCCGCCGCGCCGGCGCCCGCCGCGCTCGCGGCGCTCGTCGCGCGCGAGCGCACCGCCGCGTACCGCCAGCTGACGGTCGTCGACGCGCAGGGCCGGACGGGCGCGTTCTCGGGTGCGAAGACGCTCGGCGTGCATGCGAGTGCCGAGGGGGAGGGCGCGGTCGCCGCCGGCAACCTGCTCGCGAGCGACGGCGTGCCGGCAGCCATGGTCGACGCGTTCGCCGGCACCGACTCGGCCTTCGGCGATCGGCTCGTGGCAGCGCTCGCCGCCGCGCTCGCGGCGGGCGGTGAGACCGGCCCGGTGCGCTCGGCGGGGCTCTTGATCGCCGACCGCGTGTCGTGGCCCGTGGCCGACCTGCGCGTCGACTGGCACGACGATCCGATCGGCGAGCTCGCGCGGCTGTGGGAGCTCTGGCAGCCGCAGCTCGACGACTACGTCAACCGCGCGATCGAACCGACGGCGGCGCCGTCCTACGGCGTCCCCGGAGACCCGTGAGCTGACGGGCAATCGCGCGCGCTCGCGGCTCTCCGGGCGTGCTGCCGGGATGAGACCTCGAGCCAGCGGATCCCCGGGTGTCGCCGGCTCGGCTACCCGACCCCGCGGTAGATGTTCTGCGCGGCGACCTGGACCTCGTTCGCCGTGACCGGGAGGTTGAAGATCTGGGCCGCCTCGAGCAGCGCCATGTCCCAGCGGTGCCGATCGCTGTCCTCGCGCACGAACTCGGGGTAGCGGATCGAGATCCCGAGCAGCGACGACATGCTCTCGGCCGGCACCTCGGGCTCGACCGCCGGCTCGTTCGCCGCGACGTAGCCGAACGGCATCGTGGCGCTGCCGTCGAGCGGCTGCGCGAGGGGGGCCGGGGCGGGCTCGATCGCGATCTCGACCGGCTCGTGCGCGGCCACCGGGCTCGGCGCCATGAAGCCGAACGGGCTCGCGAGCTGCTGCTCGGGAGCAGCCGCCGGAGCAGGCTGCGGCTCTGGTGCCTGGACGTACTCGGTCGGTGCCGGGGTGTCGTGCGCCCACGTGAAGGGCGACTCGGCGACGGGCTCGGGGTCAGGTGCCGTCGGCATCCAGGCCTCGGGCGTCAGCGCCTCCGGCTCGGGCTCGATCTGGAGCTCCGGCTGGGTTTGCGGCTGTGGCTGCGGTGACCAGAGATCGGCGAGCGGGGCCGCGGGCGGGGGAACCGCCTCGAGCTCCGGCTCGGCAACGGGCAGCGCGAGGGCAGGGAGGTCGGCGGGAGCTTCGGTCGTGGGCACCGCACGTACGGCGTCGAAGACCGGTGAGGCGAGGGTGGGTGCCTCGGGCGCCGGCAACGCGAACACGGGCGGGCTGATCGCCTGGGGCTCGGCGGCGACGGCCGGCTCGGTGGCCGGGGCGTCCTCGTGGAGCGGCGGTGCGAGCGAGATCGGCGCGGCCACCGGCGCCCAGACGGGCATGGCACCCGGCGCGGGACCGTTCCACGGCGAGGGAGCGACCGGCTCGGGCGTGACCTCGTCGGTCGTGGTCTCGGACGCCTCGATCGGCTGATCGGTCTCGCTCGCCGTCTCGAGCGCGGCCGGTGCCGGATCGGTCTCGACGACGCCGTGCTCCTGGACGATCGAGAGGTGGCTGGGGACGGCGGAGTCGACCGAAGTCCCGTGCGAGCCGAGGCCGACCCCGTCGACCGGAGCCGGGTCGTAGGCGAGTGCGGGAGCGGCCGAGCCGAAGACGGGCGCGGGCGTCGCGACGGGCGGCAGCGGGACATCCACCCAGGTGGGCGTCGGGAACGTGCCGGCCGGGAGCACCGTCGGCGCATTCTCGACGACGGGCGTGAGCTCGGCCACGGGAGCCTCAGGCTGCTCGACGCTCGAGGCCTCGGCTACTGCAGCGGGCTCGGCCGGCAGGATGAACGCCACCAGCTCGTTGGCATGGACGAGCACGCGCTCGATGCAGGCGAGCGTCGAGACACGATCGGCCGTGCCGGTCGGTGCGATCTGACGGGGATCGAGATGGCCGGTCGTGATCCAGAACTCGCCGTCCGGCTCGCGCAGCGAGATCACGACGGCCGGCGGATGGGCGGGACTGAAGACCGCTTCGATCCGGAGACCGTCCGGGTCGGAGAAGGCCGGCGGCCGGTTGAGCGCCTCGGCGCTGAAGATCGCGTCGGCCGCCCAGGCGAGCAGCACCGCGGGCTCGTTCGGCACGGGCGCCGAGACAGCTCCGCCGCTGCGGGCGTAGAGACGCTCGAAGACGCTGAGGGAGGGATCGAGCGCTGCGCCCTCGACGAGCTCGTCGAAGCGGCGCTCGAGGACATGGAAGGTGTGTGGATCGGACATCAGGGCCTCCTCGGCCTCGGGCTCGGGCTCGGTGTCGCCCAGTACGGCTTCGAGCAGCTGCTCGATCGTGCTGATCGAAGCCGGCAGCGGGAGGTCACCCGCGACTTCGATGTCTCGGGATCCCTGCGAGAGCCGAAGCTCCCAGATCCCGTCTCGTGCGGTCATCTTCGGCAGGCCCCGGAGACCGGAGGTCTCGACCACGGCCCAGAGCCGCTGCCAGTGGTCCTCGGTCGGAGCCTTCGCGCGACGCTCGGCGCCGTCGATGAACTCCACGAGATCGCCGTTGGCATAGCGCACGAGCCGCTCGCCGATGCGCAGCGAGAGGCGCGACGGCGGGATCCGGCAGAGCCGGTTCTCGGCCGCGATGCGCAGCACGGGGATGCTCGAGCGCTCCATCAGGGCGATCAGGCGGAAGGCGAGGTGCTCGTCGTCGAGGACGTCGGACCAGTAGTCGAACAGCGATGCGATCTCGTCGGGCGACTCGAGGCGCTTGCCGAGCCCGCTCTCGACCATCTGCACGAAGGCCCGCTGCATGTCGGCGCAGGCGAAGGCGTAGGTCAGCGGAGTCGTCGAGCCCGTCTCGAGCTGCACGGGTGCGTCCTCCGGGACGTCGTACCCGACCTTGAAGGTCCGCGCGATCGTCGTGCCGACGCGGGCCAGGTCGAGGCGGCTCGTGATCCCGAACTGGCGCCGGAAGTTGCAGCCGAAGTGCGCGTTCCAGCCGAGGTCGAGCAGCGCGCTGCGCTGATCGGCCGAGAAGGGGATGCCGGTCGCGCGGGCGTCGTGATCGACGGCCTCGGCCTGGATGAACGAGTCATCCTCGTGCAGCACGAGGCTCACGTAGGCATCCGCGACGCGAATCGTCGCCGTGCCGTCGACACCGGCCGTGCGAGCGTCAACGCGAACGCGCTCGAGGAGGTCGGTGATCTGGCGTGCGAGTGTCTCGGTCATTGGCCGGGGAGCTCCGGTGGTTGCGCGGTCGAAAGCTGTCTCTGGCCGCTATCGGCACGAGTCCGCCGGACCTCAAGCGCGGATTTCCGAACCCGAGCACACCGCAGATCACTCATCTAGATGAGCGATTCGGTCTGCTCGGGTGTTCTGGGCGCTGGCTCGTTGCGTTCTGGTGGGGTTTCCGGGCGCTGGCGCTGCACGGACGCAACGACAAGCCCGTAAACCCCGCAGTGGCGCTCGCTGCGAGACGGCAGACATGACACCGATCCCCGAGCAGTCGACGCAGCCTGCCGGCTCGCAGCGAGCAGAACGCCAGAACCGTCCGAGACACACCCCAGAACACCCGCGCACAGCGAGATCACTCATCTAGGATCCCGGGGATGCGACTGCTCGCGCTGCTCGCCGCGTTCGTGCTCGCGGGATGCGGAGCGGGCGCGGCCACGACCTCCGCTCCGCCTCCCGGCGGGGCGGTCGCAGGCGTCCCACGCGCCGCGCTCGACACGCTCGCCGTGATCGACCGGACAGGCCACGCCCCGACCGGCTACGTCGGCGGCCGGCGCTTCGGCAACTTCGAGCACCACCTGCCGCGGCGCAGCAGCTCCGGCGTGCGCATCCACTACCGCGAGTGGGATGTCGCGCGACACGTGCTCGGCGTCAATCGCGGTCCGCGCCGGCTCGTGACGGGCGATGACGGCTCTGCGTACTACAGCGCCGACCACTACCGGACGTTCCTCCGGGTCAGATCCAGCCGGCGAGCTTGAACCGTCGCCACAGGAGCGAGCACGCGGCCAGCGTGATCGCGACGACGAGCGGATAGCCGAAGCGCCAGTGCAGCTCCGGCATGTGGTCGAAGTTCATCCCGTAGACCCCGGCCACCATCGTCGGGATCGCGAGAATCCCGACCCAGGCCGTGATGCTGCGCATGTCCTCGTTCTGGCGCACCGCGATCTGCGCGAGGTTCGCGTGGAGGATGCTGGTCAGCAGATCGCGGCAGCCGCTCACCTGCGTCTCGACCCGCAGGAGCTGGGTGTGCGCGTCGCGGAAGTCGGGGCGCGTCTCGCGCGGGACCGCGTCGAAGTGTCCGCGTGCGAGGCGATCGAGCTCGGCCGTCAGGGGAGCGATCGCGCGCGCGAACTGCGCCACCTCGCGCGAGAGCCGATAGATGCGCTCGGCCGGGTTCTCGGCGTGCAACGAGAAGACCTGGGCCTCCACCTGCTCGATGTCGACCTCGACGAAGCGCACGACCTCCTCGTAGTCGTGGATCACCTCGTCGATCACGGTCACGAGCGCCGCTGCGCGACCTCGGCGGATCAGGTCGGGCTTCGATTCGAAGTAGCGTCTCGCCTCGGCGAGCGGGCTGCCGGCGCCGCGGCGCACGCTGACGAAGAGGCCGGGAGCGAGCAGCAGGCTCAGCGTTCCCGTCTCGATCACCTCGTCGCGGTCGACGTAGCGGACGGTCGCGAGATCGACCCGCAGGCCGTCTCCGTACGCGCGGCAGACCGCATGGGAGAGGTCCGGCTCGGCCGACTCGTGGGATGGCAGGGCGGCGTACATCTCGGCGAGCTCGTCGCCGGTCGGATCGAGCAGGCCGAGCCAGATGAAGCCATCCCGCTCGCGCGCCTGGGCGACGGCAGTCGCCAGGTCGCCCGTCACATCGCGGCGCTCGCCGTCCACGTAGGCGGCCAGATCGACCGTGCTCACGCACGACCCGGCGCCGTCGAGCGGATCCGCGCCGACCGCGCGGTTACCAGCGTACGCCTCAAGTGCGACAGAGCGGATCCCACTCGAGCGCGATCGGAAGGCTCGGCAAGGCCGCCTCGAGCTGCTTCTGAAGCGCGCGGATGCGCCGGACGTGGCCGAGCACGTAGCGACGGCCGTCGCGGTGCTCGAGCGTCGCCCTGTTGCCGCGGACGGTCACGCCGACGACGTCGGCGAGGGCGAGCGTCCAGCCGACGCCGGTCGGCGCGCGCACCTCGAGCCGGTCGGCGGTGAGGAGGTAGTCCTCGATCCAGTGCGTGCGGTGGAAGCGCTGGCCGGCGACGGCGATCGCGATCGCGGCGACCACGCTGAGCACGATCGCGATCGGGCGATGGATCGCGAATCCCGCCAGCACGAGGAACCCGGCGGGGATCAGCGTGAACTCGCGGACCGGCGCGCGGCGTCGCTCGTGGAACTCGATCGGGGCCGTTCCGGTCACGGTCGGATCGTACCGCGCTCGCCGAACGGTGCTCGAAGCCGTTCAGCGGGGGCTGCGCCCGCTACTGCGCGGGGAGCTCCGAGACGATCCGCAGGTCCTGGGCCGTCGCGATCTTGACGACGCGGCGGATCGAGGCCGGCGCGTCGACCTTCATCGCCTCCACGCATGAGATCGCGAGCACGCCGCGGCGCCAGCTCGCGATCGCGGTCTGCCGCGTCGCTCCCGCCTTCGTCGTGGACTCGTACTGGGCGGCGTGACCGCCATCCGGACCGAGCCGGTCGACGAGCCGCACCGTGCCGAGCTGGCCGGCCGCGCGCGCGACGAGCGTGAACGGGATGACCTCGGCCTCGACGGCCTTCGCGTCGGCGAGCGACCCGAACGCGCTGATCACGCACTGCGCGACCCGCGACTGGCGCTCGTAGATCACGCGATAGGAGAGCTGGCGGCCGTGCCGGTCGAGGAACGCGAGCCACTGCGGGTCCTGGCCCTGGAGGAGGCGTCGCGAGAGGTAGCGGGAGCCCTTCGCGGCCGTCCATTTCGGGTCGGCGAGATCGGCCAGCCGGAGCG